>JAGIAP010000087.1:0-373 GCA_017744805.1 Chitinophagaceae bacterium | reverse complement strand
CCCGCCAATGATTCCATCATCTGGGAAACCACCACCGCTTACAACCTTGGTCTGGACCTGGGTGTACTCGATGGCAGGGTCAATTTCCATGTAGATGCGTATTACAAAAGGACCAACGATCTCCTGCAATACATTACCACACCACCATCCAGCAGTTTTCAAAGGCAATTGCGTAACTCGGGCTCTGTGGAGAACAAGGGTATCGAGCTGGCGCTGGATGCAAGGATCGTCTCCAATAAACAATTCGAGTGGAAGGCCAATGCCAATATCGCTTTCAACCGGAACAAGATCCTGGCACTGGGCAGCAATCTTACTGAACAATATGCCGGTAATATTTCCACCGGAGACGCGCCCTTTATCCAACGCGTGGGCC
>JAGIAP010000086.1:14390-17263 GCA_017744805.1 Chitinophagaceae bacterium | reverse complement strand
ACAAAGATATGCGTAACCCCTAAGGTTACAAAGTTTTTTACGCCCTTTTTTAAAAAATCAGTACCACTGGGTATATTTCGGCTATACATCACTGATACTATTGACAATACAATGTTACTCACCACAACATTCAAAACAGCGGGAAAAAAAACGCCATTTTGCGTTTTTTTTCCCGCTGCAATTCAAACTAAATTCCGTATGTGAAAACACAACCTTCCCCTCCCCTCAATTTCAATTCTTACCCTTGCCTCATAAATGCATCACCCATCCCATCAACCGGCAACAACTGACTTCATTTTTTATCCAGCCTGAAACTTAGTTCCCACGGGCCTTCCAAAGCAATAGATTTCAACCTACCACGCTGTGTATCAAAAAAATAAACAAGTTTTTTTGGTGGAATTTATTTTTCATCTACATTTGCACTCCAAATGGTACCCATAGCTCAGCTGGTTAGAGCATCAGATTGTGGTTCTGAGGGTCGCCGGTTCGAACCCGGTTGGGTACCCACCTTAAACGGTGAAATTCTTCTGAGAGTTTCACCGTTTTTCTTTTTCATCATAAAACTCATCAAATGAACTGGATGCTTTTGCTTATCCCCATAGTGGGCGCATGTATCGGATGGCTCGCAAACCGCATGATCCTGAATGCTCTCATCAAACGCATCCTCCCCCGGAAACAGCCAGCTATCGCCCAACAGGTGGGAACACTGGCCAGCCAGCTCGTATCATTCGATGAGATTGAAAAAAAGATCGCCGGCCCCGAAGCCATGGAGAAGATCATGCCCCTGGTGGAAGGTCATATCGACAATTTCCTGCGTAACAAGCTGGGACAAGCTTTCCCCATGATCAGCATGTTCATCGGTGATAAGACCATCAACCAACTGAAAGAGATCTTCATGAAAGAGATGCAGGAGATCTTCCCCCAACTGATGAAGAGCTACGTACAGAACCTCCGTACCGATCTCGACATTGAAAAGATGGTTACCCAAAAGATTACTTCCTTCCCTCCCCAACAACTGGAAGCCGCTATCAGGCAGCAACTCGGAAAAGAGCTCCGCCAGTTTGAATGGATAGGCGCTGGTGTGGGGCTACTGATCGGCATCATCCAGGTGCTCCTGAGCCTGGCGATCGCCTGAGCCTTACCGCTCATCAAATTGGCTAAACTCTTCGCAAGACGCATAGTTATTTTACGTCCAATGGTTCAATTCCACATAAACATGAGATCATATCTACTGATTATTGTCGCGGTTTTCACCTGTATAGCCAGTTTTGCTCAGATGCCCGGAATGGGTGGCCAGGGAGGCGGCGCCCGCAGGGGCGGTGGCCAGATCCCCGCAATAGGCCATTTTTACGGAAAGATCGTCGATGGCAAAACCAATAAAGGTATCGACGCAGCCTCCATCCAACTGGTCGGTTCCAAATTCGACTCCCTCACCCGCAAACGGAAAGACATTATTTTCGGCGGTATGCTCACCCGTGCCAATGGCGATTTCAGCCTGGAGAACCTCCCTATCTTCGGACAGTTCAAGCTTACCATCACCGCCATCGGGTACAAGACCGTTGAACAAAAGGTACAGTTCGACCTCAAATTCGGCGCCGGCCAGGATATGAGCCAGGCCATGGCCGCAGTGGATAAGGACCTCGGCAATATCAAGCTCGAACAGGATGCCCAAACCCTGGACGCCGTGACCGTTTCGGCTTCAAAGCCCCTGATCCAGATGGGGATCGACAGAAAGATCATCAATGTTGAGAAGAATATCACGGCAGCCGGTGGTTCCGCCATCGATGTAATGCGCAATGTGCCCAGCATCAACGTGGATATCGATGGTAATGTCAGCCTCCGTAACGCCGCGCCGCAGATCTTCGTGGACGGAAGGCCCACTACCCTTTCCCTTGACCAGATACCCGCAGATGCCATCCAAAGCGTGGAGCTGATCACCAACCCTTCCGCCAAATACGATGCCTCCGGCGGCCAGAGTGGTATCATCAATATAGTGTTGAAGAAGAATCGCAAAGCCGGTTACAGTGGTAGCATCCGCGCAGGCGTTGACTCCCGTGGCCGGTTCAATGGCGGTGGCGATATCAATATGCGCCAGGGTAAGATCAACCTCTTTGCCAACGGTAATTACAATCAACGTAAATCCAAAAGCTGGGGAGAATCAGACCAGCAAAATACCCTGAACGGTAAGTCGTTCTACAACCTGCAGAACAATAAAGGAGAATTCGACGGCAGCTTTGCCTTTGGCAGGATCGGCCTGGATTATTTCATTGATAACCGGAATACCATCACCATCTCCCAGTCCATCGTCAACGGTAATTTCAACGGCAACAACAACCAGAACATCAATTCAGATACGCTCGGTATGACGGGCGTATTCCGTTCCCAGCGCCGCATCAACGGTACTGATAATAGTTTCCGCAACTACGGTACACAGCTCGCTTTCAAACATAATTTCGCCCGTACCGGTAAAGAATGGACAGCCGATATCACCTATAACCAGAGCAAGAGCAATAATGGTTCCGATATCCGTTTCCAATATTTCTCCGATCCCGAACAGCAAAATAACCTGGGACCATTGTTCCAGCAAAAAACGGAAGGTGGTGGAAAGAACAATTTCCTGATCGCCCAAACGGATTTCGTGAACCCGGTCAACGATAAAATGAAATGGGAAGCAGGGCTCCGTGCACAGATCAGGAATTTTGAAAGCCGTCAGCTCAACTACCTCGATGGTTCTTTCCTACCCAAGCTCAGCAATGAATTCGAGTATACCGATTACGTATATGCGGGGTATGCCACTTTCTCACAAAAGGTGAAAGATAATTTCAGCTACCAGGTGGGATTGCGCGCGGAGAGCTCCAGTTACGATGGAAAGC
>JAGIAP010000086.1:0-14380 GCA_017744805.1 Chitinophagaceae bacterium | reverse complement strand
GATCGGAAAAGACAAATATTCCAACGAATATCCCATCAGCCTCTTCCCTTCCGTTTTCATCACGCGCAGTTTCGAGAACAGGCAGGATCTTCAACTGAATTATAGTCGCAGGATCAATCGTCCCAACTTCTTCCAGTTGATGCCCAATACTGATTACACGGACCCGCTCAATTATCAGACCGGTAACCCGGACCTCAAACCCGAGTTCACCCATTCGTTGGAACTGAGCTACCAGAAAACCTATGGTGAGAAGAACCATACCTTCCTGGCTACGCTTTTCGGTAAATACACCACCGATCTCATTTCCCGTTACCAAAGCTGGAGACAACTGGCCGGCAGCGATACTCTGGCGCCCATCTCTACCTGGGTGAATGCCAGCAACGCGTATGCAGGTGGCCTGGAACTGATCTTCCGTAATAACTGGACCAAATGGTGGGAGATGAATTTCAACACCAATATTTATTACTCTAAGATCGAAGGCGACAATGTAGTGAAGGGGCTGGAGAATGAGCGCACTTCCTGGAATATGAAGACCAACCAGACTTTCAAATTCGGGAAAGGCTGGAGCTTCCAGGTGAGTGGCGATTACCAGAGCCGCAGTGCCTTGCCGGTAAGCACCAGCAATAGCAGCCAGGGCGGTGGCGGTCGTGGCCCCGGTGGTGGTGGCGGAGGTGGAATGTTCGGTGGCACGCCTTCCACAACACAAGGATATATCGATGCCAATTACGGCATGGACCTGGGACTGAAGAAGGATTTCCAGATCAGGAAGAATACGGCGTCCATCTCCATCAACTGGGGCGATGTGCTTCGCTCCCGTAAATACGTAGTGCATTCCGAAGCAGCAGGATTTGTTCAGGACGAATGGAGACGAAGGGACCCCCAGGTGGTCCGCATCAACTTCAGTTACCGCTTCGGTAAGTTCGATGTTGCACTATTCAAAAGAAAGAATACAAAGGGCGAAATGGAAGGCATGCAAAACGGCATGCAGGGAATGCAACAATAGTCCTGGCTTCAGAAGATACTGGATTGGATAAGTCCGGAAGGATATTACTGATGTGATATTCTCCCGGACTTTTTTTGGCCGACAAAATCCCGGGGGGAGTTAAAAAGGGACGAATACGGGTACGTTCAAAAACGAATGCAGAGATTAGGAATTATTGCGAGGGGTATATGGGAAATCTTTCACGGTGTATTTACGTATATAAGGTAAGAAAAGATTTTGGAATGAGAAGAAAGTGGCTCTGCATTTTCATTAGTTTTAGTATTTTTCCTGCTTCATTATCTCCCAGTATGTTGTCAACTTCTTATACCTATCTGGCCCTCGGCGATTCTTATACGATCGGAGAAAGCGTTCCTGTGGCTGAGAATTTTCCCTACCAGACCATTCAGTTATTGAGGCAGGCAGGCCATGATTTCCATGCCGCCGAGATCATTGCCAAAACCGGTTGGACCACCGATGAGCTGCAACGCGGCATCGACAGTGCCACGCTCAGGAAACAATATGATATGGTGTCCCTGCTGATCGGCGTCAACAATCAGTACCGGGGCAGGCCAGTGCAAGATTACAAGGGGGAATTTGAATCCCTGCTCAAACAAGCCATCGGGTTTGCCGGTAATGAGCCAGCGCATGTATTCGTGCTCTCCATCCCAGACTGGGGTGTAACGCCTTTTGCGGAAGACCGGGACGCTCAACAGATAGCAAGGGAGATCGATGCATATAACGATGCCAACCGGGCCCTTTCTGAACAATACAAGGTTCACTATATCGATATCACCCCGGGAACCCGTGAGGCATTGCAGGACAGGACCCTGCTGGCCCCCGACAATTTGCATCCATCAGGAAAAGAATACTCCAGATGGGCCCGGCAACTGGCCGCAGGGATCGAAGCGCAGTTACACCCTTAGTACCGCTTTGAACTAGTGGCCCCGGCCATTTTTACCATTGTTAATTTACCTGGCTTCGCTTCCCCGATTGTTGGTGGAAGCCTATTCCTTTATTATTTTGCACGCTATGCAAACAACCAACTGGCGAGAGAAATTCGCAGGTATCTTCACTTTTCTGATCGGCCTCACCTTCCTTGGCTTACTGGTATTCGATTTTATCTCGTCACGCGCCAGCTCCCTGACTGCTGCTGATGAAAATATCGTCATCAATCGCGGCGCCCTTTTCATGTACCTGAGGGTTTGTTTGGGGATATTGATCAGCCTGATCGGTGGTGTTGCATTATTGAAGGTCCGCAGAACCGGCTGGGTATTTTGTACGGCCATCCTGGTGCTGCATGTAGTAATAACCGGCTACCTCTTTTTTTTCCTGTCGAAATTGGGTATGAAAAAAGAAATGATCGCTGTTTCCGTGCCATTCACGCTCGGCCTTCTTTCGGTGATCTTCCTGCTCCTTCCCGGCACCCGTCAAAAATATAGGGTCAGCAGTACAACGATACTGCTAACCCTGGTTTTTCTCCTGGCTATAGGTGCACTGTTTTTCTTTTTGCAGTAACAGGAGATGAAATGATTTTTATCAGATCACATCGTCCTCATTCACCTGGTAGCGCTCTTTGATCTTGCGCATCACTTCATCCATACTGGCGCGATGGTCTTTCGGGTTCCATTCGCCCCGCTCCCATTTATCCAGTTCCTGGTCGATATGCTTTTGCTGCAGGGCGCTGAGCTTCTCTACCAGTTGATCGCTCATTTCTTTTTGCTTGCGATAGAAACTGCGTTTCTTTTCGGAGGTGAGCTCCTTATCTTTCCGCATTTCGTTTTCAGCGGCGGCCATGCTGGTGAGCTCTTCTTTGGCCAGGGCGATATCGTAAGGCCCAACCGGCATGATGAGCTTCGATAATATCGGCCCTACTTCAATGAGGATGATCAGTAAGGATAGCAGCAGGCTGGTCCAGAAAACGCTGGGCTCCGCATCGCCCAGATCGCTCAGGGCTTTATTGCGCTCCAGGAAACCGACATTGTTCTTTGCCGCTGCTTCGTATTCTTTTCTTTTGGCTTCCAGCCCGGTATTGGTGGCGGCGAGGATGCTGTCCTGCTGTTTCATACCGGCTTCCAGCGATGCCAGTTCCGGCCTGTATTGAATGAGGGCGCTATTGTAAGCCTCCATCTTCAGCTTCGCCAGGCGATCGATACCCCTTTGTTGGGAGCCGCCTGTTCCATCCGCTTCCCGGATATAACTCAGTTGCAGATTATGTAGTGTGTCCTCGATTGCCAGCTTACGCGCATTCAGGCGGGCCCGCTCTGCAGTGGCATTGCTCATCTGCGCCTGGTTCTCTATCCGTAACAGGCTATCGTTCTCCTGCATCTTCTTGTGAAGGTTCTTCGTTACCTGGGTGTCGATCTCCTTTTCGAAGATCTTCAACTCCAATGGCCTGGCGATAGTGATACCGATCAGCAGGGCCAGGAGTACACGGGGAACTGCCATCAGCATCTGTTTTCGCTTACTCACGCCATACTTGCGCATGGTGGATACAAGGAAGCGGTCGAAATTGAAAATGATCACCCCCCAGATCAGGCCGAAGAGGACGGTCCAGCCCCAGTTGCCGAATACACTGTACACGGCATATCCCGCCGATATGGAGGCGAGGATGAAAGTAGCGAGGATAACGCCTCCCAGCCCACTATACTTGCTGTGCTCTGAAGGGAATTGCTTGAGTAATTGCTGGTGCGCGCCTGCGCACCACCATAAGAAACGGTTGTCAGTTTTTTGGGTTGTACCACCACCAAACGACTCGTAGGTATACAAGCCATCCGAATGACCCTGGTTGTTGTCAGTCATAGTAAATACGTTTTGTTGCTCCGGCAGAGCTCAATTAACGCAACACGGAGTTAAGAGTATAAATACTGAATAAATGGTGGTTGAAGTGGAGGAACGAACTATTAACGGCAAAATAATGCCTTAATTGTAAATGAAAAGCTAAAGCAATGAATTAAATTTTCCCGGCGATACGGTCGTTATACCAGGTCCTGCTCCAGATCATTTTCCGGATATCCAGCCCGTACATAAAGCCTTCGCCTACATTCTTTTTCATGGTCATTTGCAGGGAGCGCCGATAGGAGCTCAACCAGGTAGAGTCGTTGATCTTGACCCAACCGTACCTATCCTTCTTAAGAACAAGGTTCAGGTCTCTTTCAATGCACTGTAAACAATTTCCATAAACGCCGGACGCTATACATTTCCCTTTTGGATCGAACTCATATTTGAAGTCGGTATGCTGCACTTTGTCTTCGCGCAGCAGGTAGCTGATCTCGTTCTTCTTCTCCTCCATCGTGAACATGGTATACTTGTAGAATTTAATATAGGAGCGCATATGCCTTTTCACTTGCCCGGTAGTTAACCCGATATACTGCTGCTGTGCGGCAAGGCTAAAGCTGGTGATCAAAAAGAAGAAGAGGAATAAGGGTTTCATAATTGCAGGTTGGGTTTATTTCCAGAGATTGGCCAGGTCGAACAGCACGGCTTTCACGCTCATCCAGCTCATCACAGCCACTACAAGCCAGCCCATGGCGCTCATCCACAAAGGATGTTTGTAAGTGCCTACCAGCTTCTGTTTGTAAACGGCCAGCAACATCAGGGCCAATGCCAGCGGCAATATCAATCCGTTGAGTGCACCGGCCAGCACCAGCACTTTTACCGGTGGCTTGCCCATCATTACAAATATGATGGTTGAGGTAACGATAAAAAAACTGATCAGGATCCGGTAATGTTTATCGAGAAAAGGATGGAATGTACGAAGGAAGGAGATGCTGGTATAAGCCGAGCCCACTACTGATGTGATGCTTGCAGCCCAGAGTACGATGCCGAAAATATAGTAACCTGTTTGCCCGGCAGCCAGCTGGAATACGGATCCGGCTGGGTTATCCTTATTGATCAGTCCGCCACTTACGATAACGCCCAACGAAGCCAGGAACAATAATATCCGCATGGCAGAAGCCAACAGGATAGCGCTGACACTGCTCTTTGTTACCTGCGGTAATTTATCCTTCCCCCGGATCCCTGCATCCAGCAATCTGTGTGCTCCTGCAAAACTGATATAACCACCAACGGTACCACCAACCAGCGTAACGATGGCCGTGGTATCGATCCTAACGGGAACGAAGGTTCGAAGTATTGCATCTCCTACCGGCGGATGCGATGCAATGGCCACATAGAGCGTCAATCCTATCATCACAAATCCAAGGATCTTGGTGAACCAATCCATGGCTGTTCCCACTTCCTTCACCCAAAAGATCACCAGGGCAATGGCCGCTGAAATGACGGCGCCCATTACAGGTTTCACAGGATCCGCATCCAGGGGGAAGAGGATATCCAGCCCCATCCCCGCTCCTGCCACATTCCCGATATTGAATGCCAGTCCACCGAGCAATACCAATGCCGCCAAAAAATACCCTGACCCCGGAAGCAGGTTGTTCGCCAGGTCCTGTGCGCGCATACCCGATACTGTTATCACCCGCCAGATATTCAACTGGCCGGCAATATCCAGTAATATCGAGATCAGGATCACGAAGCCGAAACTGGTCAGCAATTGCTGGGTGAATACGGTGGTTTGTGTAATGAAGCCCGGGCCGATGGCGGAAGTGGCCATCAGGAATGCAGCGCCCAGTAATGCAGATCTGGTATTGGATGAGCTCAAGCAGTTAGATTTTGACGGGAGAAGTTACAGCGATCTGCGCATTTATCAAAGCCTCATGAATGGCTTTAGCAAATTCAGGCGCGTGTGCGCCATCACTATGGATACAGATCGTTTCCGCTTTTACAGGAACGGTATTGCCGGAAAGGGATCGTACAGTTTGTTCTTGCACCATTTGTAATACCTGCGCCACTACGGCTTCCTGGCTTTTGAGCAGGGCCTCCGGGTGTGCGCGTGGGGTGAGCGATCCATCGTTTTGGTATGTTCTGTCGGCAAACACTTCGCTGCAGGTAGCCAGGAAATCGTGCCGGCCCGTCTTTATCAGTTCACTCCCGCTGAGCCCGTACAGGATCAGTGATCCATCAAAATCATATACGGCATCGGCAATGGCTTTGGCCAGCACAGGATCTTTAGCGGCCAAATTGTAGAGCGCACCATGGGGCTTCACATGATGAAGGCTGGCGCCATTTACCTGCAGGAAGGCGTTCAGCGCTCCCAGTTGGTACAACACGATATCATAGACCCTTTCAGGGGGAAGATCCATATTGGAGCGACCGAAATTATCACGATCCGGAAAAGAAGGATGCGCCCCGATGGCGATGCCTGCTTTCATAGTCGCTTCCACCATGGTATGCATCACATGCGGATCACCTGCATGATACCCACAGGCAAGGTTGACCGAACTGATATAAGGCAGGATGCTCAGATCCTTTTCAAGTGAATAATCCCATAATGATGAGCTTTCGCCCATATCGCAGTTGATATCGATTGTCAGCATACCAGTTCGTTCAGGTGATCATGGCAAGCCCTTTGAAGGATCACCATTTCCTGTTGCTGTGAATATAGCAAATCTTCTGCGGTCTGGATATCAACGTGTTTGAATTGGATGGGATCACTGGGCCTGAGCTGCGCGAGTTTGGGAAGATGGGCGGACACCACATGCCCGATGCGCGGATAGCCTCCTGTGGTCTGATGGTCGGCCATCAGCACGATCAGTTGTCCATCCGGCAACAATTGCATAGTGCCGCAGCTTACGCCTGAGGAGATCAGTTCATAATCGTGCTTCCTTTTCAGTGGCACACCTTTCAGGCGATAGCCCATTCTGTCTGAGAAAGGATGAATGATGAAATTATTCTGGAGAAGATCTTGTTGCGAGTTGGGGCAAAGCTCATGGAACTCATGGCCGGTGGTGAAGCAGATCTCGTGGGGATCCTGGTATACCCTTCTCATATCCACCCGCCAGTTGAGTACCTGGAAATCGCGGCCTTCGCGGAGGAGCCCGGCAAAATAAACGGTATTCTCGCGGAAGCAGAGCTCATCGCCTTTTTCCAGCTTGCGGCCTTCATAGCCACCGGCTGCAGCTTTGAGATTGGTGCTATAGCTACCCAGCCAGGGCTGTACATTGAATCCGCCATGGATGGCGATATAGCAGCGGGCGCCCTGTTGTAATCTTTTGAAATGAAGGATGGTATTCCTTCTCACTACGATGGGCTTCCAGAGGGGAAGTGGCTCATCATTGAGGAAGGGGGTAAAATCCCCTCCGGTGATGCTGATGAGGGCATTTTGTTCAAAGAGGATCTGCGGGCCGGGGAAATGGATCTCGAGAACGGCTTCGCAGCGTTGATTGCCGGCCAGGAGATTGGCTACGCCGGCAGCGTAAGGGTCCATGGCGCCACCGGCATTGATGCCGAGATGGGCTTGTCCATGGCGGCCTGCATCCTGGATGGAGTCGCAAAGGCCTGGTTTGATGATGGTGAGGGACATGCAGGGAAATGTTTGGAGTTCAGGACAAATTCGGTTTAGGATCAACGTAATACCAAACGATTACTGCCACGATTTGAATTCCCGGGCAGTTATCGGGAAGAATTGAATTTGGTCTCCTGGCTGCATCCATACGGGTTGATCCGCATGGGGATCGAACATTTTCAGTGGCATCCGGCCGATGATATTCCATCCGCCCGGACTGTTCAGTGGGTAGATCCCGGTTTGTTTTCCCGCAATGCCGACACTACCGGCTTTTACTGATGCGGGTTGTGGTTTCCTCGGAGCGGCGATCCGCTCGTCCACTGTACCGAGATAGGCAAATCCGGGAAGGAACCCGATCATGTATACCCGGTAAACCACTGCTGAATGCAGTTGGATAATTTCTCTGGTGGTTATCTGAAGGTGTAAGGCAAGTGCTTCCAGGTCCGGCGCATATTCCCCTTCGTAGCAAACAGGGATGCGGTGTAACGTGGCAGGCATTGCTGAATTTTCGTTAGACAGGTTATACGCAGCTTCCAGTTTTTGTTTCACCCACTCAAATGCGGTGGATGCAGGCTGCCAGGTGGTCTTGATAAGGTAGGGATCGAAAGTAACAGTTAAGGAACTATATGCCGGAATGATGTTGTTGAGCCCGTCGAAAGCATGTTGGCTGAACCATGCTGCCATTGCCATCACTTTCCTGTTGAGTTGTTCGTCCATCCGGTTGCCGAGCTCTATCGTAGCTGCGGAATCGCCGAGGGGGAATATCGCCGGGAAAGTGTTCAGTGCTTATAAATAAATATGGTATCAAATAAACTGAAAAAATGAATGCAAACCGCGTTTTGGAGCATTTTTACAGAATTTATAAGGGTATTTCATATGTGGATAAAAAAAGGCTTTGGTACTATGTCAGTACTTGGTCAGTACTTAAACAGGCCTTTTTACGCTTAGGTCCGTACTTGGTTGGCACCTGGAGCATACTTGAACGGACCTTTTTACGGTTGGGTCAGCGCTTAGTTAGTGTATGGCCCCAACCTCAAAAATTTTGGCGGGAACCGGCAATTAGTCAGGCGTCCCCCTCCTTTGTCAGTTGATTATCAGCCTGATTGACCAGGACCTATCCCCTCCCCAAAACGGCCCGGTTCTTGGGCACTCTGCCGGTACCAATTTGTTGTTTTCACCGTTATACACTAAACTTGCACGCCAACAGGCCTATTTTAAACCGCTTAATCAACGTATGGCGAAGAATTTATTGATCGTGGAGTCTCCTGCCAAGGCAAAAACCATCGAAAAGATCCTGGGATCAGATTTCGAGGTAAAGAGTTGTTATGGCCATATCAGGGATCTCGAGAAGGACGATATGGGTATCGATCTGAAGAATAATTACCAACCTAGATATATCATCCCGGACGATAAAGAACGGGTTGTAAAAGAGTTGCGAACCTTAGCTAAAAAATCCGATGAGGTTTGGCTGGCAACGGATGAGGATCGCGAAGGGGAAGCTATCAGTTGGCACCTTTGCGAAGTACTTGGTCTGGACCCCAGGAATACCAAAAGGATCGTTTTCCATGAGATCACCAAGCCTGCCATCCGGAAGGCGGTAGACAATCCACGCACCGTGGATATGAACCTGGTGAATGCCCAGCAGGCCCGCAGGGTGCTGGACAGGATCGTGGGATTCGAGCTCAGCCCTGTTCTCTGGCGCAAGATGAGCATGAAGAACAACCTCAGCGCCGGCCGTGTGCAGAGCGTGGCCGTTCGTCTCATCGCCGAAAGGGAAAGGGAGATCAACGCTTTCACCGCCACTTCTACCTTCAAAATAGAAGCCCTCTTCACTGCCAATGACCTTTCCAACAAAGCCGTCACTTTTGCAGCAGAAGGCAAAAAATATTCAGGCGCCTCCGATGCCGAGAACTTCCTCAAAAGCTGTATCGGCGCGGACTACAAGGTGAACGATATCCAGGTGAAACCGGCCCGCAAATCGCCCGCCGCCCCTTTCACCACCTCTACCCTTCAACAGGAAGCTTCCCGCAAATTCGGGTACTCCGTGAGCCGCACCATGCAGTTGGCGCAGAAGCTCTACGAAAGCGGTAAGATCACCTATATGCGTACGGACAGTGTGAACCTCTCCGATACCGCCATGAGCGATGCCCGTAACCAGATCATCAGCCAGTACGGGGAACGCTATCACCAACCACGCAGGTACAAGAACAAGAACGAATCCGCCCAGGAAGCGCACGAAGCCATCCGTCCTACTTATATGGACAATCATTTCGTGGACGATCCTGATACGAAGAAATTATACGAACTGATCTGGAAACGCACCATGGCCTCCCAAATGGCCGATGCGGAACTGGAAAGGACCATCGCCAAAATATCCATCTCCACCAATAAAGAAGAGCTCACCGCCAGCGGCGAAGTGCTCAAATTCGACGGCTTCCTCAAAGTGTATCGTGAGGACCGCGACGAAGAGGATATCAACGACGATGAACAGGCTGAAGGCATGCTGCCGCCACTCACGGTGAACATGCAACTGCCCCTCAAAGAAATGAAGGCCATCGAACGTTTCAGCAGGCCCAGCCCCCGCTACACGGAGGCCTCCCTGGTAAAGAAACTTGAAGAGCTCGGCATCGGCCGACCTTCTACCTATGCCCCCACCATCTCCACCATCCAAAAACGCGGGTATGTGGAGAAACGCGATAAAGAAGGCGTCAAACGCGAGTTCCGCATCTTCCGCCTGGTGAAGGACAATATCAGCAAGATCACAGAATCAGAAAATACCGGTGCAGAAAAATCCAAACTCTTCCCTTCCGATCTCGGACTGGTAGTGACGGACTTCCTGAAACAGTATTTCGACGATATCATGGACTATGGTTTCACCGCCCGTATCGAAAATGAATTCGATGAAGTGGCAGCGGGTAAACTGAAATGGAACCGCATGATCGATGAGTTCTATGTCCCTTTCAAGAAGGAAGTGGACGATACCATCGTGAATGCAGAGCGCATCAAAGGCGAACGAGAACTGGGCCTGGACCCGGAAAGTGGCAAGAAGATCGTTGCCAGGATGGGGCGCTTCGGTCCCATGGTACAGATCGGTGATGTAAACGATGAGGAGAAGCCCAGGTTCGCCAGTCTGAAGAAAGATCAGAGCATCGAGACCATCACGTATGAAGAAGCGATGGACCTCTTCAAACTGCCCAGAACACTGGGCACACATGAAGGACAGGAAGTGGCCGTGAACGTGGGCAGGTTCGGTCCTTACGTGAAATTCGGAGAGCAGTTCATTTCCATTCCCCGTGGCGAAGATCCGCTTGGTGTGGACCTGGAAAGGGCCCTGGAGCTGATCAATGAAAAGGCGCAGGCAGATGCTCCTATCGCCATGTATGAAGGCAAGGGCGTTACCAAGGGCAAGGGACGTTTCGGCCCTTTCATCAAATGGAACGATATGTTCATCAATGTGCCCAAACGTTACAACTTCGATAACCTGTCGCAGGCAGAGATCGAAGAGTTGATCGAAGCCAAGGTGAAGAAAGAATCCAATCGTTATATCCAGCAGTGGCCGGAAGAGAAGATCACGATCGAGAATGGACGATGGGGCCCCTTCATCAAGTTCAACAAGAAGATGTTGAAACTGGGAAGAAAGGCGGACGACAGCAAATACACGGCCGAGGAAGCAGCCACCATCTCACTGGAAGAGGCGAAGAAAATGATCCTGGCACAGGTGCCCAACGCATTTTCCAAGCCCGCCAAAAAAGCGGCGGCTAAAAAAACAGCTACCAAAAAAGCAGCCTCCAAAGGCGCTAAGAAAAAATAGTGCTGACCTTACGATTCAACCTCACCCGGGAAGAATTCCTGGAATACAATTACTACACAAGCTGGTCCTCACCGGACCGGAAAGGATATCGTTATAAATACTTCCTGCGGGTACTGGTACTGTATGGTGCAGTAGCCGCAGGATACGTATATATCAATCGATTCAGGCATGACCTGCTCACCGATATCTTCGTTTTTGGCGCTATCGGTATCATTTATGCGCTGATAGTTCCCCTTCTCGTAAGGCGATCCATCAAAAGCCGGGTAAACGCCATGCTCCGCGAAACGGAGAACCAGCATATCCTGGAAGAGTCCGAGATCACGCTCAGCGAGCAGGGAATACTGGACCGCGACAATGCTTCCGAGAGCCGGTACAACTGGGAAGCGATCGTAAAAAAAGTGGAGACAAAAGACTGCTACTATCTCTATACCAGCTCATACCATGCAATTCTTATCCCCATCCGGGCGCTCTCTTCCGCTGAAGAAAAAAAAGAGCTGAAACGCCTGCTCGATCAACATCTGCCGTTGGCAAGCGAATTGCTCTGATAATCACGCAGATGATCTTTCTGTGAATTTGTGGAAAAGATTTTTCGCTAAATTTTAATCATTTCTCCGAAATTGACAACGTGATTGAGTTGTCTTATATCAGGGAGAATCCCCGGCCTATGGAGGAAAATAAAGAAATATCAGCCTTGTTCCACCTGATTGATGATCCGGATGAAGAAGTTTTCAATGTGGTTTCAGACCGCATCATCGATTTTGGAAAAGGTATCATTCCCAACCTTGAGCACCTCTGGGAAAATACTGTCAGCGAAGATGTGCAGGAAAGGATCGAGCTCCTCATTCACCGCTTGCATTATCGCGATCTCACGGAGGAAATGCTGCAATGGAGCAGGAACCTTCACCAGGATCTGCTGACGGGCGCCCTGCTGGTAGCCCGTTTTCAATATCCGGACCTTACCACCAGCACCATTTACCAGGAGATCGAAAAGCTCCGCCGCAATATCTGGCTCGAGCTCAATAATTACCTCACCCCGCTGGAACAGGTGAATGTGCTCACCAGCATCCTTTACAATTACTACAATCTGCGTGGCTCCGAGATCGGGTACCAACATCCCGAGGAGTTCCTCATCAATAAACAACTGGAAAGCAAACGCGGCAACGCCATCGCCAACGGTATCCTGTACCTCATTGTAAGCGAATTGCTCGACGTTCCCATCCGCGCCATCAATATCCCCCGCCAGTTCGTACTGGGCTATTTCAAGCCCGAATATGATTTCACAAGGGTGAACGAGAACCCGCAGTACAAGACCGAGTTCTTCATCGATCCCATGAGCGGACAGGTATTCACGCATAAGGACGTGGACAATTATTTCAAGCGCATCAACGTCCCCCCCGTTGCCTCCTATTTCAAACCACTCTCCAACAAAGCCGCTATCAGGATGCTGCTGGAAGAATTCAGCAAATGTTTCGATAACGACAAATTCCGCTACAAACAACAGGAGCTGATAGCCCTCGCCAACCTGCTGGATGGCCCGGACCAGGATCCCTTCACCGGGGAAAGCACTGGTGAGGACGAAAATACCTGATGCCCGGGATCATCCTCAAAAATGATCCTCGTCAATACCGCTATTTTGTATCGATGTAATTAGTACATTTGGAATACGCTTGCCCCTGGCAGCGCATATCCCTGCCCGGGCCGCTGGCTCGATCACCTTAATACGAACTTTATTGGCCGCAATTTTGTATCTCCTTCAACGCGGATAACTATTATCATCATACTAAAATTCTAAGATCATGAAAGCGAACATTGGCCTTATTGACAAGAATGCACAACAAATTGCCCTCATATTGAATAAGCTCCTGGCCGATGAATTTGTATTGTATGCCAAAACCAGGAATTATCACTGGAACTATGAAGGCGATAATTTCATGGAGATGCACAAATTCTTTGAAGGATTATACACGGAACTGGAAGACGTGATCGATGAGATTGCTGAAAGGGTACGCAAGATCGGACATTATGCGGAAGGCCGCCTGAAAGAATACCTGAAACTCACCGATCTCACCGAGCCCGCCGCCACTACCAAACAAGGCGAACAAGTGAGAAATCTCCTGGATGATCATGAGACCATGGCAAGATATATCCGCGAGAAGATCGAAGAGGTTGATAAACTGAAAGATGTGGGCACTGTGGATTACCTCACGCAACTGATCCAGAAACATGAGAAAACAGCATGGATGCTGAGGTCTTATCTCGGAAAATAATTACGTTGTTACTGATAATAAAGATCCCGGCTGATACAAATGTTAGCCGGGATCTTTATTCATGGCTATACTATCAATTCAATACCATATACTTCACATTGGAGAATTTCCCTGCCGTGAACTTGAACTCGGATTTTTGGGTTTCCCAATCCTTCAGTTCCATTTCAAAAGTGCCTGAAATGGTTTTATCCGTTGCATTGTTGGCAGTGACCACAATTTTTCCCAGTGTGGTATACACATCGGTAAGCCAATTATTTTCACCCAGTTTGGTGCTATAGGTGAACAAGCCATCGTCAGTTTCATTCATGGATTCATCTATATCCGGGGTAGCAGGGTCATCCACGAGGCTGAGGGCAATATTGTATGTTTTCACTTCCATTCCATTTCCCTCCAGCACATAGTTGCCGATGGTAAGTATCACACGATGTTTCTTGTCGGTGCTGACGCAGTTGATGTCCAGTCTTTTTGCATCATACTGTGCATCACGGAGCAGTGTAGCCGACTCCACAGTAAAACTCAGTTTAGTGCCATTGAGAGTGGCTTCTACTGTATTGTCTGGTATTGCCTCTTTTTCATCTTTATCTTTCTTACAGGAAGTGAAAAGCAGCAACAAGGCAAGGGATGAGCATAATAATCGTTTCATGATCATTTTTTGTTTTATTGATTATGGATTACACGAATGTATGGTCAGGCTCATGAAAACCTCCCGGGGCTGGGAACAAGGTGGGATCAAAAGCGAAATAGGGCTGTAGGCCTGATAAACGATGATGGTCGCAAAATATTGTACAAAAAAAAATTGACCGTACATTTTTTTGTACGGTCAATCTTGTATCTGGATTCTTTATTTACACTCCCAAACTCCAACCTTCCCTGTACTCTCTCTTCACAAACTGGTTGGCTTCTTCAAAATTGGTGATGCGCAT
>JAGIAP010000085.1:9878-17285 GCA_017744805.1 Chitinophagaceae bacterium | reverse complement strand
AGCTGGCGGATCAAATTTATGTCAAAAACTGCTACCAGTAGCCGTGGCATGCTATCCTTATGGATACAGGGGAAGGAACAACCTCGGTTATGGGCTCCAATGCTTAGGGTTATGAAACTGCTTTCATTGCTTCTTTTCATCGCATGTATGACTGTTGCTGCGCGGCCAAAAGCGCAGACCGTCACGCTCTCGCTCAATAATGCATCATTGCTGGATGTTTTTTCAGCCGTTAAGAAACAAACAGGTTTTGAAGTGGCGGGTAATCTGTCAATGCTGAAAAAAACGCATCCCGTGTCCGTCTCGGTAAAAAATATGCCACTGGAAGAGTTCCTGCAAATGTTATTGCATGATCAGCCCGTTACCTACCGGCTGGACGGCCAGAATATTTTCCTGGTGGAAAAGCCAATCAACAAACAAAAAGACATTCAAAGCCTCTTACCTCCACCAATAACCGATATTACAGGACGACTATTGTCCATGGCCACCGGAGAGCCCATCATCTCCGCTTCCATACAGGTGAAAGGCGAAAAGAAAGGCATCAGTGCCGATAAGCTGGGCCGTTTCTCATTACCCGGTATCCCTGACGATGCTACCCTGGTGATCACCTCCATCGGTTTTCAGAAACTGGAAATATCCGTTGCCAGGCTCCGGTCCATGACCGATGGCAGCTCTTATGGCGAAGGAAAGAATCTTATACGTAAGTCTGGTCAGGAACATATTTTCCTACTTAGTGTTGCTGATGTAGTGCTGGAAGAAACTGTCATCACTGCTTATGGAAAAACCACCAAAAGGCTGGCAACCGGAAATATCAGCACAGTGAAAGGGGAAGATATTCAACGGCAACCGGTAATGACCGTGCTGGAAGCGCTGGTAGGGCGAGTGCCCGGCATGGTGGTATCACAGACATCCGGCAATGGCGCAGCGCCTGTGAATGTGGTGATCCGCGGAAGGAATACTATCAACCCCAATGGGTTCACCGATCCGCTCTATGTGATAGATGGAGTTCCGCTCACTTTTCTGCCTGCAACCTTATCTACCTCATTGGCCTCTGCCAATCCTGGAGCAGTGCAGGCTGGCCTTTCCCTTACCAATGGTGAAAATCCCCTGCTCAGCATCAATCCGATGGATATAGAGCGTATCGATGTTCTCAAAGATGCCGATGCCACTGCCATCTATGGCTCAAGAGGCGCCAATGGTGTGATCCTGATCACCACCAAAAAGGCCAGAACAGGGCCTACCAGTTTCGATATCCGTATTTCAAATGGGACCAAGTTCAATCAACGTTATCCCAAAATGCTGAATACGCAGGACTACCTGGCCATTCGCAGGGAGGCGCTCAGGAATGATGGTATTGCGGCCGATATCTACAGCGCCCCGGACCTGGTGCTATGGGGCCCAAACAAGTACACAGACTGGCAAAGAGAACTGATAGGGGTTGGCAATACCCTGGATGTAAATATGAGTGTGGGCAGTGGTACCCAGCAAACAAGCTACAATCTGTCTGGCGGTTATGCTACGCAAAAGGAGATCATGAACAATGGAGGGAAGAATCAGCGGGGCAGTTTCAGAACCACTGTGAACCACACTGGCATGAACCAGAAATTCAAATTGAGCTTTGGCAACAATATTGCTTTCACCAATGTGAAAGCCAGTAGACCAGGAGAGTTGAACAATATACCGCCCAATGCCCCGGATATCTATAACGGGAAAGGAGAGTTCAACTTCATTCCTTACAGAGGCAGGACCTCCAGTTTATTCCCGTTTTCCGGACTTAAGGTGTTCAGCGAAAGCAAAACGTATTCCATGCAGTCCAATCTCAACCTGAGCTACCAGGTCATCAAAGGGCTTGTACTTTCAACGGCAGCCGGCTTCAATCTTTCTCATAATACCAATAATTATATTTCACCCAAAGCTGCAAAGGATACCATCTATTCAAATTTTCCCAGTGCCTATTATGGCCGCTCCACGCAGACTGCGTTCAATATAGAGCCGCAGATTGCATACACTTCAGTTATCGGGAAAGGCAATTTATCCGTGCAGCTTATTGGTACCTACCAGAGCATTGCCACACGTGCAGAGACCATCCAGGGAACAAATTATTCCAATGATGCGTTGATGAAGAGCTACAGCAATGCAGGTACCAAAACTATCACTGAAGGGTTCAAACAATACAAATACGCGTCAACTGCCGCCATTCTCAGATATATATGGGATAACAAGTATGTGCTGAACCTGAATGCGAAAAGGGATGGCTCTTCAAGGTTTGGACCAGGCCGCCAATTCGGGAATTTTGCATCGGCAGGTGCGGCATGGATCGCATCTGACGAAGGATGGATGCAGAAAGTTCTTCCATCATGGGTCAGCCTGGTGAAATTCAGAGGAAGTGTGGGTACTACCGGCAGTGATCAGATCGGCGACTATGAGTATCTATCGAGATGGGGTACAGCCACATTGAACCTAAGCCCGCTGCAGCTCATAAAGTACAATGGCATGGATGCTTTTCAAGTATTGAGCCCCCTCAACCAGGATTTCCAATGGGAGAGCACCTGGAAATCTGAACTGGCAGCCAACCTGGCTTTTTTAGATAACAGGCTTTCGATAGACATTTCTGTGTACAGGAATATTGCCAGCAATCAGTTGTCGAATATCCCAACACCGCTCTACACTGGATTTGATTTCACTGTCATGAACTGGCAGGCAAAAATTGCCAATACGGGTGTTGAGGTAGAGTTACGGGCTAACCTGATAGAGAAAAAAGATCTCAACCTCTCCATGAACTTCGTGATCGGCAGGAACAAGAACCGCCTGATCGAATTCCCCGGTATCGAGAACTCGCAATACAATTCCAGTCTGAAAGTGGGGCAGTCGCTCAATACAGAATATTTACTTCGCTATACCGGCATAGATCCGATGACGGGCGCTTATACTTTCGAGGATCATAATAAAGATGGCATAGTGACTGCCGCCGGCAGCCTCATCCCTTTTCAAAGTAATGATGACAGGAATATTCAGGTTGACAGAACAGAGAAATATTCAGGTAGTGCAGGATTGAATTTTGGCTACAAGAATTTCTCTCTCTTCACCACCTTCGCTTTTGTGAACAGGTTGCGTCAGGATCCTTACCTCAATGCCATTGTAGGTGGGATGTACAATATGTCCCTCCCGGCGGAAATGCTGACCGATCATTGGAAAAATCCCGGCGACATTGTGAAGTATCCCAGGTACACAACCGTTGGGGCCAATATCAACAGTACCCAATACATCAGGTCAGATGCAAAATATGTGAATGGTTCTTATGTGCGCATGAGCAACCTGAGCCTTGCCTACAGACTTCCGAAGGACTGGTGCAAGAAAGCCGGCATGAAGGGCGTTACTGTGGGCGTTAACAGTTCCAATCTCTTCACCATCACTGCCTATAAAGGGCTTGATCCTGAAGTGGCGAACGCGTTCAATGGATCCCCTATTCCCCGCACCATCACCGCCAATATTCAATTCACCTTCTAAACCCTCCGCTTATGCGTAAATATACTGCCTTACAAATCTGCCTCAGCCTGGTTACTGCAGTGTTGCTGCTGAGTGGCTGCAAAAAATTATTGGAAATAGATCCCCCCCTGGCGTCCATCACAACAGATGAAATGTTTGCCAACAACAGGCAGGCTGAATTAGCGATATCCGGGGTCTATTCCAAAATGATCCATGGAACTGCTGCTACCGGGAATGCACTCAATGCTGAAAGTTATTTTGCTTCAGGGCTTTCAACTTTTGCCGGTGGCCTCTCTTCTGATGAGCTGGTATTGCCTGCTACCTATAATGCCGGTGATCTTTCTGTTGTTCAGAATAAGATCACAACCGCCTCGTCCCGAAAATCTGATGCTATCTGGAACTCTGCTTACAGAACAGTATTTGACGCCACGGCAGTGATCGAAGGGATTGAAGCATCTGCTTCCTCAGAACTGGTGCAGAGTGTGAGGGATCAGCTCACTGGCGAAGCACTGGCATTGAGAGCCTTCAGCTATTTCTATCTCGTGAATAATTTTGGTGATCTTCCGCTTGTACTGAGCTCCGATTCAAAAAAGAATCTGGCGCTTTCAAGATCGCCTGTTGCAAAAGTATACGAGCAGATCATTGCTGACCTGGTGAAGGCGCGTTCTTTGATGAGCAGCGACTTTTCCTTCGTCAACAACAACGAAAAAGTGCGGGTGAACAAATGGTTTGCAGAAGCATTGCTGGCCAGAGTGTATCTCTATACACACCAGTACCAGTTGGCCATTGCCAGCGCCACGGAAGTGATCAACCAGAGATCGCTGTTCGACCTGGAAACTGATCTCGCTAAGGTTTTTCTGAAAGGCAGCAAGGAAGCCATCTTCCAGCTCAAGCAAAACGGTGATGACCCTGTTTACAAGAATGGCACACCTGAGGGGATCAGGTTCCTGAATAATCTCAATCTACCCAATATTTCGCCGGATTTCAGACTGAGCGATCAATTGCTCGGCAGTTTTGAGCCCAACGATAAAAGAAAGACCACCTGGGTGGGCGTTTATCCGCCTTACAGTACAGCCGCCAAGTACAAGAACGGACAGGGGCTGGAATATTATGTAGTGATGAGGCTGGCCGAGCAATACCTGATCCGCGCGGAGGCCATTGCAAAGGGCACCCCCGGCAATGTGAAAGATGCCATTACGGATATCAACCTCCTTCGTAAAAGGGCCAATATACCAGAGCTGGATGAGAACCTGCCGGTTACCACCGTGATAGATACCATTGCACATGAGCGAAGGATAGAATTGTTTGCTGAGTGGGGCCATCGCTGGTTCGACCTGAAACGAACCGGAAAGGCCGCGGAGGTGCTGCCGCAGCTTCCTTATAAACAACCCTGGTGGGGAGATTACCAGTTACTCTATCCTATTCCTGATACAGATATCAAAAGGAATGGCCAGTTGGAGCAGAACCCTGAATACAATACCCATTAAACTACGATCAATGTCATCTAAATATATCTTATCAACCGCCTCCATACTGCTGACATTGCTATTGAATGCATGCAGCAAAAGAGAGCTCAATGCCGGGAACCCCGCCACCATCCAGGTATTCAATGCCCTGAATGATGGTACCGGCGTATATATCAACCTGACAGATGCAAGGCCGGAGATATTCAAAACAAACCGTCTGTTGAACAGCAATACTTTTGTTGTAACCAGCAACCGGTTTTATCTGAATGCCTCTCCTCAACCAATTCAGTTCTATAGCAGGCTGGATACCCTGGCAAAGGATATTCCTATTCTCACAGGGAACCTTGAATATCAGAATGGCTCTATTTATTCCCTGTTCATCTATGGTTCTAAATCTACGGCACAATACATCTGGCACCAGGATGTCATACCACCGTTAGGGATGGGTGATAGCGTTACCAATATCAGGTTTGCCAATTTCAGTGAAGATCAGGCCATCAGTGTGAACCTGAAAGGCCAACCTGCAGGCAGTTTCATTCAGCAGGTACAATTACGTTCTTTCTCTGATTTTGTGAAATTGCCGGCCAATATCACCATTGCGAAATATGAATTCGAGATCAGGGATTTGAGTACCGGCGGCCTGATCGCTTCCTATGTGGCCGATAAAGTGAACGATTTCACAGGCAATACAGGGAACAATGCCTGGTACAATAAGTCCAACACCTTAGTGTTGGTGGGTAAGCAGGGCGGTACCGGCACCTTGCTGCCGAAACTGGTATTAATGCCTCATCGCTAAATGACTTTTCCGATCAGTATTTAATTCATCATTACATATTATGAGTACAGTATTAAAAGTGGAGAACCTCTCCCATAGGTATTCCTCTGCCTGGGCTATCCGTGACATCAACTTCGAGATCAGCAGTACAGGGGTAATTGGTTTGCTCGGATCCAATGGGGCTGGCAAATCCACTACTATGAATATCATTTGTGGAGTACTGAAGCAAACAGAAGGGGAGGTATATATCAATGGCATCAATAAGAAAGATGATCCCAGGCTGGCCAAGCGGCAATTGGGATTTCTTCCGCAAACACCACCGTTATATGCAGACTTCACCGTTACGGAGTATCTGACCTATGCGGCAGACCTGCGTTTCATCGATAAGATGAAAGTAAAAAAAGCAGTGGCCGAAGCGATGGACAAAACAGGCATCACCCATTTCAGTTCCAGGCTGATCAAGAATTTATCGGGTGGCTACAAGCAGCGCGTGGGAATTGCGCAGGCCATCATCCATAAGCCCAGTGTAGTGATCCTGGATGAGCCTACCAATGGGCTCGATCCCAATCAGATCATCGAAGCAAGAAAGCTGATCCGGGATATCGGCAATGAGCATATCGTATTGCTGAGCTCGCATGTACTGTCTGAGATCAACCTGCTCTGTCGTGATATCATCATGATCGAAGGCGGCAGGATCGTATTCTCCGATTCAATGGATTCTTTCAATAATTATTTGCAGCCTACCAGCCTGTTGGCAGTGATGGAAAATCCTCCCACGGAAGCGGAGTTGTTGAAGATCGCTGGCATTACAAAAGTGGAATTCCTGACGGCGAAACAGTGCCGGCTCTTCTTCAGCGGCAACAAAACCATTTCCGAAGCGGTGATTGCCGAAAGTATGAAGCAGGGATGGAGACTACAGGAGATCAACCTGGAAAGATCCCTGTTGGATGATGTATTCAAACAATTGTCCAGGCAATCCTAAAACCCGTAACCATGAAGATCATTTATAAAATAGCCAGGGCAGAGCTCAGATATCTTTTCTTTTCTCCCGTTGCCTGGTTTGTATTGCTTGCTTTCTATGTGTTTGTGGCAGCCATCTTTTTTATTGCCCAGGAAAAATCGGTCATGCTCCAGGAAGTGATGCAAGACCTGGATCCTAAATGGCTGGGGTTCAATGAGGGCCTGTTTGCGCGCCTGATGCCCGATGTGCTGAAGAATCTGGCTGGCAATCTTTATATGTTCATCCCCTTACTCACTATGGGATTGATCAACCGGGAAGTGACCAGTGGCTCCATCAAGTTATTGTATTCTTCGCCTATCAGTTCCCGGGAGATCGTGTTGGGCAAATACCTGGGGATGGTATGTTTCAATATGCTCCTGTTGGTAGGATTCCTGATCGTGATCGTTACGGCTTGCTTCACTATGGAGAATCCTGAAATAGGCTGGTTCCTGTCTGCATTCACCGGATTCTTTTTGCTGGTGAATGCGTACACGGCCATCGGCCTCTTCATCAGTTGCCTCACTAATTACCAGATAGTGGCGGCTGTGCTCACCTTTGTGACCTTTTACCTTTTGGCCGCTTTGTCTAACCTTTGGCAGCAATACGATCTCATTCGCGATATCACTTACAGCCTTTCATTGAGCGGTAAGATCAGCGCTATGATACGTGGCATGATCACCAGC
>JAGIAP010000085.1:7330-9868 GCA_017744805.1 Chitinophagaceae bacterium | reverse complement strand
ATCTATTACCTGCTGATCGTAGTTCTCTTCCTTGGGTTTTCCATTATTCGCCTGAATAGTAAACAGGAGCCACAAAAATGGACAGCCAATTTTTCCAGGTATGGCCTGTTGTTCCTGTTGGTGCTGATATTGGGCTATTTCACTTCAAGGCCGGGCAAAATTGCGTACCTGGATCTGACGAAGAATAAGATCAACACTTTGCATACGGATGTACAGGATATTGTCAAAAAGTTTGATGGCTCTCCCGTTACCGTAACCTTGTACACCAACCTGTTCCATCGCCGTGCGGTGATGGGATTACCACAAAACAGAACAGGGTATATCAGTCTTTTCTGGGAAAGGTATATCAGGTTCTATCCAAACCTGCAATTCAAATACGAGTATTATTATGATATCGCGAAGGGAGATAGTACACTTTATAAGGAATACCCGGGTAAGAATATGGATGAAATAGCTGCTATCAGGGCAGAGATCATGGGTATCCGGAAATCGCTTTTCAAAAAACCATCGGAGCTGGACAATATAGAAACCTTGCGTGCGCAGGATCTGGGGCTCCTGATGGAGCTGGAGTACAAGGGGCGGAAATCGATACTCCGGGCTTATGAAGATGGTTCTACATGGCCTGACCAGGACCATACAGCAGGATCATTGATGAGGTTGTTGAGAGATAAGGACGTAAAGGCGACTTTCCTCACAGGCCATTTCGAGCGAAACCCGATGAGGTTTACACCCAGGGATTTCGGCAAGCATGCCACCATGAAGTATAACCGAAAATCGCTTATCAACAAAGGTGTTGATTCTGACACCCTGTCGATAATGGATAAGGATATTCCTTCCAACCTGGACCTGCTGGTGGTGGCAGATCCCAGATCTCCCTATAGTCAGGTTGAAACGGATCGGATAGAAAAGTATATAGCTGATGGAGGCAATGCTATCTTCTATTCCGAGCCGGGAAAGCAGTTCATTCTTGCGCCAATACTGGAGAGGATCGGGGTGCAGGTGGACAGTGGCATGATCGTGAGCCCCAATGAACATGAGAAGCCTGATGTGTTCTTCAACTATGTTACCAAAGAAGGCAATTATATGTCGAAAGAGCCTTATTTCCAGCTCTTTCAATGGTATGGCAAATTCGGAGGCAGCCTTGTGAATGAAGGCGCAGCCAATATCACAGCCACACCCGTAGATGGTTTCACGGTAGAGCCTGTAGTGTATATGCCCGGCGATAAGAATATATGGATCGAGAAGGGTAAGCTGGTACTGGATTCTGCCGCGCCATCATTTTCTGAAAGGGATGGTGATATCAGGAAGGAAGGGTATACCATCGCTGTGAAACTGTCCAGAAAAATAAACAACAGGGAGCAGCGGATAGTAGTGGCGGGCGATGCCGATTTCATGTCGGCTAAATTATTGGAACAGGGACAAATGGGCCTTGCCTTTTATAACTGGTGCTTAAACAACAAGTACCCGGTCTATGCCAACAACAGGTTGCCGGAAGACCGGAAATTCAGGATCAGCGATAGCACGGCTACTATGATGATCAATATCTACGTGTATCTGATCCCGGTGGTATTGCTGGTTGCAGCCATCATTATCCTTGTGCGGAGGAAAAGAAAATAATCACAGAAAATTTACGAGATGATATTCCTGCAAACAGACGATCAAACCATCGAAGATCTCAGGCTCTTTGCCAAAAGAGAGCAGAAAGGTATTTACGATATCTACAATAATGCGGCCACCCGGGGTGGAGAGCTGCTGCTGGAAAAAATGTTCAGGAACCCTTTGTCCGATGTTGATGCTATCACAGAGCGGACTGGCATCATCAGTGCATTTTCCAAAATGCGGACAACCTTTCCTTTTGCGCCTGCATTGCTGGATAGTGTAGAGAAATACATGAGCCAGGATCATGAGCACAAAGACGGGCAGCGGGTTTCACTGGGAGAGAAGGAGATCGCCGCCGGCGTTAGCGCCATCATTGAACTGCTGCATGCCCTGTTCATTTTCCTGAAGCAGGGGGATATCACTAAGGTTGAACAATTGCAAAAAGAGAGCATAGCCATGCTACTCCTGTTACAAGAGCCCGGTCTTTCACCCGTTTTCAAAGAAAGACCGGCATCGAAGCTGTCGTACGCTGCTACGACAGCTTTCGATATCCTCTTCAGGATGAAAGCAAGGCCGGAAGTGATGAAGGCACTGAATTTCATTTACGAACTGGATGTATTCATTGCTGTGGCAGCCGTAGCCAATGCCAGGGGATTTGTTTTTCCTGTTGCCAGGCCGAAAGGCAGCAATGTATTGAAAGTAGAAGGCGTGTATCATCCGGAGTTGAAAGAGCCGGTGCCAAACAGTTTGGAGATGCATGCAGGTAAGTCGGTGGTCTTTCTTACAGGAGCCAATATGGCGGGAAAATCCACTTTTTTGAGGTCTTACAGCACGGCTGTATACATCGCGCATATGGGATTCCCGGTGGCCGCGGCAGCGATGGAGTTTTCGGTTATGGATGGAATATATACCACTATCAACCTGCCGGATAACCTGGGC
>JAGIAP010000085.1:0-7320 GCA_017744805.1 Chitinophagaceae bacterium | reverse complement strand
GCATCGGGGCCAGCCATTTTTATGCGGAAGTGCTTAGGGTGAAGAAAGTGGCTGCTGAACTGGGTGCCGGTAAATCCCTCTTCGTGTTGTTTGATGAATTGTTCAGGGGAACCAATGTAAAGGATGCGCATGAAGGTACCGTGGCCGTTACCCATGCTTTTGCCGGAAAGGGAACAAGCCTGTTCATTATTTCTTCCCATATCGTGGAAGCAGGGGATGAGTTGAAACAGAAGAGCAATATCGCTTTTCATTACCTGCCTACACGTATGAATGGTACAGTGCCCGAGTATACTTACAAACTGGAGACGGGTATCACGGACGACAGGCATGGTATGATCATCATACGGAATGAAGGTATCCTGGAAACCTTGAAAAACGGGAAGAAAGGATAAGGTGCAGGGAGCCGCCGTCGCTCGCGGCTCTCCGAAAATTTAAAATTTTATGTATGAGTTTCACTATCGATAAACAATCCCTGGATGAGCTGAACCTGATGGGCAAGTTCAGGCAAGGCTCAGTATACTACCTGTTCAACCAGGTGAAGACCCGGGGCGGTGAGCAATTGCTGGATCAACTGTTCAGAACGCCGTTGACCGATGCGGATGCCATCAATCAGCGGACTTCCGTGTTCCGGTTTTTCCAGGATGCGCAATACCAGTTCCCATTCGATCCACAGCAGGTGCTGCTGATGAGAGAATATGTAGATGCTGCGGCCAGTGGTGGCAAGCTGCAGATCCTGGCGGGGATACTGCTGAAGAAGACCCTGAGCTCACTCACACGCGATGAGCGGTACAAGATCTTGATACAGGGATTGCAGGCCACTATCGTAACGCTGAAGAAATGCTTCAGTTTTGTTATTGAATTAGCTGCCAGCCAGGGACCATATCAGCAGCGGGTTGAAGAAGTGTTGCGGGTCTTTCAATTACAGGAATTAAATAAACTGATTGAAACAGATATCTATTCCGACATCCCTGTCAGTGCGATCGCATCTTATGATCATCTGCTGAAACAAAGGCTGAATAAGGAGATGAGGCTGATCCTGGATTTCATTGCAGAAACAGACGTGAATATTGCGGTGGCTAACGTAGCAGCAGTAAGAGGTCTCAGCTATGCAATAGCCCTACCGAAAGAAGCCAATGTTTTGAATGCCATCGATCTGAAACATCCTGTCATTGACAAAGCCATCGGGAATGATCTCCGGATGGCGGCCGGGAGCAATGTGATATTCCTGACAGGGGCCAATATGGCTGGTAAATCCACCTGGATGAAATCCATCGGCATTGGGATGTACCTGGCGCATATCGGGTTTCCGGTAGCGGCGAAGTCCATGGAGTTTTCTGTCAGGGAAGGAATCTATTCCAGTATCAATGTGGCTGACAATATCGCTTTGGGATATAGTCATTTCTACGCCGAGGTAGTGAGAGTGAAGAATGCGGCCGATGCCACTGCCACGGGGAAGCACCTGTTACTGATGTTCGATGAGCTCTTCAAGGGCACCAATGTGAAAGATGCTTACGATGGTACGCTGGCCGTTACAGAATCCTTTTCCGATTACAGGAATTGCCTGTTCATTGTGAGTACCCATATCATCGAAGTGGGAGAGGCCTTGCGGGAAAAGAAGAATATTCAGTTCACTTATATGCCTACCGTACTGGAAGGAACGGTGCCACGGTATACCTACCGCTTACAGGATGGTATAACCGAAGACAGGCAAGGAATGATGATCATCAGGAATGAAGGCATTCTTGAAATGATCGGCCACTAATATCAATCTTAATTATTACAGAAATGAAAATCATATTTAAAATCGCGAGGGCGGAGCTCAGAACATTGTTTTACTCACCAGTTGCATGGGTGATTCTGGTTTCGTTCTTTGTTGTTACCGGGATGGAATTTGTAACGCCACTCATGGATATGGCGAGGGCGCAGCAGATCCAGGAAGCGAATAGCCCTGACTGGCCCGGATTGGCTGGTCCGCTTACCCTTACGCTTTTCAAAGGCACTATTGTGCGCGTGATGTCTTACCTGTACCTGTTCCTGCCATTGTTGACCATGGGGACCATCAGCCGCGAAGTGAATTCGGGATCGATATACCTGCTGACCTCATCACCTGTGAGGGTCAGGGAGATCGTGATGGGTAAATACCTGGGGCTGCTCATCTTCAATATGGTGCTGATGGCTGCCCTGGCGCTGCTGCTGTTCACAGGTTATTTCAGCATACAGCATGCAGAGCTCGTTTGGTTTTTGTCTATGCTGTTGGGCTTTTTCCTGCTTTCCGCTACCTACCTGGCCATCGGCCTCTTTATTTCCTGCCTGACCAATTACCAGATCCTGGCGGGGATAGCCACTTTCATGGCCTTCTTTGTGCTTGGCTCCATGAATAAGTTATGGCAGCAATATGATTTGGTGAGGGATATCACCTGGTTCCTGTCGTTTTCCGGGAGAACACAAATGATGGTGAAAGGATTGATCACTACCAATGATCTTTTCTATTTCCTGCTCATCATTATTTTGTTCCTGGGCCTTACAGTGATCCGGTTGAAAACAAAGCAGGAATCGGTTCGCTGGACAGTTCCTTTTTCCAGGAACCTTGCCTGGATAGCGCTGATATTGGTGCTTGGCTATTTTTCATCGCGCCCCGGCATGATCGGATACCTGGATGTTACCAGGGACAAACGGAATACTATCGACACGGCGACTCAGGCTGTGCTCAAAGAACTGGATGGATCTCCCATTACCGTAACGCTGTACACCAACCTGTTGGGCATTAATGCACAGCATGGCATTCCGGAGAAACGGAATGCATATATCTGGGGATTTTGGGATAAGTATATCCGGTTCTATCCGAATATCAATTTCAAATACGTGTATTACTACGATGTGAAGGATGGGGATAGTACAAAGTTCAAGGCCAATCCCAATATGACGGTGCAACAGATAGCAAGGCAGTATTCCCGTATCTTGAAAATGGATCTGGGGGAGTTCAGGAAGCCGGAAGAGATCAGGAATCAGATCGATTTTGGAAGAGAGCCATTGAACCTGTTGATGCAATTGGAGTATAAAGGCAAAAAAGTCTTTTTACGGACTTTTTCCGGTGTGGAGCCCTGGCCGATGGAAGAAAATGTTTCCGGTTCTGTCAGGCAGTTGACCAGGAAAGCCGTGCCCAACCTGAGCTTTGTAACGGGTCACTATGAGCGAAGCCCCTGGAGAAATGGATCCAGGGAGTTTGGGTCGCATACCAACAACCCTCTTGAAAAAACGGCGCTGATCAACCAGGGAGCACATACGGATACAGTGTCTTTACTGCATTCGGATATCCCGGATTCCACGGATATATTGGTGGTGGCCGATCCCAAATCTGCATTGGAAATGGCAGAACAGGAGAAGATCATGCAATACCTGAACAAAGGCGGTAACGCGATATTCTATGCAGAGCCGGGTAAGCAGCAAATGCTGAACCCTATGCTCAACCAGTTAGGGGTGAATATCGATAGCGGCATACTCGTTTCTCCCAGAACGCATGTGGAAACCAGTAGTTTCCTGAGCTCCATGAATAAAGCGGGGAATTATATGGCGAAGGAAGTGGCGATGCAAGTGTATCAGAAATTCAGGAAAAAAGGAGCGCTCGCCAATTTTGCCGGTAGCAGCAATATCAGCTTTATCGAAAAAAATGGATTTACTATAGAACCTGTTGTTACGGTACCGGGCAATGATAATACCTGGATCGAGAACGGAACTTTTCAATCGGATTCTGCAGCGCCCATATTTGCTGCCAATGAAGGTGATATCAAGAGGGGGGAATATGTACTGGCTGTAAAAATGACCAGGAAGATCAATAATAAGGAACAGCGCATAGTGGTTACCGGTGATGCAGATTTTATGACCCCAGCACAGTCCAATGGCAGCATGATCAGCGTGGGAATGTATAGCTGGCTCATGAATAACGAGTATCCTGTGTATACGAGGGTGATAATCCCGGAAGACAGGAAGCTGAGGATCGGGAAGAATGCGGGGAATATGATCTGGTACATGTATGTATATGTGATCCCCGGATTATTACTGGCCTTAGGCGCAGTGCTGATTGTGAGAAGGATGAGGAAGTAAAACTTTGTTTTGTTTTTGTAAAGTCTATCGAATGTAAAAAGCATCCCGCTTCGCGGATGCTTTTTATTTTTCCAGGATCATGGTGGCTCCCTGACCCCTGGCTGCACACACAGAAATGAGCCCGCGTCCGCTTCCTTTAGTATTCAATAACTTTGCGAGGGTGGCCACTACTTTGCCTCCTGTAGCTGCGAAAGGATGACCTGTTGCGAGGCTGCTGCCTTTGACATTCAGTTTTTGGAGATCGATCTTACCAAGGGCATGGGGCAGTCCGAATTGTTTAGACAGTTCTTCATCTTCCCATATCTTAAGTGTAGCCAGTACCTGGGCTGCAAAGGCTTCGTGGATCTCATAGAAATCAAAATCCTGCAAGGTGAGATTGGCTTTTTGGAGCATACGTGCAGCGGTAGCAACGGGAGCCAGTAAAAGGTTGTGTCGATCCTTTATGTATTCAATGGCGCCTGTCTCTGCATAGGTAACGTACGCGAGTACCGGGAGGTGATGTTTGGCTGCCCATTCTTCAGAGGCCAGCAACACGCTGGAAGCGCCGTCCGTGAAATTGGTTGAGTTGCCTGCCGTCAACAATTGACCCGTTTTCGGAAAGGCTGGCTTCAGCTTACTGAGTTTTTCCAGGCTGGTGTCCCTGCGTAATGTGTTATCCTGTGAGAGCCCCCCGAATGGAGTTACGAGATCATGGTAGAACCCTTCGTCGTACGCTTTTGCGAGGTTTTGATGACTACGCAGTGCCAGCTCATCCTGCTGTTGCCTGGTGATGCCGTACCAGGCGGCAGTCAGTTCCGTGTGCTCTCCCATTGTTAGTCCGGTTTCCGGTTCCTGTCCGCGATAGGGAACTGGCTTCAGGTCTTTTGGCCGCAGGCTCGCGAAGATCTTTATCTTTTCGGTGAAAGACTTTGCCCTGCTGGCTTTCAGCAAGATCTTCCTGTGCTTTTCTGAAATACCGATCGGGAGATTGCTGATAGAATCTACACCACCGGCAATGCCTGCCTCTATTTGGCCGCGGGCTATTTTATTGGCGATGGTGATCACTGCCTCGATGCCGGTTGTGCAGGCTTTTTGTATATCCGTGCCGGGCGTATCGGGTGAGAGTGCCGTCTTGAGAACAGCCTCTCTTACCAGGTTACTTTCATTGGAATGTTTGACTACGGCGCCTGCCGCTACTTCTCCCATGCGTTGGCCATGTAGTTTGTATTTATCGATGAGGCCGTTCAATGCTGCTACCAACAGGTCCTGGTTGGTGTAATCGATATAGGCGGTGTTGTACCTGGCAAAAGGGATCCGGTTGTATCCTACTATGGCTACTTTTTCCATGATTTGGATTGTTAGTACGAGTTATTTACAACAAATACGTAAGGGAAATGTTGCCTGGTGGTTTAGGCATTGGGCTTTATATGCGCTGATACACTCTCACCCAATCCACTTCAAACCTGCGTGGGAACGAAGTGTTGTCGGGATTCCCGCCGTTTTGTCCGCCGATTGCCAGGTTCAGCAACATATAATGTGGTTGTTTAAATGGATTGAATCCGGAGCCATCTTTATTGACAAGGGAATCTGTTGGCACTTTATTCAATAACTGGTCATCGACATACAATGCGATGAAGGCTTCATCCCAATCCATTCGCCAGGTATGGAATTCTTTGGCCCAGGTTTCGCCACCCAGCGAATCCGTAGGGAAAGTATTGCTATGCCATTCCTGGCTTCGGCCCTTACCCAGGCAAACGATATTAGCGAGTAGCCTTTTACGATAGTATTCCATGATATCGATCTCGCCATTGGCCGGCCAGGGTTTATCGATGCCCAGCGTCCACCAGGCGGGCCATAATCCGTCACTGATATCGATACGTCCGCGCATTTCAAATCGTCCATATTGCCATTGCGCTTTGCCGGAGGTGATGAGGCAGGAAGAGGTATAGGCAATGGTAGGACGCTTGCCACGCCAGTCTGTTGCTGTTGGTGAATATCCGGGATTTGGTTTTTCTTCCCTGCGCGCTTCGATCACTAGTAGCCCTTTTTCGCAAAAAGCATTGTCAGGTTGGTACCATTGGAATTCTTCATTGCGTACCAGGCCATGTTCATAATCCCATTTGGTTGGATCCGGACGACCGGCTTTCTCAAATTCATCAGACCATACAAGGCGGTAGCCTTCAGCGGTGTATTTGGCGGAAGGGGTATTGGCAGTTGTCAGGGGCTTTCTGGTGTTGCCGGCCAACAGTAATACTAGTGGCAGGGATATACAAACAAATTTGATTTGCATATTGGGTGAGATTTCTTTCCAATAAATCTACAATTAATTATTGCCGGCTGAAAATTGAACTTCGGCCTGGTGTGATGAAAAGCCGATAAAGAAGCGGGTACCTCAGGATCAAGTTTGAGGTACCCGCTTCTTTTAGTGCTATTTTCTGCTGACTTATTTCCAATCAAGGGGGATATCCCTGAATTCAACTGAATATGGTTCTCCTGCACTATGCGTGTATTCGTATTTGAATAGTTTGATCATTTTGACGGAGGGTAATATTCCCCCGAAAGTGTAAGTGGCTTTGATGGGGACATCTGTATTTAGATCGATGCTTTGATCCCAGTCCGAAGCGCCGTTAGTAAATGACTTCAATTTGTACTCATTGCCATCAATGTCAATGATGGACCTGACACTGGAATTTATGTACCAGTTAGCAGCGCTGGTGGTCAGCACAAAAGTGAAGGTAACTGTCTGGGACTTTGCATTCCCTTCTGCTTTCAATAGTTTGAATTCGATATTGTCTGAAGTGATCGAATTCATCGGTTTGCCGATTTTCAGGGAGTTTTTCAGGTATTCGTTCTCGGCTTTTACTTTTTCGAGCTCTGCTTTTACCTGTTTGCAATCCGGAGTTGCCTGCCCCAGGGATAATTGGGCGCATAGCATCATAGAGATGAAAAGATAGGCTTTCATATCAGGGAGGTTTGGTTAATGGTTACGTTAAAGTTAAAGAATCAGGGAGAATGGAGGCCAGGGGAAATTCGGATATTTCAAAATAAAAACTGCCAGACGATGATGGTTGATTTCCGTGTATCAGCGTATCAAATCAAAAGTTGCATGCGGTATGATGTGGGAAGAGCTGAATAAAAAAAGGGAATCCTCTCAGATTCCCCTTAGTCCGCACGGAGGGACTCGAACCCCCACGGATCGCTCCACCAGATCCTAAGTCTGGCGCGGCTACCAATTACGCC
>JAGIAP010000084.1:14436-17456 GCA_017744805.1 Chitinophagaceae bacterium | reverse complement strand
GCAATCCGCTTCCTGAGCCGGATCGTTGGCCCCTTCTTCAATAAGCTCTTCCCCGAGCTGCCAAAGAATCACCCGGCCATGGGACATATGATGATGAACTTCTCGGCCAACCTGCTGGGGCTCGACAATGCCGCTACGCCATTCGGACTGAAATCGATGGAAAGCCTCCAGGAAGTGAATCCCAACAAGGATACTGCCTCCAATTCACAGATCATGTTCATGGTGCTGCATGCGTCCGGCCTCACTATCATCCCGGTGGCCATCATTGCGCAACGCGCTATCCTGAAATCGAAGAATCCAACAGAGATATTCATTCCTGCCATCATCTGCACATTCGTAGCCACCATGGTGGCCATTGGTGTTACAGCACTCTGGCAGAAATTCAATCGTAAACAATGGATCACCATTCTCCTGGTGGGAGCCATCGGTTCCATTTTGCTGGGCGGGATGGGCTTCTTCCTTCGATACCGGCTCAGTAATGAAAGCGCTACCGCTTTCTCGTCCATCGTGAGCAATGGCCTTATCATGTTGTTCTTTATCGTGATGATCCTTGGTGGCCTCTGGAAAAAAGTACATGTGTACGATGCCTTTATCGAAGGCGCCAAGCAGGGCTTCGATGTGGCGGTGAAGATCATTCCCTACCTGGTGGCGATGCTGGTTGCTATCAGTGTGCTCCGTAACTGTGGCGTTTTTGATTACCTGGTGAACGGATTGAGATGGATCGTGGAAGGAATGGGCTTCGATAGCAAATGGGTAGAAGCGATGCCCACTGCATTGATGCGGCCCTTCAGCGGAAGCGGTTCCAGGGGAATGATGATCGATGCCATGCATGTACATGGAGCGGATTCATTCATCGGGAGATTGAGCTGCCTGTTCCAGGGCTCTGCCGATACCACTTTCTATATCGTGGCACTGTACTTTGGTTCAGTAGGTATCAAGAAAACGAGATATGCCATCCCGGCCTCGCTGATCGCGGATGCGGCAGGTATCATTGCAGCTATATTCATTGCGTATAACTGGCCCTGGAGTACGGCTGGATAGACAAGTTTATTTCCTGTTTTATGGTTGGATAATAGTTTCTTATACCTGTGGTAAGGGTTTATATTGATTCCCCGAAACCAGGCAGGAAAGGGACAATTGTTTTTTCTATTTTAAAGTGTTTCATCACTATTAAACACTTTACTATGAAAAAGCAGTTACCCAAACTCGTTAGTTTGTTGCTTACCTGTATGGTCTGTTCCGCGTTGCAAGCCCAAACAAAGGATACGCTGGAGCTGGACAGGAACGACCAAAAGATACTCCGATTCGCCAGATTCAAACCGGGGCACAAAGACCGGAAATTGTCTGCCGCCATTCCCTTCCTTCAAAAAGCCCTCGAAGCAAAGAATGGCGAAACATTTATACTACTCACCAGTAAAAAGGATGAACTGGGCATCACCCACAACAAGTACCAGCAGGTTTACAAGGGAGTTCCGCTGGAAGGCGTTCAATACATTGTGCATGGCAGGGGCGATGATATTGAAACCATCAACGGACAGTTTGTGCCTGTTTCCCTGGCCTCCGTGAGTCCTCAGCTCAATGAGAGAGCGGCTTTGGGAAAAGCTCTCAGGTATGTAAATGCAAAGAAATACGCATGGGAAGATGAAAAGATGGAAGCCATGCGGAAACAGGACCCGCTGAAAGGGAGATCCAGTTTCAGGCCAGAAGGGGAATTGGTGATCACGCAAGACCGGCGTTCCGGCACGGGCGAATGGAAACTTGCTTATAAGTTCAGGATCCTTAGCCTCGATCCGCTCTCAGACCAGGCCATTTACATCGACGCCAATAATGGAGCTATACTTAATGCTGTTTCCCTGATTTGCCATGGCAACGCCCCCGGAACTGCTGCTACTATGTACAACGGTTCCAAAAGTATTACCACAGATTCCTACAATGGCCAATACCGGTTACGTGAAAGTCGAAATAATGTGACCATCAATACCCTCAACGCCGGAAATTCCAATAGCGTAAGCGGAGGCACAGATTATTTCGATAATGACAATAACTGGACCCTCGCAGAACATGGTGCTTACACTTCAAGGGCTGCATTGGATGTACATTGGAATACGGAAACAACCCTTGACTATTTCCGTTCTGTACATAACAGGAATAGTTTTGATAATATTTTGGGCTTCACTGTCAACAGTCTCGTCAATTTCAATTATTCAAATGATCCCGGTAACCCCGATTACGATAATGCATCCTGGATCGGCAGTGCAAAAGTACTGACCTATGGAAATGGTGGCGGAACGCCCTGGACAACACTTGACATCGTTGCTCATGAGTTTGGCCATGCCATTACCGATTTTGAAGCTGATCTTCAATATGCATCTGAATCAGGTGCTCTCAATGAAGGGTTTTCAGATATATGGGGCGCAGTAGTTGAAAATTGGGCCGCTCCATTAAAAGAGCCATGGGAAATAGGAGAAGACAGGGGATATGCCATTCGTTCCCTGAGCAATCCAAATGAGCATTCTCAACCAGATACTTATGGAGGCCTTTACTGGACAAATGTAAATGGTTGTACTCCCAGCGATCAGAACGATTATTGCGGCGTTCACAGGAATAGTGGTGTATTGAATTATTGTTTCTACCTGATGAGCCAGGGAGGTAGCGGCACCAACGATAACGGAGCGGCCTATTCGGTAATTGGTATTGGCATCAATAAAGCAGCAAAGATCGCTTATCGCGCAATGGTGAATATCCTTACCAGCAATGCCACTTTCGCTGATGCGAGAAATGCCTTCATTACTGCGGCCTATGATCTATATGGATATTGTTCGCCTGAACTTGTGGCTGCTTATAACGCCTGGCATGCAGTAGGAGTAGGGGCCGCATTTGTTCATCCCACCTTCCAGATAGAACATGAGTACATCCCTCAAAACTGCAGTGAGATAAATGTTTGGGCCTACCTGGTGAACAATCCCATTACCTGGCATACCACCAGTAATCTGTTGGTGAACGGGAATGCTGGTCCGGTG
>JAGIAP010000084.1:11253-14426 GCA_017744805.1 Chitinophagaceae bacterium | reverse complement strand
AAGCAGTGCCGTGCTTACCAATACGGGCTCTTCTTATGGAGAAGTATATGCCACCTATACTTCAGGTGGTTGTAACTATACTTCGGATATCGTTCCTATTTGTCCATGCGTCAATTGGACCAATGCCAATTTCCGGATACTATGGTCCAACCCGAGAAAAGGAGAACCTGTGCTGGCGCAGGTGGATCCGCATCCGGATGCCATTGGTTACAACTGGTATTATGATGATCAGTTGGTAGAGCAAATGGGCGGGGAAATGTTCGGGTACTACGACTGGGATTGCGGGATGCATTCCATTGGTGTTGTGGCCGTATTCGCCTGTGGATCTTCAACCGTAGTGGGGGATGGATTTGAAGGGCTATGTTCTTTCAGAGCGGCCTCCGGCGCTAATCTTTATCCTAATCCGGCTACCAACTCGGTCACTATCGAATTGAAGAATTCAAAAACTGCCAGCACCTCTACTATATTGAGTAAGCAGAGTGAATTGAGTGGTATCCAACAGATCAGGATCTTCGATAAACTTGGCGTACTGCGAATCCAAAAATCATTTTCAGGAAAAGTGGAACAGTCAGTAATTGATCTTTCCGCATTGCAGACGGATATCTACTTCGTTGAGATCTCAGATGGGAAGATCAGGAAGAGGTTCCCCTTACTGGTAAAAAAGAAATAGGACTTTCGATCATATCTTAAAAGTAGAGGCCGCCCTTTTGAGGCGGCCTTCTTTTCTCATGTTACCGATGATTGTAGTGTTGAACCCGTAAAAATATTATGCTTATTCAACGATCATTGCGGAAACGTTGGGCGCAATGGTTCCCCCACCGCCTTTGTAACCACGGCTGAACAGGGTATAGATCCTGCCCGCAGCCAGGTTGATAGCTTTAGTGGCATTGAGGTTGGTAGCAAGGCCCGCTTCCTTTACATAATAATTGACGTTACCTGCAAATATATCTTTATACTCCACCACGCCTTTGTAAGGGACATTGGAGGCGATCAATTCTGTATTCCTGTAAAAATCCACCGCTGCCACATTCGGCATCAGGTTCACGAATTTTACACGCACTTTACCTGAATCAGTCGGATGCTCAATGGCGTCCTTTACCAGGTAGGTGGTTACTTTGGGAATGGAATCGGAAACGAAAATGGTCTGCTTGGTAGCTGTGAGTGTTACCTTTTCTTCCAGCACAGCTACTGAATCCTCGTTGGTGCCCACTTTGGGGATAGACCAGGAGAAAGTGTATTCTCCCGGAGTGAAAGTGAGATAATCGCTATGATTGGAGCCCAGTGTATTGAGGCCGCCACCAGGGAATGGTGTATTGTACACCAGGAGCGGGCTTACGCGCTCACCATTGACTTTGAGTTGTATGGAAGGGTTGAGAACGCTTCCTGCAAAAAAGCCAATTTTCACCAGTGCGGAATTGGAAACCTCTGTGCGTTCCGTGATCTTATAGGTATTCTTCTGGCAAGCTGCGAGCAGTCCGGCGCCCAGCAGCAATCCAGCGAAGAGGGAATGATTTTTTTTCATACTGTTCTTTTTAGGAGTTCAATTAATTGGCAAGGCTGTACCACATTTCTTTGGTATGGTAATCGGAGGCCAGGCCACCGATCTTATCCAGGTTCTCCCTGTTCCAAACGTATTCGGAATTGTACCTTGGGCGAACGCGGAAAACGGGCTTGGTCATATTGCTCGCATCCAGAACGGTTGGTAATGAAAATCCTTTGTACACAATTCCATCATGGTGAATGGGGTCTTCATCCTTATTGTAATGATACTTCCTCATATCCACCCAGGTTTCGTTGAAACCCCAGCCCCACATGGCGATGTATTTTTGCAGCATGATATCGGAGAGGCGCAGGTCGTTGGCATCCTGTTTTACGCAGGGACCAGCCAGGTAAGCGGTCTTCTGAGCAGGAGTGATGGGAGTACCATTGAAAAGGGCAGCTCCGGCCCTGGGCCATACAGCACGGTTGATGAAGTCGAAATGCGCGCCGATAGCGTTGCGGTAAGCAGCGAGTGCGCCTCCGGGATCATTAGAGAGGTACAGTGCTTCAGCCTTGATGAACTGGAGCTCTGAATAGGTCATTAGCGGCATAGGGGATTTATCCTTGAAAAGGAATTTACCCAGGTTCGGTACAAATACACCTACTGTTCTTGGGTTTGCATAGGTGCTGTCCTGCCACATTACGCTCACGCGTGAGTTGCCTGTATTCACATCTCCCTCGGCAGGGTTAACGCCCCTGTAACCTCCGTTACCATTGAGGGTATCGGTGGAGCAGGTGAGCATATGACGGATCCGTGGGTCACGCTGATGGCCTTGCGTACCACCTGCAAAAGTAGTTCCATCCATCAGGCGTACAATGAAATTGCTCTGCCTGAAGAAAGTGAGGTTGTCGCGGAAAGGACCGTAGAAATTGGCGTCTTCATTCTTGGATGCATCAAATGGGATCACAAAATCATCGGCGCCACTGGCGAAGCTCTTATCTACCAGCTCAACCACTTTAGCAGGGTCGTAATCGGCTTTGTTAGAGAGGTTATTGTAATTCCTTGCCAGTAATCCGTACACGAATTTCTTCCATTTGCTCACATCCCCGTTGTAGCTGTAATCACCTACAGACAGTTTGAGATTGGCGGGGTTGAGATCGGTCCTGTCCAGGTATTTGATAGCAGAATCGCAAAGGCGGCGGATACCTTCGTACACCGTTTTCTGGTCGTCATATTGGAACAGGGCGGTATTCTCCCTGAACGCTTCCGTGAAGATGATCTCTCCGTAATAATCGGTAGCTACCTGGAAACTCCAGGCTTTCAGCGCATAAGCGGCGCCGATATAATCCCACTGACCGATCTTGCTGGCCTTATCGATGATATAGTCGAGGTTCTTACCAAGGCCGAAATAAGTTTGGCGCCACATATCGCCACCGAGATCCGTGTTGGCAACATAACCCATCTTATCCCAGTTGAGCTCTGCAGCAGGTCTGGTAGAAGAAGATACGTTGAAGTTCTGGATATATTTTCCGGTATAGCGTGCATCCCACTGGATGCCCCTGGGGATAGCCGCCAGTTGCGACGGGAATACGGAAGAGGCGCCGGGATCCTGCGGAGTGTCCGGATCGTAGTTGACGTCCAGCCATTTCTTACAAGAGGTCATTGTCAGGCAGGCGCCTGCAATGAGTATGAT
>JAGIAP010000084.1:0-11243 GCA_017744805.1 Chitinophagaceae bacterium | reverse complement strand
GAGTATGATGATGAAGGATAATTTTTTCATGATTGTCTCTTTTTTGATCTTTTACAATTGAACTCTTACACCAAAGTTGATAGCTCTCGGAGTGGCCAACGTGCCATAATCGATACCAACTCCACCAAACCCACGGTTAGAGGCCGTATTGGCGTTCACTGAAGGGTCAGCGCCTGTATAGTTGGTGATGATGAAAAGATCTGTTCCGGTAACGAAGAAAGCTACGTTCTTGAACACTTTCTGGCGTTTCAGCACAGCATTGGGCAGGTTGTAGGACAGCGTTACATCCCTCAAACGGATCCAGTCCACTTCTTCGATGAAATCGCCTTCGGTAACTACGTCTGTGCCGAAATAATCGTTCTTGTAGTACGGAGTGATGGCGATATTGTTCTGAGTCGGCTTGGCGCTGTTCTCCAGGCCATCCTGCAATACACCTTTGATGATGATGCTTTTCTCGCGGTCGAGGGTACGTTTGCTCAGGCCGGTCAGGTAGAGCAGGTATTCGTTACCGTTGAAAACATCACCGCCCCTGCGGAAATCGAGGTTGAAGCTCAGGTTGAAATCCTTGTAGCGGATATTGTTGATCAAACCTACTTTGTATTGTGGAGAGCGGTCGCCAACTGTTTCAAAATCCAGGCTACGCATCGGCATACCTGTACCGGGATTGATCAGCAGATCGCCCCTTCCGTTCCTTCTGAAAGTATATCCGGAAAGGTTGCTGGTGAAGGCGCCCTTGTACAACTGGGAGCGCAGGTTTCCGAACACCCATGTATCGGAATCATAGAATGTGGGGAGACTGGCCGGCATTTCAAGCACCTGTCCAACGTTCCTGTCGAAGTTGGCAGTGATATCCCATTTCAGGTTCTTGTTCTTGACGGGCGTACCAGTGATCTGCATTTCGATACCACGGTTCTCTACGAGACCACCATTCAGGTAAGCGACCACGAAACCACTTCCGTAAGAAGCGCGTGCACCGAGGATCTGGTCCTTACTTCTTTGATAATAACGCGCGATATCGATACCCAGCCTGTCGTTCAGGAAGCGGAACTCGCCACCGAACTCGAGAGTATTGGTATATTCTGGTTTCAGGTTGTAGTTGTTACCTGTAGTACCATACGCATATCCGCCGCCGGTAGTGATCTGTGAAACCATCGTGGGGTCGATAATACCGGCAACGATCGGTCCTTTACCAGTGGATGCATAGGAAAGACGTGCTTTACCGTAGCTCAACCAGGGCAGGTTCTTGAACACGTTAAGGTCGCTGAACACAAAGGCCAGTGAGCCTCCGCCAAATGGATAGTAGGTTACTTTATCCACGTTGCGTGATACCAGGGTTGAAGTGTTTTCTCTTGTGTAAGACAAAGACAGGTAAACCAGCTCATCATAAGAAATGCTCAGGTTGCTGATCATACGGGCCTTGCGGATCTTGTACATATTGAGCGCAGCGCTCCTGGTCAGTGGGTCCGTGTTATTGATGGAGTAGAAATTCTTTTCATAGTATTTTTCACCCTTCTGTGAGTTGGTAGTGGTTTTGTTATCATCAAACGAGAACCCTACCGTAAGGCTATTGCTGAATTTGCCGAAATCCTTCTTGAAGGTAGAACGCAAGTTACCGCTGAAGTTCCTGATAGTGGAAGTGTAATCAGAAACGAGACCAGCAGTGGCAACACCATAACGTGATTCCGGATGTACATCGTAATAACCGGCTTGTGTGTATCCGTCAACACCGGTAACCACAGACAGGTTCCACCATTTGGTAGGGTCATAGTTCAACTGGATATTGCCGGTAGAGCGTGTAACGCGGTCCTGTGCCGGGTTCCTGTTCACGTCCCAGAATGGGTTATCATATTCGGTGGACGCGCTTCCGGATCCTCTCAGGATCTTCCGGCCACCTTCTGGCGTCAAATAATCATGTACATCGTTATCGGCAGGCCAGTTCAGGAGGGTAAGAAAATAGCTACCCATACCTTTTGAGGCCTTGATGGTTTTGGAAGACACATAGGTGAAAGAGGAGTTCATGCTAAGGTTCTTTCTCAGCTTGGTGGATCCTGTCAAACGGAAGCTCAGTGAATTGAACTCCGTAGTGGGGATCACACCTTCCTGGCCAGTGTAGCTGGCGCTCATGCGATAAGTGGTTCCCTCGCCTCCGCCTTCAAAAGAAATATTATGCTTTTGGGTGAAGCCTGTTTTGAAGAAGGCATTGAAGTTGTCGTAGAATTTGGTGCCTTCGGGATATTTGGGCCCGAAATAAGAGTACAGGTTACCCAGGGAAAACGGATTGACCACCGCGTCCGGATTGGCAATACCATTTGTACCTCTGCCATACACAGTTTGTACTTCAGGGAAACGATATACTTTTTCAGTACGGAAGCTATTGTCGTAACTGATATTGCCAGTTCCTGATCTGCCTTTCTTTGTGGTGATGATCAAAGCGCCTGCAGCACCGTCTGCACCATACAGGGCTGTGGCCTCAGGTCCTTTCAGCACGGTGATGGTTTCGATGTCATTGGGATTGATATCCATACCGCGGTTGGAATAATCGGAGTTCCTGTTCACGAATGAAACGGATGAGCTTCCGAGCAATGCTTCCTGGTTGATGGTATTGTTATCGTAAGGCACACCATCCACCACTAACAGGGGTTGGTTGTTGCCGCCGATGGAAGTACCACCTCTCAGTACGATCATGGAAGAAGCGCCGGGCGCACCGGATGTACTGGTCACTGCGGCTCCGGGGATACGGCCCGCCAGTGAGTTGAAGAAGTTGTCGCGCTGTGTTTCCGCAACTTCTTTACCAGAAACGGTGGGAGCCTGGTAACCCAGTTCGCGTGGTTTCTTCTTGATACCATAAGCGATGGTCACTTCCTGCAATTCTTTGGAAATGGAGCCCATTTTGATCGTGAACTTTTCGTCTTCACCTACTTTGTAAGTGGTGGTCTCGTATCCAACGAAAGTGAGCAGCAATTCCTGGCCTTCTGCTGCCATGATCTTGAAAAGACCTGATGGATCCGTTTGCGTGGATTTGTTGGTGGCCTTGTTGAGGACAGTTACCCCTTGTAACGGGATATTTGCTTCGTCGGTCACAGTGCCAACCACCGACCGTTCTTGCCCGAAAACCCTCTGGGCAAATAGGGTGCTTAATGGCAATACGAGTAGCATTACCACAAGCCGGAGATTTTTTCTCATAGCGAGTTAGTTTGTCGTTAATGTATCAGAGATGTATGGAACCTTAAAGTACTTCTATGCCTGCGTCTTTATATGGTTTAAGCAGAGGATCATCGGGAGATAACTCAGTAATAAGGGTGTGGATCTTACTGATGTCGTCTATATGAATGGGCTGCAATGAATTGATCTTTTCCGCAATGGTCAAACAAACCACTTTCTGTGCAGACTCTATCATCGCTTTCTTCAAAGTGACCACGTCCCAATCGTTGTCCGTAATCCCGTTCTTGATATCGATGGCATTGATGCCGAGGAAACAGAGGTCAGCACGGATCCTTTTTATCTGGGCGATCGCTTCTGCACCAACCGTGATCTTTGAATTCTTCGACACTTTATCGCCGATCAGGATCACGTCGATGGAAGGGTGATGCATATACTCCAGCACCACCGGAATGCTGCCGGAAATGAAGGTTGCCTTCAGTTGCGGCGGCAATGCTCTCGCCAGCTCGATGATGGTAGTGCCACCCGTAGTGAGCACAAACATGCCATCCTCTATCAGTGAAGCCGCTTTCTGTGCAATGATCTTTTTGTTATCGAGAGAATAAACATTGTTGGAGGGATAATACACCTGGCTGAAAGAATGGGAAAGGGCACCGCCATGTACCTTGATGATCTTGCCTTCGTCCGCCAGTTCCTGCAAGTCTCTGCGGATTGTATCTTCGGACACACTGATCTCCTGGCTCAATGATGATGAGAGCACTTTGTTATGGAGATTAACCTGGTGTAGAATATACGCCTGTCTTTCTTTCTTTAGCATACCGTTAGATGGTTACCGGGTAAAATAAAGTAAATTCCTGCACAAAACCGCATCAAATGTTAAAAAAATTGGCAAAATCAGCAATAATTTTTTCGAACTAGCATATACATGCTGGTTTTTTCGGGAATAGGCCGTCTTTTTGCCGGTAGGGTTGCAGTTTGTTGCAGAAGTAAGTTACTTATTTTAAGGTAAACCGCACAGTGATGGCAAATGCATCAGGTACGAAATTGATATCGGGGATGATATCCAGCTCCGGCTTCCAGTCGGCCGAAATATTGATGGGAGCTTTCGGGAAGGTATATTCGATGCCCAGGATACCTGTGGGACCAAGATAGGTTTCCTTGTCCTGCCAGCCTGCAAACACACCCGCACCATAGAACCAGCGCAGTCCCGGCGTTGAAAAATTCTGATGGAGCTCCAGTAAGGCGCCCAATCCAAACCGGGACCCGAAGGACACCATTCCTTCCACGGCGCTCTTTTCCGTTACATTGTATTTTCCGGTGATGGAGTTGTTGAGGGTGGGAGTTGAGTTGCTCAACCGGAGACCGATCCCAAACCTGTAGTCCTGTGCTTTCGCATGTTGGCTGCCGATCACAAAAGCGCCCGCCAGGAGCAGGGTTACAATGATCCTTTGCATATTTTCAGTTTTATAGGGGAAAACGAAAATGATGCCAGTGTATAGATAATGGCCCTGTTAAAGTTGATGCAAAGGAAAGTGAAAACTATGTGAAGCGGATCAATTGCCGAAGAGCTCGAATTTTGTCTTGGGCCTTCTTGCATCCCTCCATTTGAAATTACGCAGGATCTTCTCCTGTTCAGTGGCCTGGCTTACGGGGATCATCGCTCCTTTGGGCTCGCTGATCACCACTACCTTATCCAGTTCCTTATTCTTGAACCTGAGATCGATGATATCACCATTCACATTGTTGATGCCCACCAATGCACTGTCTTCGTCCTTCACATAATACACACTCTCTGCATTGCCTTTGGCCCGCAAATAATCCAGCTCTCCATTGGCGAAGATACCGGTGAGGCGATTACCCTTGAGCTGGTTGTACATCTCGATCCCAGTCTTGTTCACGGCCAGCGCATTCTCCCATACATAGAGTTTGTCGGCTTTCTTGTTTTTCGTGTACAGGTAGATGGTATCTCCGGTAAGCTGGTTGTCCCCGGACCAAACCACGGGATCCGTGAAGAGGCGGAAGATGGAATCCTTTCCTGAATAGAATAAGCTATCGCTTACGGCCTGCAAGCTGTCTGAGAATATCCTTACATTATGATAGGCCTGGAAATAGCGGTCGGTGCTATCATTGCTTTTGGTGGTGTCGCTGATCACGACAGGGTTCTTTAGTTTGCCGGTTGTCGGTTTTGCAACAGTTGCCGGTTGAGCCGCTGGTTTACCTGCAATAACTGGTTTCTGGTTCACTTGCTTCAACCTGGCAGTTGTATCCAGATTGGCCGAAATGGTGGAGTCTGCTTTACTCCTCAGTTTTTGAACAAGTGCCTGATCTTGCACACGGGAAAGACTATCGTTTACCTGTTTTTGGGAGATCGAATCCGCTTGTACATTAAACGCTGAGGTGATGGTATCCTTTCCGATCCGTTTATGTTTCGAAGGATCAGCCGTATGGGCCAGCAGGCTATCGCTTGTGACCGCCCCCGGTAAAAAGGTGGAGTCCTTCTCCGATCCTTTACGGTTATTGATCATCGTTAACTCCGTTGAATCTTTCAGCTTTATCTGCTTTTTGGCTGCCGCCGCCCTTACCAGGCTATCTCTTTCCGCGTTCATTGCTGCAATGGAATCCAATGTATGTTGCAGTTTGCTCAGCCTGCCGGAGAACAGGGTATCGGCTGCAATATATATCGAGTCCGATTCTTGTTTCAGGATCATGAGCGGCTGCTGTGTGGCAAAGAAGCTGGCATCATTGCTATTGGCCTGGATCCGGTTGGCGAGTACAGACACGCCTTGCGCTGAATCGATGTATACAGCGTTCCCGGTGAGGAGGCTGACGCCTGTTTTATCATCCCGGTCGATCTGGTTGGCCACAATGCGGGTGCGGGCTTTGGGATCAGTGATGATCGGGCGACTGGCGAAATAAGCTCTCTTATTCTTCACATCATAGGTGCCTTCCCGGGCTTCGATGGTTTTACCGGAACTATCGGTGATGAAGGTCTTGGTGATGAAGGTGGAGATCTCCGTATCTGTATTATATAATAAGGAGTCTGATTTTAAGGTATAGGACGGATCGTTCAGCACTACATTCTTCTTAAAGTACACATCCTTCATCTCTCCATAGTATGTGCCTTCCTGGCTGGTGAGCACAGAATTACCGTTCACTACGCGGCCGCCGTTGTAGTAGTCGCCGATCTTTTCATTGGCATCGTACCGGAGCTCTTCCGTAAAGAGGGTGATCTTTCCGTCTGTGAGTTTCACTTTCTTTTTGAGATGGGCGATACGGGTATCGATATAGTACAAGAGGTACTGGCTATAAGTATGAACGCTGTCTGCGTCATTGATATGAACATTCCCGAAAGCTTCGAGTGTCCTGGACCGTTTGTTGAAAATGGCGGAATCGCAATAAAAGGTAGTATTGTTCTGTTTGACGATCACATTTCCCACCCAGATATTGAGCTCGGTAACGGAGTCCAGCTTTTCGAAACGGAATTTTTCCGAGTTGATCCATTTCACCATTTTACCGGTGGTATCTGTGGACTGGGTAAAACCTTTGAAGCAAAGAAGTAAACTGAATACCAGCAGGGCTGAATATTGCTTCATGGTTTTACTTATTGGAAACGGAATCATAAACTGGTGCTGTTATTGGCCCGCTTTTGTCTTTACGCCCGAACACGGAGATATTCACATAACGTTTGGGGTGAAGGCGGAGATCGTCGAGCAAAGTAGTCAAACTCCTGTTGGTCTGGCGGAGCTCATCGTACAATTGGCGATCATTTAACAGCAGCCCCATCGTATTGTCCTTGCTCGTGGTTTTACCAACTGCGGTGCTGAGTTTGTTGGTGACACTTTCCAGGTTATCGATGGTTTCTTTGATCTTCGCATTGGCGAGATTGTTAGATGTCTTCTCCAGGTTATCGACGGTTGAAGTGATCTTCTCATTGCTTTTGGCGAGATTGCCGGTAACGGATTCTACGTTATTGAGGCTTTTGGCCAGCATACCTGATTGGGCATCCAGCAGTTTATTGAGGCTCTGTGTAGATTTGGTAAGATTGGAAATGATGGATGCCAGGTTATTTTTAGTATTGGGATCCAGCAGGCTGTTGAGGTTCTTTACCAATGTATCCAGTGAGTGCAATGTTTGAGTGGCGCTTGCCAGGGCAGGGTCAAGGCTGGCCTGGAGCTTATCCGTGAGCCCCTTGATGGGCCGGGTGCTGAGGGTATCTCCATCGCTTACCAGCTCGGTTGCATCGCCGAGGAAGATCTTGAGGGTGGTGGATGATCCCAACAGGTCTGTGCTGAGTGAGGCGGCGGAGTTCTTCGGGATATTCACTTCCTGGGTGAGGGTGATGCCAACGATGATGCCGGTAAGGCTCTTATCCTTTGCCTCGATGGTGCTGACCTTTCCTACCTGGAGACCGTTGACGGTTACCGGGTTGGAGATCATCAGCCCTTCAACGGAAGGGAATACAGCGAATAATTTATGCTTGGTGGTATTGAAATCTTTTCCTTTCAGAAAGTTAAATCCAAGGATCAGAACAGCAATGGCGATTGCAGTAAGTGAACCAATCTTAGTCTCATTAGAAATTTTCATGCTAGTGATTTTTAGCGCTACGTCCTTTCAGTTGGCAAGATGCGTTTTTTTGAACGCCGCAACAAAAATAAAACATTTGAGCAGAAGGCGGGGCATCATTTAGCTTCCATGGCCACCTTGTATCTCTTGACAGCCTGATAGATATGTTTGGCGATGGCTTCCTGGCCTTTGGCGCTGCTGAGGTAGTTCTCATCATTCCGGTTGGAGATGAAACCGGTTTCCACCAGGATACTGGGCATGGCAGTGGCCTGCAAGATCCAGATACCTTCATTGTTCCTTTGTTTCACGCCACGGCTGGATCTGCCTCCTTTTACAAATTCCTGTTCCACAAATGAGGCCAGGGAAAGGCTTTTATCGAAGTATCTTTTGGTCCATAACATCGATTTCACCCTGAACTCGGGGCTATCGATATCCGGAGTGTATTCTTCCGAAGAGATCCTTTCGGCTACAAACTCACCCTTGGCATCGGTGCGGTCAGCCGCCCAGATATAGGTTTCGGTGCCGTGCGCGGGGTTGGGAGAGGAGTAGATCCTGTATTTGGGAACTATCCTTGTCCGTTTCTTCCTGTTCTTTCCCTTGCCGGTGTAATAGATCTCCTTTTGGGTGCCGATCTTTTTTTTGGTAACGATGGGCGGGGCAGAATTGGCATGTATGGATATATAAAGGTCTCCTTTATTCTTATTGGCCATCTCTGCCCTGTAACGGTTATCCACATACACATCCGTCTTCCGGGTATATACCACTTTCACACCCGGTATCTGGCTCAGTTGTTTCCCCAGTTTGAGGGCAATGGCCAGACAAACAGCCTTTTCTGTTGAATTTTTTCCACGTGCACCGATGGCTTTGCCGCCATGGCCTGCATCCACGATGATGGTCTTGAAACTGGGTTTCAGTTCCTTTTCAGGAGCTTTCTGATAGGAGGCAAGTGCCGTAAATGCAACACAAATGGTAAGGCTGCGAAGGATTGTTTTCAACATGCTATACTCATCGGTTTATGAACGGGGGAATTATTTCCTGTTGGCGTCTTTGGGAATTGCGGCTGGTTGTGGCTGTTGCTCCTGGTTGCCGGTATTCCCGGGGGCATTCTGGCCGGATGCCTGGTGCTGTTTGCCTTCCAATGCGGCTTTATAACGGATCAGTGAGGCCAATACACTATTCACGATCTCTTCCTGTCCCTTCTCGCTCATGATATATTGTTCCTCTTCGGTATGTGTCACAAAGCCGGTTTCCACCAGTACACTGGGCATGCCCGTTGCCTGCAGCACCCAGATACCTTTTTCATTCCTTTGTTTAACGCCACGGCTCACACGACCGCCCTTCACAAACTCTTCTTCTATATAATTGGCCAGCATCAGGCTCTTGGCGAAATATTTCTTCTCATACAACTGGGCGCGGATACGGGCTTCGGGCGAGTTCAGGTCAAGGATATTGGTGCTGTCCTCCACATTCTCACCACCTTCTTCCTGGCTTAGATTGATAGCATCGCTCTTGAATCCGCCACGGTCAGCGGCCCAGATATAGGTTTCGGTGCCGTGCTGCCAGTTCTTTACATAATAAGTTTCGTATATGGGATCCTTGATCGTTTTCTTCTTTTTCTTTTTTCCTTTCCCTACCATCACGGTCCTGGTCTTATGACCGATCACGCGTTTGGCATACCAGCCACCGGCTTTTACACCTGCTGCATTACAGTGGATACTTACAAAGAGGTCGCCCTTTGCTTCATTGGCCATGGTGGCCCTGTAACGAAGGCTCTGCTGTATATTGGTGCCACCGCCCGCCAGCACATCGGTGGTGCGGGTGTAGATCACCTTTACGCCGGGCATTTCTTTTTCAATGGCCTTGCCCAGTTTCATGGCAACTGAAAGGGCAATCTCTGCTTCTGTAGAATGCTGACCCAATGCGCCGGGGTCCACACCACCATGGCCCGCATCTATGATAATGGTGCTCAAAGCAGGCTTCTGCTGTTGAGGGGATACGGGGTCATGAACCGTGAATGCTGCCAGCGCAATCAACGAAACCAGAAGTAACGATACAAAATAAACTCTCTTGGTCATTACAAATACAATTTATCAGGAAACGAAACCTTCACAACATCTTAATGCTTTAATAGTTATTTTTGCCCCACTGCATTATGACTAACGGACGCAAAAATAGCTTAAAACAGGGTTCAGCATGGATTTTATTCGTATCACTTTTGCTAATAACGTCCAATGTACGCGCGAATTACACAACAGATAATTATTTTTACAATTCATTAACCTCTTTCCAGGACACATCCAAAGTTCCGAAGAAGGATACGATACCCACACGGAAGGACTCCACCATTATAAAGACGGATACTTTTACAGTAAAGATGTCTAAGGATTCACTGGATGCCCCTGTAAATTATAGTGCATCCGATTCCATGGTGATGGAAGTGAAAACGAAAAAGATCATCCTCTACAGCAAGGCCAGCGTGAAGCAGAAAGACATGGAGCTTACTGCCGACAGTATCGAGCTGGACCAGCCCAGTAATATGGTGATCGCCGTATTCCGGCGGGACTCCTCAGGGAATATGATCGGCCGGCCCAAAATGATACAGGCAGACTCCCGCATGGATGCCGATATGATCCGGTACAATTTCAAGACCCAGCGTGGCTTCACCAAATCCACCACCACGATACAAGGGGAACTGATTGTTCACGGCGAGACCATCAAAAAGATCAATGAGACCGATTATTATGCGCTCCGGGGGCAAATGACCACCTGTAACCTGGACACCCCCCACTTTGCATTCCGGACAAAGAAGATGAAACTGGTCAATAAGAAACTCGCCGTTTCCGGGCCCATCCACCCGGAGTTTGAAGGTGTGCCTGTTCCTATTTACCTGCCATTCGGTTTCTTTCCCATCTCCCAGGGGCGGCACTCGGGACTGCTGCCGCCACAGTTCGCGGCCAGTGAACAGTTCGGTCTGGGATTGGAAGGCCTCGGTTATTATAAAGTACTCAACGATAATTTCGACGTAACCCTCCGTACCAATATCTATTCTTACGGAGGCTACAATGTATATCTATCTCCCACTTACCGTAAGCGTTACCGTTATAACGGTGCCATGAACCTGAGTTTCCAGAATACCCGGATCCTCAGCAATACAGCCAAGCAGGAATTTACCACTTCCCAAACCTTCAATATCAACTGGAGCCATTCGGTAGATAGCAGGGCCAGGCCGGGGACCTCTTTCTCCGCCAACGTGAATGCGGGCTCTACCAAATACAATCAGTATGTGTCCAATAACCCGATGCAGAATTTCCAGAACCAGTTGAGCTCCAGCATCACCTATCAGAAGAACTGGGACAATAAATACAATCTTACCCTGAGCGCCAACCATAGCCAGAACAACGTGTCTACGCTCATCAATATGAGCCTGCCTACGGCTGCGTTCACCGTCAATACTTTCTATCCTTTCCAACCCAAAGAACTGGCAGGAAGCCCAAAATGGTATCAGAAACTGGGTATCGGCC
>JAGIAP010000083.1 GCA_017744805.1 Chitinophagaceae bacterium | reverse complement strand
ACGGAAGCCTTTGTTTTTACACCAAAAGGGATCAATATTTTAGTACCTGCATTCAGGTACCACTGTGTTTTTCCCAGGCTATGGTACTGCAGCATGATGGGGATGCCGGCCGAGTAGAAGCTATTCGTTTCCTCATAGCCATTGGCTTTAGCATTGTAACGGAAAGCGGATCCTGTTCCATCTACTTCATTGGAAGAAAAAAGGGCACCATTGCTGATGGTCGTTTTTGTATGGTAGTAACCACCTGAAAGGCCGGTAAGCAGCCCCCATCTTTTACCGAAGGGGAAAAGATAGTTGAGGCCCAGTGAGCCTCCCATTTGTATTTTGGGCGAAGCCTGGTCCACTTTGTACTGAACACCCTGCATGCCTGCGTTGAGCTCGATGCCGAACTCCTGCGCACCCGCGGAGACTGCGAAAAACAGTAGGCTTCCTGTTGCAAATATTCTGATCATGTAAAATGAGTTTAATAGGGTTATTTCACCAATACGTTAACCGATAATTTTTGTCCATTGCTCAACACCAGCGTGATCACATACACGCCACTGGTAGCAGGAAGGGTGATATTGTTCACTGCATTCACTGGTGTGATCTCCTGCAATTTCGTTCCAGAGATATTGCTCAGTATCAGCCTCGCTCCTGCCAGGTCCGCCGCGTTATAATTGACTGTAACGGCAGCGGTAGCTCCCGGGCGTGAGGGATTGGGGCTCACTTTTATGGAAGGGATATTATCGATATTCCCCACGGCTGCAAGCGGACAGGTTTGAATGGTTTTCCCATTCTTATCGGTGGCCACTACATAATAGTTTCCGGACAATGTATTGGGCTCACTATAATAGGGTTTGGTGGCACCTGTAACAGCGATATCGTTCTTATACCACTGCCATTGTACATAGTTACCACCGGAGTTATCGAAGATCATGGCGTCTGCCCAATGCTGCCGTACTGCTCCCTGAATACTGTATTTGAAATTCTTCACTACAGAACTGGCAGGCTCATGGTTCTGGTCGCCGGGTTGGGTGGCAGTAATGGTGGTGGTACCACTGGCCAGCGGGGTGAGCATATTCCCGTTCACGGAAGCCAGGTTGGTATTGCCCACAACATAAGTGATGGGCAACATGCTGTTACTGCCGGCTGTCAACTGTACAGGTGCAGCAGCGCCAGCGCAACCGATCTCAATATCATTCTGCGCCCAACTGATCAACTGTGTCGCTTTGGTGATGCTGAGATTGGCAGAAACAAAACTGATGGAATAGTTAGGCCCTGCGCTCAGCGTGCCCAGGGTGATGGCATAATTACCGGCATTACTGCCCGCATCCCTGCTGAGTGCACCACTGATGGCATCAGCTCCGTAAAGTCCGGAACCAGTAATAACATAGGAGAAGTTAGGGTCAGCCTCACCAAATACTTTCGCCTGTGCATTGGCGGTAATGGTCAATGCAGCCGGTATTATGGAAGCCGTATTGCTACTGATAGCAGTAGTATTTCCGATGGAATAATTACCTGCCCTGGTGCCTGTAAGTGCAAGCCCGGCCAGTGGCAGGCTGATGGTTTTGCCAGTGCCTGCATTCTTGTTATCGTAAGTGGCGGCAAAGACCGTGAGGCTGATCTGTACTGCATCGTTATTGATGATATCGCCACTGCTGAATTCCAGGTCAGTAACCTGAATGGTTCCGTTGGTAGTACCATCATACAGCTTTGAAATGGTGGCTGTGGGTTTGATACTGACGGTAACAGGCTTCTTGCCGATAGTGAGCAATGCGCTGTTGAACGTGATGGTATAATTAGGCCCGGCACTGAGCGTATTCAGTACGAGAGCATATGCACCAACATTCTCTCCTGCTGCCCTGCCTAAGGCACCTGTGATGATATCACCACCAAACAGACCAGATGAAGTATAAGTGAATGCAGGATCTGCAGCACCATATATTTTCGCTTGAGCATTGGGGATGATCTGTAAGCTGGCGGGGGTGATAGTACCGTTAGCGGCTGTCAGGTTGGTGGTATTACCGATCTTGTAATTGGCCGCCTGAGCACCTGTAAGGCCGATATTGCTCAAAGGATAGGTAATGGTCTTATTGTTGCCAACGTTCCTGGTATCATACGAAATTATATTGGAGCTGGAGCTGATCTGGACCACATCGTTATTGATGATATCACCTGCCGCAAATTCCAGGTCCGTTGCCTGTATGATCCCATTGGTAGTTCCGTCATACACTTTGGATGCATTAGCTGAGCCCTTGATGCTTACGGTTACTGGTTTGGGATCGATGGTCAACTGGAAGGTCTTGTCGGCAGCGGGCTCCCAGTTTGCATTACCGGCCTGTTTGGCCGTAATGGTCACTGTTCCTGCTTTCAAGATCTGTATCCTCCATTTGGTATTGTCGGAGGGATCTTGTCCGGCCACTGCAATACTATTATCGCTGCTGGACAATGTAACGGGCAATCCGGAAGTGGCGGTAACGCCAGGCTCAAAGAGGCCATCCCCATAGGTTTTGGAGATATCAGTAACGGTAATGGTTTGTGCGACAGTCTGCCTTTCATAAGCGCCAATATCTATGATGCCGCCTGCTGCCTGGTTGGCGATGCGGGGTTTACCCGCGAGATCGATGGCATTATTGTTCCTTGCATCTCCTTTCAATCTGAATACCCCGTGCAATCGCAGATAGGTGGATTGATTGGGCATTTTCTTAACTTTGATCCTTGCCACGGCCCCATCCCCTGGCGCTGTGAATCCGACATACTTATACGTTTGTCCATTTATGGTAGTGCTTTGCAAGGCAGGACTGGATACAGTGTAAAAAGGTCCTCCCAATATACCTCCCAGGCTCAGTTCGATATTTCCCAACAATGCAGCATCCAGGGGTATATTTTCTTCAGAGATGATGAAGCCAATGTGATCACCGGCTTTGATGGTGCTGCTCATCCATTGTACACTGACCTGCGCAGAACCGGGAGCGTTATTATTATCGGGTATACCGATCACGGCATAATCAGAGAGATCCGAATTGTAAGCATTGCCCAAATTGGCAATACCGCAACCGATGCCTGAACAGCCTGAACTAAAGGAAGCGTCTGCCGATGTAGTGGCCTGGATACTTGAGTTACCCCAGTTCTTGATCAGGGCATTATTACCTGCATTGATGGCAGGACTGGAAGCCTGTAATACATAGTCGCCTCCTGTGAACGGCGCCAGGCTGGCACTGATGGGTCCATTGAATAAAGGATCGATATCGATGCCACCAGTACCTCCCTGGACAATATTGTTGCTTGTAGTGAAACTGCCATTGAGGATATTATTGGAGTTGCCATAAATGATGGTATTGCGGATAGAAGTACCACCAACGCCCTGGGTTAAAGTACCATTTTGTATCTGGTTACCGGCGATAGTATTGTTCACAGCATCCATTACCCCATTGTAATTGTAAAAGATGAGGCCACTGGTCACCGTGTTACCGGTTATCTGTGAATTGCCCATAAATATATCAGCACCAATGAAACAGACTACCAGTGCCTGTGCAGCATTGCCACGGATCTTACAGGCATTGATATCCAGTTTGGAAGAGGATCCATAGATCGCTGCGCCGAGATCACCGGTTATGGCATTGTTGTTCACTACCATATTGATACCTGACTGGTCGGCCTTACCTCCCTGAATGGAGAATCCATCGAGATGATAGTTACCCGTGCCAGTGGCTATCACTACGTGACAGGCATTATTACCGGTGATGGCTCCATTGGCAGCATCGTTATTATCGATATCGCCACTCAATATCGTTTGATTGGCAGCAACGGAAAGATCCCTGTCATTCAGGGTAGTTTCGTTACCTGCAAACCCGCCGTACATTTTTACATTATTGATCAGTACAAAAGATCTTGTACGCTCATTAGATTCATCACCATTGGAATTGCCCGTGTACAGAGGTTTATAAGTTCCTCCTGCTACCCAGATCTGCCTGATGCCTGTGTTCATTTGGGCGGCTTTCAGGGCGTCGGATAGTTCACCAACAGCATTGGACCATGAGTTGCCTGTTCCTGTACTTCCCTTCTTTACAAAGAGAGTACCGTTGATATCTGGCAGCAAGGCCGGTTGATGGTAAGCGTAATAGATCCGGAGGCCTTGCAAGGCCCCCACATTCACAGAGACCAGCAACACATTTACCCTGTCGAATAATTCTGAAGGACGGAAAACAATCTCTGCACGGGTTCCTCCAGCCACCATTCTGATCAGGGAAGGAGCCGATGCATTATCCGGATTAAGGAATGCTCCATTCTTCGATTGCAGGGACACCCCTGAAAAAATGTCCGGGGTAATACTGGCATTGTCTGCGCCGATCCCAATTACGATCTCTTCCGCTCCTGCATTTGTATTCGCGGCAGGAAAAATAAGCGTTTGTTCAACGCTGACTCCCAATAGCCCGGCAGTAATGGCAAAAGAGGAATAGTCGGTCAGGTTTGCATTGTTGATGGGGTTATTGCCGTTGACCACACCACAGAGTACACAAGATCCATATACTGTATTCGCCTGTGAATTGGCATAGGTCTGTGACATGGCGTGAAAGCTTCCTCCCAGTACAAATAAAATGGCGAGGGCCCAATTCTTACAGAAAAACCTGCTAAGGGATGCAGCAGCGGGGGTAGAATTATTATTCATAAGGTCTTATTACATGAAGGGGTTATTTCGGAACTTTTTACTTCTGGGTTTTTGATTTCATGAACATAGCAATGCCGGAAGGCCTCATGCATCGTAAATGCTATAGCCAACTCACCGCTACCGGCAATTGTTTGTAGTAGTGTAGATCCTCAACGCCGCAAAGCGGCCTGCACAAGAAAGGTGGTGATGGGTTCAACCCGGTCAGTAAGATACCGGGTAAGGATATTCGGATTTTCCAGGTTCAAAAGTAATGATCGGTACCTGAATATGCAAATATTTGCCTTGTAATGGGTTAAACCAGGATTGCGCCACCCTTCCTCCCCTTCCCATCAAAATTTTGGTCGGCTTTCCCTGTTCCTTAGTTTTGTGATCCAATTCTGCAAATGACCTATCAGGAAACCATCGATTATCTCTTCAACCGGCTGCCCATGTTCAGCCGTCTTGGAGCTGCGGCCTATAAGAAAGACCTGCACAATACCATTGCTCTTTGCGATCTGCTGGGAAATCCCCAACAGCGTATCAAAACCATCCATATCGCCGGTACCAATGGGAAAGGCAGCACCAGTCATATGCTGGCTGCCATCCTGCAATCTGTCGGATATAAAACAGGGCTCTACACTTCGCCCCACCTGAAAGATTTCCGCGAACGCTTCCGCATCAATGGGGAAATGATCCCACAGGAATTTGTGACCAGGTTCACAGAAAGGATCATGCCTGCCATCGATCAGGTAGAGCCCAGTTTCTTCGAGATCACGGTGGCCATGGCATTCGACTGGTTTGCAGAAGCAGCCGTAGATATCGCCGTTATCGAGACCGGCCTCGGAGGCAGGCTGGACAGCACCAATGTGATCACTCCCGAGCTCAGCGTGATCACCAATATCGGTTATGATCATATGAACCTGCTGGGAGATACATTGGAAAAGATCGCATTCGAGAAAGCAGGCATCATCAAGCCGGGCATACCGGTAGTGGTGGGAGAAGTAAATGCAGCAACAAAGCCGGTATTTGAACAAGTGGCCGAAGAAAAACAATCGCCCATCTTATTGGCAGAGCATCTCCGATATGCTGCAGAATGGAAATATGAGCACCATCAGTTGGTGGTGCAGATCGCGCATTCGGGTACAGATACCAGGGATACCTATACGCTTGACCTGCCTGGATTCTACCAGACGAAAAACCTGGTGACCGTGCTGGAAGCCATTCATCAGTTGCAGTTGAAAGGATGGAAAATTCCTGCAGAAGCCATTCAGCACGGGCTGAGCCATGTAAAGAAACTAACGGGGCTACATGGTCGCTGGGAGGTGATCAGCACGCAACCACTGACCGTACTGGATGTAGGTCATAACGAAGACGGTATCCGACAGATAGTAGCACAATTGGAATTGACGCAATATCGTCATCTCCATATCGTGATCGGGATGGTGAAGGATAAAGATATCGATCATGCCCTGGCCCTTCTTCCCAAAGAAGCCACCTACTACTTCACGCGCGCACAGATACCACGGGCATTGTCAGAGGAGGAGCTCGCCGCCAAAGGAAATGGATACGGCCTTAACGGGCATCATTACCCCACGGTGAATGAGGCGCTGCACGCCGCCAGGTCGGCCGCTCATGCTGATGATATGATCCTGGTTTGCGGAAGCGTATTCGTTGTTGGCGAAGTGTAGCGGATCAATACATCCCCGGCAGCATCTTGTGTTTCTTCTTATGCCTGGCGGTAACGATCTTTCCTGAAACATATCCCAGGGCGATGGCCAGGGGATAATCGCCCGCCCAATGCACTTCCGTGTTCATCATTGCGAAGCCTACCATACTGATCAGCGAATAACCGACCGGCTTGATCCATCTTTTCTCTGGATAATTCTCCGCCAGGATCGTAACCGTGCACATCATGGTAGCCAGGTGCCCGGAAGGGAATGCATCGTAATTGGAAGTATTGGTCTGGTATTCCGAAAAAGATGGAAAAGGAGACCATTTCCCACCGGATTGAGTAGACATGAACGGGCTTTGCCTGCCCGAGATCCTTTTGAGCACCTGCGTGCTGAGGCCCATCAGCAAAAAGCCTTCCGTGAGATCGCTGGCCGTTTGCAGGGCCCTGTAATTCTGATCGATCTTTCCATACAGGAAAAGGCCTCCCGCCAGTAACATACTGGTGCCGCCCTCTCCCATCTGGTACAAAGCTGTATTGAGATTGGTGGGGATCTTCAGTACTTTGCTCTCACCTGCTTTCAACAATACTTTGTATCCTGTTTCCCTTTCGAGACGGATATTATCGCCAAACCTTTTGGCGCCATCCAGCAAGGCCTGGTCCTGCCATATCAGTATGGCCGTACTGCCCGCCACCACTGCGAGCCCGGGCAGGTTCTCCTTTTTGAATGGACTTTTGGCCAATTGCCAGAGATCCGATGGAAGATTGGTGACGAATCCCCATTTTTTCGGTTTATCATATGCGTTAAACGGATAAGCGGGTATGGAATCGGATAACGAGAACCTGTTTGTAGCTGGTACAGTATCTTGCAATACAGGGATAGCCGCAGCAAAACAATTGATGCAGAGAAGCGTGGCAATGATGAGGGTGAGCATCCTTTTCATGATCAGAAATTGTAGTTCATAGCAAATTGGGAATGGCCTGCATAGCTATCGAAATTGAAGGTAATATCATTTTTCCCTTTCTTGCCCAATCCCTGCAGTCCAAATTTTTTACGGTAATTGTTCACTACCTGCGAGCCGCAGAAATAGCCCAGGGCGGCGCCCATCAGCACATCCGAGCCCCAGTGCCTGTTCTCGATCATACGGCTCAATCCTACGAGCCCTGCTGTACCGTAGGCGATGATGGGAACTAAGGGGATATCACCGTACATTTTTGCAAACACGGTGGCAATGGCGAAGGCATTGGAGGTATGGCCTGAGGGGAATGAATTGAACTCAGATCTCCACAAACGATCATCACCATTCTTTTTCTGCGGCCTGAAAAAGTAAGCGGGCCCCTGCCAGCGATTGTATTCATTGGGCCTTGTTCTGGAGGTAGCGAATTTGATCGTATGTGTCCAGAATCCGGTGGTGATGGCTGCCTGCGTAGCTAATAGAAAAGTAGTTTGTGCCCTTTCGTTCTTAAAAATAAACCCGTAAGCTCCTGTAACGCCCAGCACCACAAAGCTATAACTGGCGCCCATATGACCGATCACCGGGCTGTTGACCCGGACAAAGCTACTGGTATGCCTGAGCTCGCCGAGGCGCTTGTTGGTTTCCCAATCCGTGAGTAATCCTACTGTGGCCACTGCACTCAATCCCAGGAGGATCTGCCTGTCTTTCGCCTTGGTCTTGAATGGGAAACAGGCCTGCCGCCTGAAATTGTCGCCCAGCAAATAACTATATTCCCTGAAGCTCAACTTGTGAATGGTAGCTGGTTGCTGTGGCAACTCTTCCGGAATAATGGGCGAAAAGAAAGGAAGGGTGTCGATGATGGTTCCGGAAATGGTATCGGTGACATCCTGGGCCTTTGTTTCCTGCCCGGTAAGCAAACAGGCCAGCAGCAACAGGGAAAATGACATAGGTAGTACAGATTTCGGCCGCTTCATGAAAAGCAGCCAGTGGCTGGAGAACTTCATGCTGATTGATTTACAGGCTACCGGTCAGGGATAGTCGGGTAGTTTACTGGTTAGATTTTATTAGGTTAATAACTGTCATGGGCGTTTGCTATATAGGTTCTTCAGGCACTACCATGCCGGTTTGTACGGTTTTATTGGAAGACAGGAAAACAATAATACACCCCTATCGTACCCTTTATTTTTTTTGTTAATGAGTAGTTTATTAGAATGGTATTAGAACGGGATTAGAGAGCCTTATAATACAAGATACCCGGCAGGAGGTAACGGGTATCGGCTAAAGTGGAAATATTTCTGGATGAACTGTCAATCAAAGGACACACCCGGCAGGCCGAGTGCGCTTGCATTGGCAACTGCCCATTGTTTGAGCAGGGCCAGCCTGAGATGCTGTTCCGGGAGATCCAGCATTTGTGTGGCATGGTTACGGATGGCCATGATCCATTCTACCCCCTCATCATCCCTGGTTTCCTTAATCAATCCTTGCAAAAGGCGATCTTGTTTTTGTATGTTGCAGACCAGGATAGAAGAAAAAGCGACAGCTTCGTATACCCTCAGGTTATCTTTCTTTTCTTTATCGAATTTCTCATGGAAACGCCTGATATCGCCAATGGAATCCAGGAATTGTTCACCGGTGTGCTGCATGGCTACTGCCAGCTCCTGAAAACTGTGGTCCAGGTTCTCTTTGGTGGCGTCCCAGGCTGGAACGGTTTTGAAGCCGAACAAGGTTTTCCTGATCTTCCTGGGAATGGTTTCGCCAAATGTAAAATGAATATGCCCTGAACCTGGCTTGAACAATGGCTGAACGAAGGCATGCAGGTGGAGGTCATATTCACCGTTGCCCCTGACCTCAAAACAATAACCACGCAGGAGATACTCATCGTCTATACGAAAAAGTAAGTCCTGGTATGCAGTGTATTGCGGGAAAACAGGCACCAGGTGTTTTTGGATCAGCCGGTTAATGTCCTTTATTTTCATTCAATCTGTTCAGTGCATAAAAGATGGTGGTGATATGCATGCTCTGTACGATCTCCTGCCTGTGGAGCAGTTCTTTCAGCTCTTCGATGGAGAAGAGTTTCACTTCAATTTCTTCGTTATCATCCAGCTCCTGTTCTTTCACTTTGCGGCCTCCGGTTGCAAGATACATATGCATCCAGTTGCTGTTGGTGGAGGGGTTGCAACTGGTTTTCCCGAGATATTCATACTTGCTGAACTCATAGCCGGTTTCTTCCATCAGTTCCCGGGCGATGGCAAATTCATTATCGGGATCGGTATCATCCACGCATCCGCCGGGCAATTCCCAGGCCGTTACGTCGAGGGCATGACGGTACTGTCTTTCCATGATCACTTTTCCATCTTCCGTCAATGCCAGGGCGGTCACCCAGGTAGGGAACTCGTATACATAGTATGGATAAACGATCTTTCCGTCGGGCCTTTCACAAGTGTCTTTGCGAACGGTGAACCAGTTGTCTTTGAACAGGTATTCGGAGGAAATGGTTTTCCAGCGGAGATCTTTGGTCATACAATCTTTTTGATGCTTACCAGCCTTTTCTTTCACGCAGCGAAGTGATATGTGCTACATGGTGTTTGCCATGCCAGGCATAGGTGCCGAGCAGGTGCCAGAGACTGAGCTCTTTTGCCTGTTCGGGATGGCGAATGGTGCGTTTCCATTGTTCATCTGTGAGATGCAGGATGGCGGCATGCCATCTTGTATGAAGCGCATAGAGCAGGGTGATGCTGATATTGATGGGTACGGAATCCACGTCCCTGAGCTCCGCCCACAGCTTTTCTTCATATGGCTTGATGATGGGGTTGTCTTCGGTGAGGCCCAGTTTGAAACGGGTGTAGGCATTGATATGGCTGTCAGCAACGTGATGGACCACTTGCTTTACCGTCCAGCCACCATCGCGGTAAGGCGTATTCAGTTGGGACTCATCCAGGTTCTCGATGGCATTTTCCAGGAGGCCTGGCAGGAACTGGATATCCTGTAACCACAATCTTTTCTGATTGGCAGAAAATGGTTGGGGCTCATATTTGCCGATAGGATAACGAAGGTCCATATATTGAATTATTTATTGGGTAATTGGATGGCAGTCTGGTTATGCTTCTCTTAAAGCATGACCGGTAAGCTGGATGAACACATCTTCGAGATTGGCTTTCTTGATATCCCGGGGCCTTTCGAACCCGGTGGCCACGAGTGCATCGATGAGATTATCGGTGGTATCGAGAGCCACGATCTTGCCGGAATCGATGATCGCGATACGGTCGCAGAGGATCTCGGCTTCATCCATATAGTGCGTGGTGATGATAACGGTAGTGCCTTTGGCGCGGATCTGCTGGATCAGGTCCCAGAGGTTGCGGCGGGCCTGCGGATCGAGGCCGGTTGTTGGCTCATCGAGAAAGATGATGCTTGGGTTGTTGATCAGCGTGGTGGCGATGGAGAAACGTTGTTTCTGGCCGCCGCTGAGGTCTTTGAATTTGGCTTTGGCCTTGTCTTCCAGGTTGACACTGCGCAGCAGTTCCTTTCCGTTCACTTTCTGGTTGTATAGGCCTGCAAAGAGCTCGATCAGCTCCATGAGGTTGAGGCCGGGATAGAAACCGGATGTCTGGAGTTGAACGCCGATGATCTTTTTGATCTCTTCGGGGTCCTTATCGAGATTGAAGCCGCTCACGAGCACTTCCCCGGAAGTCTTTTCCCGGAGGGTCTCTATGATCTCGAGAGTGGTGGATTTACCGGCCCCGTTGGGACCGAGGAGGCCGAAGATCTCCCCTTCATATACATCGAAACTGATACCTTTCACTGCCTCGAATTGTCCGTATTTCTTCACCAGGTCCTTTACAGAAATGATCACTTTGCTCATGATTGAGGGGGATTTGAGGGCACAATTTAGGGAAAAATGGAAATCCGGACTTTGACAGGGCCGGGAAACCACAAAAAGGGATTTTTTGACAACGCAGGTATCCATTAACATTAAACTCTTACCCATGACTTTTTCTCAAAGCTCAACGCAAGTATAATGATCCCCTGGCTTAGTCGAAATATTGAATATACATTTCCAACACGCGTTTCATAGCAAGTTTCAAATCATCACCATCTTTCCGGAAAACAGCATCAGGGTTACCTGGGATCGTGATCATCACCGTAAATCGATCCTGTGCTCTCGGCCCATCCCATTTGATGACAGCATGATGGCCCGCTTCCATAACCTCATCGAAACAATTCATCAGTTCGTCCAGCATGGGATCTTCCAAAGCCAGAATAGTATCCATATATCCCTTAGGCCGATAATTTTCTGTACCGAAGATCTCATCTATTCTACGCCTGTAGGTGTTGAGGTCCCGAAAAGACATATCCGGTACTGTGGAAAAATCCGGTTCATTTCCTTCAGAGAATCCCGCTATTTCGTTCTCAAACTGGAAAACGAACAAGCGATCCCCTAGCCAAACATCCAACATGATATAACCGGAATCGAAATGAGTGAGCTCATGCTTTACTGATCGCTCTCTTACGATGCTGATGGTATATTCAAAAGCTTTTTTGATCCAGGTTTCCATTTTTTCCAATTAGACGAAATCCCAATAAAAATCCTTCCATTCATAGGGTGCGGGGTTGTTCAGATAATAGACTACCCTGGCTCTTCGATCCAGTGTTCCGAACTGTGCAGATAACCTTGTGACATATTCCTCACCCTCTCCCATTCTATAGAACATATCCGACGGATGAATACCCGGGTACATTCTCCATGGAGGTATTATTTCACCATCATCACCTGGTATGTCCCCGAATTCCAACAAAAAGTCCCGCACCTCCATCAAGGCAAAGCCCAACAAATTAGTGCCAGGCCATGCATACAGGTTGCTGATATATTCTGAGTCTTTCGCAAGGCCGATACCCCATATATTATCTAGGGGACTGGCTTCCACCAATACCCGGCCATCACTGGAAAGCAAGAATTCTTTCAGGGCTTTGTGCTGATTGAACTTGTGAATATTTCCCAGGCGAACGATATTGTACTTCTCTGCATCCCATATCAATTCATCAAATCCAATGATCTGCCTTCCCAGCTCTTTCACCTCTCCCGGCTTTTCGCTGGTAACGATCTTGCGGAATATTTCCGGATTTCTGAACAGCAAAGCTTTCTGAGCCATCATCCAATGCTCTGCAGTCTTGTATACAACATTGTTCACAGTAAACGTACCTGGGTACCACTGACTGAAACATTCTTTTCCTACTGTATCACTGGCTGCGGTATGCCCCCAGAAATAGATATATTTCAACGGCGCATCATTCTCATACTTTCCAATCAACCAATCCATATCATAATGCATGTACCCCGGAAGAATATCACTGAATCCCATTTTTATCGATTTCTATTTTCAACAATACAAACAACAACAGCCTCTACCGATCATTCAATCGGTCAAAGGCTGTTACACAATATCAGGAATATTTTCTTATGCAGCAAATCCCTGGCTGACGCCAATCATTTGAACTTCTTCAGTAATTCATCCAATGAATACTCCTGTTCCGTAAAACCTTCCTGGTAATCGAAGAAATAAACTTTGTGGGAAGGATCGCCGGCCATTATCCCGATATAACAGGTTTGATCATTGATGGAGGCCAATGGCAGGTATTTATTATCCTCATCAAAATAACCATCATTGCTGAAATCGATCAGCATGGTCATTTTTTCTATATCCATTTCAAGGATAGCATCTTCATCCATACCATATCCATCCAATTCACTGGTGATATCCTTCTCATGAAGGGCCTCGTATTGTTTTCCATTAAAATATTCAAGGGCCCGGACAGGCACTTCTTCTCCTGTCACTTCTCTGAACTCGTTCAAATAAGCATCGATGATCTTTTTGGTAAGCACCATAGGTATAATTTGTTTGAAAGATCAAGGATCGTTTTGAATTGATCAATGCATGTTGATGTGATTCAGCAATAATTCCTTACCGGTAGTTATTTTTAGACGGCGAATTAAATCCTTCTCCCAAAAAAAAGACCCGGATAAATCGCTTTATCCGGATCTTATCATTAGTAAAGAATCATTTTATTTCGCAAAAATCTGCGTAAAGTACAACCTGCTCTGTTGATCCCTCGCCACTCCTATTCCTGTGAGCTTATAGTTCCCTTCGATATTCTTTCTATGCCCTGGGCTGTTCAACCAACCATCCACCACTTCTTTGGCAGTATTGCTTCCGAAAGCGACATTCTCCGCTACGGCATTGGTGCCGGGGATCTTGCTGGTGATGATCTTGCTGCGGATATTGAATCCCTCGTGCCCGAAACTGATCCTCTTGGTTGCCATCGCCATGCTATGCCGGCGTGCCTCCTGTTCTATCACCGGGTTGCTGGACAGGGCTGAAAGCCCCTTAGACTTACGGTACTTATTGATCAGTACCAGGATATCGTCCTCCAGTTTGGGTGCCGTGCTGGCGCTCTCTATTGCCCTGGGGGCGGAAGAACCGGAGGAAGCATTTGCGGTAGTTTTTGAGTTTGAAGTGGGTTTACTTGCACAGGCAATGGTTGCCACCAGGCCGCAGCCCAGTAACAATAACAGGATCGGGCGCACATTCAACAGTTTATTTGTCATTGATACTGATTTTAAAGCTCACAATTCCAATTTCATACCAGAAAACAATAACAAGTTGCAAAACTATCAATATTGGGCCATGCAGGCATCCAGTTCGTCCATCATTCCTTTACTTCCGATGAACAGCGGGGTGCGCTGGTGCAGCTCGGTAGGCACGATGTCCAGGATCCGCTCCTTACCATTGGTAGCGCGGCCTCCGGCCACTTCCAGGATGAAGGCGAACGGATTGCTCTCGTACAGCAGGCGCAGCTTGCCTTTGGGCTTATCAGTGGTGCCGGGATACATGAAGATACCGCCCTTGATCAGGTTGCGGTGAACGTCGGCCACCATGCTACCGATATAACGCTGCGTATACGGGCCGCCGTTATCTTTGGTCCTGCGTTGGCAGGCATCGATATATTGCTGCACTCCCTTGGAGTACTGGAAGAAATTACCATGGTTGACAGAGTAGATCTTTCCCCATTCAGGACATTTGATATCCGGATGGCTGAGGCAAAACTCCCCGATACTGGGATCCAGGGTAAAGCCATTGACCCCGCGACGCGTAGCGTAAACCAACATCGTGGAGGAGCCATACACCATATAACCCGCAGCTACCTGCATACGGCCGGGTTGCAGGAAATCCTCTTTGGTAACGGGCGTACCCTGTGGGGTAACCCGGCGGTAAACGCTGAAAATGGTGCCGATGCTCACATTCACATCGATATTACCGGATCCGTCGAGGGGATCATATAAACAAACGTATTTGGAATTTTTGCTGACAGCGTCGTCGAAAGCTACAAAATCATCCAGCTCTTCAGAAGCGATACCGGCGCAACTGATACCATGTTGCAGCACGCCTGTGAACTGGTTATTGGCAAAGACATCGAGTTTCTTTACATCCTCTCCCTGAACATTCACGGCCCCGGCATCCCCGAGGATGTCCACCAGACCGGCTTTATTCACTTCTACATTCACTCTTTTGGCGGCAAGGCCCATATCACGCAGCAGGCCGCTCAGCTCGCCCGTAGCATGGGGGAAGTCGCGCAACTGCTGGATCGTAAATTCGTCCAATGTCAATACTTGTCTGCTGACAATACTCATAGATGGCAAGTTTTAAAGGTTTGTCGGCCACAAATATAGGGAGCCGCCGCTAATTGGCATTTTCCCGATTGACGAAAGGGTTTTTATCAAAGGTTTACCGACATTTGCCCCGGATAAAACATTCTATTCCATTATTTATCGCAAAGCTATGAAGGTGTTCAAATTCGGCGGGGCCAGTGTACAACAGACAGAAAAGATACAGAACGTAGCCAATATCCTCCGCTCCTACCCGGATCAGAAGATCCTGATAGTGGTTTCCGCCATGGGGAAAACCACCAATGCCCTGGAAAAAGTGGCCGAAGCCTTCTTCAATGGTCACCAGGAAGAAGCCCTCAAGCTCTTCGAAGTGATCAAACAACAGCATATCAATACCGCCAAATACTTACTGGTAACGCATTTCAACCCGCTGATGGAACAGTTGGCCAACTTCTTCACCGAAGTGGAATGGCTGCTTCATGATAAGCCCGTCCGTGAGTTCGATTATTATTACGACCAGATCGTTTGCGTAGGCGAACTGCTCTCCACCGCCATCGTGAGCGCCTACCTCAATGAGGCCGGCCTCCCTTCCCAATGGGTGGATGTACGCGATATCGTCCGCACAGACGATAATTTCCGCGATGCAGCCATCAACTGGGCCTATACCCATCAACGTGTTCAGGAAGATATCCTGCCGTTATTTGAGGAAACCAATATCGTGCTTACCCAGGGCTTTATCGGCTCTACCGACGAGAACGAAAGCACCACCCTCGGCCGCGAAGGCAGCGATTATACCGCCGCCGTATTCGCCAATCTCCTGGATGCCGAAAGCCAGACCATCTGGAAAGATGTGGAAGGCGTGATGAATGCCGATCCCAAACAGTTCCCCGATGCCCGGTTCATTGCCGAACTGAATTACGAAGAAGTGATCGAAATGGCCTACTACGGCGCACAGGTGATCCACCCAAAAACCATCAAACCCCTGCAGAACAAAAGCATTCCCCTCTACGTGAAATGCTTCCTGGATAAGGATCTCCCGGGCACCGTCATCCATAATAAAAAAGTGAAAGGGCTTCCTCCCATCATCGTGCTGAAAAATGAACAGGCGCTGTTGAGCCTGCATAGCCGGGATTTCTCTTTCGTGGGGGAAAAGCCGGTAGCCGATCTCTACCAATTGCTGAACGATATCAAGATCAAGCCCAATCTCATCCAGACCGGCGCCGTGAGCATCCAGGTATGCCTGGACGATAAGCCGGAAAAGATACAGAAGCTCGCCCTCGATGCCTCAGCATTCTTTGAAGTGCAGGTGGAGAAAGGCCTCACCCTGCTCACAGTGCGGCATTACCAGGAAGACCTCCTGCAAAAGCTCATTAACGGCCATGATATCAAACTCAAACAACAATCGCCTCAGACCGTGCAGGTACTGATGCAATCATAATCCTGAAAACCTTACCTATGCAATCGCCGGCAGCCTACTACCAGCAAAGGATACAGCAGTTACAGCAACATCTGAAAAAAGTGCAGCAACAACTGATCACCGTATCCGTGGCCAGGCTGATCAGTTTTCTCGGCGCCATGATCGCAGGATATTACTGGATCAAAAGTGATCACTCCTCACTGCTCCTATCCCTCACCGTTATAGGGTTGGCCATCTTTTTCTTTTTCATCAAAATGGCCTTCAGGCTGAACGACGAAAAGGCGCTCACCATCAAACTGCTCTTCGTCAACAATAACGAAGCAGGCATTCTCAACAAAAAGCCCAGCCAGTTCCCCGATGGGCGCGAAATGGCTTCACAAGCGGGTTATGCGGCAGACCTGGACATATTCGGTCACAATTCTTTGTTCCACCTGCTCAACAGGACCACCACTACTCACGGTACCGACCACCTGCAACAACTGCTTCAGCGGCCGGAACTGGATGCCACCGTGATCCGTAATAACCAGGTAGCCATTCAGCAAATGGCGCCACAGGCGGAAACCAGGCAGCTCCTCACCGCCCATGGATTATTACATGGAGAGAAAGAAGGGAACCTGCACGAAGTGCTCGCCTGGCTGCAAATGCCCACAGTACTCCATGATATCAAATGGGTGCGGGCCATCCGATGGATCATGCCCGCCATCAGCCTGGCAGGCCTGATCGCTTTCCTGGCCACCGAAACCTATCAATGGATGCTCCCAGGCATCGTGATCAGTTGGCTCATCACCGGCAGCTTCGCCAAAAGGATCCTCTACCAGCATACCCTGCTCAGCAAAAAACAAAGCATCCTGGAACAATATGCCAGCATCCTGCAATTGTTCGGCAATATCGATACAGGAGATTCCATCGTACTGAAAAAAGAAAAAGAGACAGCCCTGGAAGCCAACAAGGCCATCAAACAATTGTCGAAACTGGCAGGCCTATTCGATCAACGGTTGAACCTCCTGGTCAATTTCTTCCTGAACAGTTTTTTCCTGTACGATATCCAGTGCATGTATGCGCTGGACAAATGGAAAATGGTGAACCGGGAAAAATTCAACAACTGGATCGATGGTGTAGGCACCATCGAAAGCCTCAACTCCTTATC
>JAGIAP010000082.1 GCA_017744805.1 Chitinophagaceae bacterium | reverse complement strand
CTGCACGCCTCCGTTGGCGGCGGTGTTGATGATGGCATCCAGCGCGGGGATGGTGGTTTCACCACCTTCCAGCGAGAATCTTTTCTGACCTACATATTTGGTATGGAGGAATTTCTCGAACATCACGCCCTGGTTGAGTTTTTCCAGGATGCGCTTCTTTTGCGGAAGACCGAGAGGCTTCGCAAAATTGTTCTCCATTTCATTGGTGAGCCAGTCTACTTTCTTCTGGTCACTGATGTATTTGAATTCGAGGCCCACATGGTTAGCATAGGTCTGCTGCAGGTGAGCGAGAATATTCTTGAGGGTAGTGGTGCCCAGGCCGATGAGGTTCCCAGCCTGGAAGGACTTGTCGAGATCTGCCTCTGAGAGACCATAGAAAGACAGCTCCAGGTTGGCGCCGCGGTCTTTCCTGGGACGGATCGGATTGGTCTTGGCAATGAGGTGCCCCTTATTGCGGTAACCGAGGATGAGGCGGTAAGCGCCTACTTCCTTCTTCCAGTCGATACCAGTAGTTGCCGTTCCTGCTTCAGCGGCCACACCATTGGTAGCATGTCCGTTGGAGCCGGCTTTCCCCTCTGAGACTGCAAAATCAAAACCTTCGAAAAATTTTCTGAACTCGGGGTCTACACCTTCTGGGTTTTTCAAAAAATCCTGGTATAGGCTCTCAATAAAGGCAGGATGAGAATTAGTGATATACGAAAAGTCCTTCATGAAGAAGCGGTTGAATCTAAAAAGTTTAAAATTCGGGCTACAAATATAACCACGATTGGTCTGATTAACAGGAGATCAGGTTATTTTTTGCATTAAAGTTGGGGCAATAATCAGGCCGCGGGCTGAAAAGGCCGCTGGTGTGACATTTCAGCAGATTTCCCGGCTGATAAATGGCCCGGAATATTAACAAAGATGGGATGAGAAGGTTGATAAACCGGGTTTGGCAGGGGGCAGCAGTGGGGACAGCAGTGGGATATGAACGCTGGTTGGGAAACAAACCGGCGCAGAAGAATATGAATTAAGCTATGGTAAGGAGAGATGGAACTGAGGTGGTGGGCCGGGCTTTTTCGCTTATGTTTCCAAGACCAGCTTTTCATATCCCGCTGCTGTATGGGTACCCTGAAAGTTCGAGGGAATAGAGTTTGAGAGGGTTTTCTACGGAAAACAGCGCATGTTTCCTGGATTTTTGCTAGTTTTGCAACTCATTTTTCACCCGGTAAAAGGTTGGGAATTGGAAGCTCCGGCTTTGCCAGAGGGAGATTTTGTAAAACGTTTTGTGCTCGTAACCAGGCATTTTATCTCTGAACAGAGATTTTTTTCCTCTACTCAGCGACATTTTGTTTGGTTAATATCCCTCCAACTCTTACCTTTGCCGTCCTTAATTTTAGAAACGAAATGGCAAATCATAAGGCTACCAAAAAAGATGTGCGTCAGGCCGCAAAACGTCGCGAAAGAAATAAATATTACGGAAAGACCACCCGCAATGCAATCCGTGACCTGAAGGCATTGAAAACTGGTAAGGAAGCCAGCGAGGAACTGCCTGAAGTGGCATCCATGATCGACAAACTCGCGAAAAGAGGCATCATCCACCGCAACAAAGCAGCTAACCTGAAAAGCAAGCTCGCTAAGAAGGTGAACGCTCTGGCTAACTAAGCTATCGAACGAATTTTCATATACCAGTCCCGCTGACAAGGCGGGACTTTTTTTGCTGGCAATCAATTTCTGCGTTTTTTCCCCCGGTTCAATACCAATTCTCTTCCACATCACTGCCAGACCAAGTCCAACTTATCTCCAACCATACAGTTCCCCCATTTCCTCCCTATTGCTCTAATGCCCCTGCCCACAGTACTGCAACAGTACTATTATAGTACTAACTCTGTACCGCAATAGCCACAAATCCCTGTTCGGCTACCGGCCACCCCTCTTCATCCATCTACTCAATCTTCCTTTCGCCCTGTTTTTGGCCCTGCGGAATTGTCTCTTTCCTATTTTTACCTCTCCAACCCAACTAACTATGCGAAAATCTGCTTTATTCATGCTCTCATGCTTAATTTCTAATTTGATCATGAGCCAGTCTATCACCACCCGCTTCGAGCAGTCAAATGGACAAGAAACTCCCACCTACTTCGAAATCATCGAATGGTGGCAGGCCCTCGATAAAAAATACCCCGAAGTAAAAATGCTCACCATGGGCCCCACAGATGCAGGCTTCCCCCTGCACCTGGTGATCGTTTCAAAGGATAAAGACACTAATATCGCCAGCCTTCGCAAAAAGAACAAACGGATCATCCTCATCAATAACGGTATTCACCCCGGTGAACCAGATGGCATCGATGCCAGTATGCTCCTGGTCCGTGATATCGTTACCGGCAAAAAAACACTACCCACCAATGTAGTGCTGGCCATCATTCCCGTATACAATATCGGGGGATGCCTCAACCGCAGCCCCTACTATCGCGTGGACCAGGACGGTCCCAAAGAATTCGGCTCCCGGGGCAACTCGCAGAACCTGGACCTGAACCGCGATTTCATCAAATGCGATTCCAAAGAAGCCCGGTCATTTGCCCAGATCTTCCATACCTGCGATCCCGATGTTTTTGTAGATAATCATGTCAGCAACGGAGCAGACTACCAGCATATCATGACGCTGCTCACCTCCCAGCATGATAAACTCGGCGGCGCCATGGGAGAGTTCCTGCACAACAATTTTGAACCTGCCATCTACCAACAGATGAAGGAGAAAGATCTTGAAATGGTGCCATACGTAGACTTTGCCGGCAAAACACCCGAAGAAGGCCTCAATGCCTACTTTGATGGGCCCCGCTACAGCAGTGGCTTTGCCACGCTCTGGCATACCTTCGCCTTCGTTCCTGAAACCCATATGCTGAAAGCCTACCCACTGCGCGTGAAAGCCACCTATGAACTGATGGTCTCCTTCATCGATTTCACCTCAAAGAATAGTGATCAGATCAAAAGCCTGAGAGAACAAACCAAAAAAGAAACCATCGCACAAACCTCCTTTCCCATCGCCTGGGAAGCCGATAGACAGGTATCCATTCCCGTTACCTATAAGGGATTTGAATCTGGTATGAAGCCCAGCGAGGTATCCGGACTGCCCAGGTTATTCTATGACCGTACAAAACCCTGGACAAAACAGATCCCCTATTTCCATCAATACAATGTGAAAACAACGGTGCAAAAACCACTTGCGTATGTGATCCCGCAGGGTTGGTGGAAAGTGATCGATCTGCTGAAGACCAATAATATCAAGATGCGCCGCCTCACTAAGGACAGTACCATTGAGGTGGAAGCTTACAGGATCGAAACTTATACCGCTTCGCCACGCCCTTATGAATCGCACCATATCAATAGCGATATAAAGATCAGCAGCACGATCATCCAAAAAACTTTCCGGAAAGGAGATTATTATATTCCACTAGATCAAACCGGCAATCGCTTCCTGATAGAATTGCTGGAGCCGAATGCCCCCGATTCTTATTTCGCCTGGAATTTCTTTGATGCTATCCTGGCGCAGAAAGAAGGTTTCAGCGGTTATGCGTTTGAAGACAAAGCAGCAGCGTATTTAAAGGAGCATCCTGATCTGAGAAAGAAACTGGAAGAAAAAAAGGCCGCTGATACGGCCTTTGCTCAGAGTGCTTACGCACAACTCGATTTCGTTTTCAAGAGCTCACCCTATTATGAACCGGGACATATGCAGTATCCCGTTTTCAGAGTGATCAAATGATCTGAGTACTCCCTCACCTCCCGGCGAGTGAGTTGTATTTGTTCACGGCAGGCAGTTCCTACTTATGATCACCAGGCTGATACAATCCTGGAACGGGCCCATTGCTGCGCACCAGCCTGTTCCATTGATTGATGGCGATGATGGCCATCGTGATCTTCGCGATCTCATCCTTGCTGTAATATTTATTCAGCTCATCGTGGATATGCTCTGCACTTTTGTTAGCAGGCAAATAAGTGAGCTCTTCCGCAAATGCCAGCACAGCTTGCTCCTGCTGCGTGTAGTAAGGCGCTTCCCTCCAGGCGGGCAATGAATACAAACGTTTGGGATCTTCGCCTGCCGCTACAGCATCTTTATAATGCATATCGATGCAATAAGCACAACTATTGATATAGGAAACACGCAGTTTGATCAGTTCCATCAATGAATGGTCGAGACCTGAATGATCTACAAAACCCTGAACTCCTGCCAGCGCCGCATACATACCTTTGGGTAATTCGCTAAAACTTATACGTTCCATATGATTACAATTTACTTGTTTGATATAATAACAAACAAGCATCCCGGAACGTGACAAGCTTTACAGGATTTCTTGTAAAGTTTTGAGTTTGTCGGGATTACGCATGAAGTAAGCATTCAGGATCTTATCGCCCTCTATCACAAACACCTGCACTGTCGCCACTTCACCGTTCTCATAAAAGAAGAGGGCAGGCTGGTGGTTGATCACTCCCTGCTCTATCCGGGTGTTCTCATAATATTTGTGCATAAGGCCCTGGAGCAGTTTGGATACATTCTCCAGGCCACTGATGACATTCCTGAACGCGACGGCTTTTCCACCTCCATCGGATACCACCACAATGTCTTTGTGCAGGAGTTTCTCCAACTGTGGCGTATCGCCATTGCGGATCACTTCGAGGTATTTGGAAAGGAATGCTGCGGGGACGATGGAATCCGCGGGGGGAGCGGGCTCACGGAGCTTTGATTTGGCGCGACTGAGCAGTTTGCGGGAATTCTCCACTGTCAGTTCCAGCACCTGGGCGATCTCCTCATGGTCATAATCGAAGGCTTCTTTGAGGATGAAGACCGCCCGTTCTTTGGGATTGAGCTTTTCCAAAAGCACCAGCAGCGAGTAACTCAGTACATCTTTGGTATTGAGAATGGAATCTGCAGACTCGGTGGCTACCGGCTCGGGAAGCCATTCTCCCGGGTAGCTGTCGATGAGTTTCTGCTGCCGGTTCTTCTGGTTGATGGCCAGGTTGATCACGGTGCGCACGAGATAAGCTTTCTTGTTCCCGATGCGCTCCGTGTCAATCTGCATGAATTTCAGATAGGCATCCTGTACGATGTCTTTGGCATCCTCCAGGGAGCCCATGATATTATAGGCGTATGTGGTCAATAACGGTCTTAGTATGTCCATCAATGTTAGCTTATTGCGTAACCCTGATGGTGCCGGCACCATGATAGCTATGGTATTCTCCATTGTACATAGCGTCTGCACTTACAGGGCCCATCTGGAATACGCCCGGAGATACGACGCGTACTGCATAATAATAGGTCTGTTTCTGACTGTAAAGGTCCACAAAGAGATTGATCCTGTCGTCCCTTACATCCAGGGCAGTTGGCGTATTGGCATCCTTGATCCAGTCCATTCCCGGGATCTCCTTAGTGCGTGGGTTCTCGATCTCGAAGCCTGCAGGCAGCAGATCGGATACAGCCACGTTCTCGATAGATCCGGAATATAATTTCTCCAGCGTGATCTTCACTACCACCAGGTCGTTCTGCTTGAAGGTATTACCTGCAACGGCACGTCCATAACGATCGTAGAAGCTGCGGCGGACACGGATATAATTATCCTCTTCTTTATAAGTGCCACTCACGCTGATGCCTTCGCTTTGCCAGAAGTAATACAATCTACCTTCCCCTTTTGTTACAATTTCCACATTTGTTCCGCCGAGTTGCGCTGCATTCAGCCTGATAGCGCCATTCTCATTGGTTTTACCTACTACTTTTCCATTCACTTTCACTTCTGCCGTAACGGTGGACTTGTTGGCAGCCTTCGCCATTTTGCCCAGTGCGATAAAGCTGAATGCACATTCCTGGGTGCTGTACCAGGTCCGTTGCTTCATCAGTTGTGCCACATGTCCGGCCATTACACCCACCTGGGGATTGCCCGGATCAGCATCTATCAAAGCACTGAGGGCAATGGCTTCGTCCCTGATATCGGAATAGAAGCTGCCACCGGTTTGCGCCACGGAGATCTCTCCGGTGAATGATCCCGGCAGGAATTCTTTGAACTTACCCTTATCACCAGCAATGGCGTAGGCCACGGAAAGCAGGTACCTGGAATCCAGGCTCAGCAGTTGCGGGTTGGATTTGTAATAGTTCATTACCGGCACATTGGCTTTACCCGCCAGTGCCAACACATATAAGGTATAGGCCACTTCTTTCGGAGCGATCTTCTTTTTCTGGTTTTGATTGAAGTAGTACTCGATGGTCTCCCGGTTCTTCAGTTTGTTGTTGATGAAGGCCAGCGCTCCGTTGAGCACATTCTTGTTTACATCGAACCCGGCTTTCTGTGCTTCCACCAGGAAGTGGGTGGCATATACGCTGGTCCACCAGTTTTCGGTGCCCTCTCCGTCCCAGAGTGTGATAGCGCCTGAATACAATTGGCGCAGTTTGATCTTGCGGATCGCTTCCAGCACATTGTAGTTGGCATTGTTCTTAGCCACACTGCTCTTCATTTGCATCTGTTCTGCCAGATCGCTGTAATACAATTGCGGGAAGGCTGCGGATACGGTTTGCTCGGTACATCCGTAAGGGTATTGTACCAGGTAGCGGAACTGTTTTCCCAGATCGAGGGCCGGAGAACGATTGATCATGATGGAATAATCTGTACTGCCTGGCATGAAATCGTTCAGTGGGATATTGAATCGCTGCACATTGGCATTGTTGATGGATCCGCTTCCTGTCTGCAGTTGCAGCGGAGAGGCCGGACGAACACTGATCTCCGTTTCATCAGAGAATTTCTCACCCAATCCCTGTACATCCACTCTCACCTTGCCTACATTCACGGAAGGAGCAGCCACCACCTGGAATATAGCCCTGTTCTCGCTGTTGGCGCCCAGGGAAATACTCTGGCTCTTCTCTCCCACTACCTGTAATGGCCCGCTCACACTGAGTGTGGCGGAAGCCGTAGTGGCTTTGGCAGTAGTGTTGGTGATCACTACCGGAACAGTAACGGTATCTTTCGGAGAAAGGAATCTTGGCAAGGCCGTGCTGAGCACGATCGGATCAGCTACTTTCATATTCGATTCACCACTACCGAAGCTTTCGTTCTTGTAAGCGACAGCCATCAATCTCACTTCACCACTGAATTGAGGTATATCGAATTCAAAGCTCGCTTCGCCGCTACCGTCTGCCTGTTTGATACCGCTCCAATAAGAAACGATCTTCACACGTTTGGCAGGCATCGGGTTGGTGCGTTTATTCATATCCAGTTCACCGTCACCACCGGTGCTGCTCATACGCGCACGCAGTTCGGGGAAGAGTAAAGGATAGAGATCATAAGCGTTTACTTCCAGTGCACGGTTGGCATAGAAGTATCCGTAAGGATCAGGTGTTTTGAAATCGCTCACCTGCAATACACCATTGTCTACCGCTGCCAGTGTGACCATGCTGCCTGGTGCTGCTTTCACTTTTATGGTCTGGTGTGTGCGACTGCGAACGGCTTGCTGCGCTTCTATCTTCACCGGGATCTTACGTGATGCTTCTTCCACGCGCAGGCTTTGGAAGCCATGCGCTACAGTAAGCGGCATATCACTCACTTCATGTGGCTTGATCAGCGTGGCCGTTACGTAAACATTCGGCAGGTGCTCCGCAGTGATCTTGAGATCCAGGGAGGCAGTCCTGTTTTCTACATTTACATATTGGTGCGAGATCACATGATCCGTTTCCATGGTCACCAGCATACGACCGCTGAATGGTGTCTTGAACAGCACCTTGGCGCTCTCACCGGTATTGTAACTGGTTTTGTCTACGGCGATATCGATATTTCCTTCCGTATTCACTTCAAAAGAAGTATTGTCGCCACCCCAGAAACCGTAGCTGTAGAACTCTTTGCTTACATAGGCCGATGCACCGGGAACGGATATGCGCAATTCATAGCTTCCCGGAGAGCGTGGCGTGTAATTGTAGAATGCCTGATCGCCGGTAACGGAGACCTGTTGATCAGCCACTACTTTATCATCGCGTTGAGAAGTATATCTGAAATAGTCACCGTCCTTGGTGAGTACGGTCCTGTATTCTTTCTTGATCACTTTTACCTGCGCCTTGGCTCCGCTGAGCACGTTCTCATTCTTATCGAGGGCGATCAGCGGGAACTTGATCTGCTGATTCAGCGGATAGTACCAGTACCCATCGCTTCCGATACCGAAGAACTGTGATTGCGTGAAGATATCGGTGCTGGTGATCTTGCTCACCGGCCTTCCGGTCTCATCAAATACAGTGGTATAGAAGGTAGCCTGCAACACACCTGCATTCTGGAACATGGTAGGAACGGAATAGGAAACCGAAGCATTACCATTGGCATCGGTAGATCCTTCTTTCACATCCTTATCCAGGGATACGCCGATATTCTCGATACCGAAATCATAGTTCCTATATTTTTTTGGACTGAAGTATTTGGATTTCACCTGTATCTCCGCTTCATACTTCCTGTTGGCGGCCGGAGGTCCGAAGAAGTTCATGGCATTGATGCTGAGATTGGCTTCTTGTCCGGGCGCCAGCGGCGATTTGTCCAGGGTGGCGTTCACTTTGATCCTGTCCGGTACGAACTCTTCGATATTGAAGGCCTTGCTGCCGAGCAGTACATCATTCGAGGTGTACACTTCCAGCACGTAGTTACCGGTAATGGCGGAAACCGGCATATCGATATCCCCTTCCAGTGATCCCTGGTTGTTCAGGGATTTGCGGAAGCTCTTCATCTCCTTTCCGTTCGGCATCAGGAATTTCAGTTTCACGGGCAGTTCGCCGGGAGATTTCCACTGGCGGTCGCGGATGATCACGGAGAAATTCACTTTCTCTCCGGGACGATAGATATCACGCTCAGGGTAGATGAAGGCGTCCAGCCCTGTGCTATTGGTGCGCCTACCGCCTACATCAAACCTTGAAGTATTCACAACGGTGGTACTGAAAGGAAGGAAGTTGAAATCTTCAGCAGTTTTAGCCACGATCATGGCAGGTCTGAAACCGGCGAACTCTTTTCTGCTCAATGCAATCTCGGCCACACCTTCGGCATTGGTTGCCGCAGTTCCCAATACCTGGTTATTGTTGCCATACGCCACCACGTTCACGCCATTCACCGCCTGTGCCGTTTGAATGGAATTGGCGAAAACGATGATCTTTCCATTACCTTCTTTCGCGATCAGTCCCAGGTCAGATTTGGAGATCAGCCTGCTATCGTTCACCCAGTAATCGGTGGCAGAGCGGATCATGATATGGTAGATGCCTTTGAATTCAGCCAGCTTGTCTTCGATATTGAAATTGAAGAGACGGCTATTGCCGTATTTCTGCAAGGATCTTGTTTCGATCTCCTTTTCATAAATGATATCCCCCATGGTGAGATCGCTGGAATAATCGGGGTAGTAGTATTCGTCATCACCACTGTAACCTCCGGAATTGCGGGGAGAATAACCATAGCGTTGCGCTACCAGGATATTGCTCTCATATATCTTGGAGATCACTACTTTCACTTTCGGTACATTGGTGATCTTCACTTCGATATTCTGGTTGCCTTTGGCAGAAAGATACATACCCTTGCGATTGGTGAAGCTGATGCCGGGCTCCAATTCACCGAAGGCCACATTGCCATCGTACTGCTCACGAAGGGTGCCGCCGATGCGGCCACGCATGCCCTTGAGCAAAGAAACATTATAGGATTTATCGGCATCGAACTGATCGCTGCTGATGGAGAACCCGTCATCGGTTTGCGCCACAGTGAATTTCACGGAAGGCTCGAATTTGATGAAGGATGCCAGGTTGGCGATCTGGATCTGCTGGCTGGTACGCACATATACGATACCGCCTGATCCGTCGTGCTCGGCAGAAATATCATTCACCGTCAGGTTATAGGGAGAAGGAACAAAGATATTGTTCTCGATCACTGCCGCCGTGCCATTGGTACCGCCTTCGGGCACCAGGCCTTTATCCAGTGCCAGCTTGATCTCCAGGTCCTTGTCCTCCATTTTTACATTTTGCAGTTTCAGGCTTACACGACTGTCGTTGCTCAATGTGATCACGGAGAAGTTCACCGGGTTATTGTTCAGCGTGAGCTTCAGTTTATCTTTTACTGTATTCGGATTTACAGGATAGTTGAAATAAAGATCCACCTGCGGTGTAGCGCTGGCGCTGCCATCCACTACCCAGGTAACATTGGAATTATCCAGTTTGAGTGCGGGTGTGGCGAATTTCACATCGGCCTTTCCAATACGACCCAGCTTGCTGAATTGCAACAGATCGTTTTGAAGCGATGCCTTAAAACTGGTAGCGGGAGGCAATGCCTGGGCAGGCGAGAATACCAGTTGGTCCGGGCCTTCCCAACGGAAACGGCCATGTATTTTGGGAGAGAAAGAAATATACTCGGTAGAGTCCCAGCGGTTGAGCAGGGAATCGGGCACCAGGGATTTGTCGAACCGGAACACCAGGTTGCCGAGAGGAGACACCTCATCTTTTGCGTTAGTGTAATCAAGGTTAACGACGCTTCTGTTACATGCCGCCAGTAAAGTCACTAGCAGCAGAGTGGTAACAGTTGACAGGAGGTTACGCATATAGGTAAGAATTAAGGGCCAAAAATATGTTTTTGTTGAGGGTTAAAAGTGGAGCTGTATGGAATGTGAATAACTAAGGAGGAAGGCTGGTGCGGCCCATAAAAAGGATTGTACCGTTAAGTTACATAACGGGCATAGGCAGGTGCAAATTCCGGGAGATAAGTATTTGTTAATTCATGAAAAGAAAATTGCGAAACAATGATAACTTGCATCTGTATCAATAACGCTGTTCAGTTTCATGAAAAACAAGTTTGGCAGATGGATCTTGAAATGGGCTAAAAGGCTTGCCATTGGCGGCATAGCCGCTTTTCTGTTATTCCTGCTACTGAACTGGATCTTCCCCGTTCCCGACAATATCGATTACTCCACCATTATCACTGATAATAAAGGAGAAGTGATACATGCCTATCTCACGAAGGACCAACAGTGGAGAATGAAGACCGAGCTCAATGAGATCTCCCCGCTCCTACGAAAAACGATCATCGAAAAAGAAGACAAGTATTTTTACGCTCACCCCGGCGTAAATGCAGCCGCTATTTTGAGAGCTGCCGCAAAGAATATTTTCAGGCTGAAAAGGACTTCCGGCGCCTCCACCATCACCATGCAGGTGGCCAGGGCATTGGAACCCAAGCGCCGGACCTGGTTCAACAAGATCATCGAAATGTTCCGCGCTTTTCAGTTGGAATGGAAATACAGTAAGGACGAAATTCTGCAACTCTACCTGAACCTGGTGCCTTACGGGGGCAATCTTCAAGGCGTAAAATCCGCGTCCACACTGTATTTCAAAAAGAGCCCCGATCATTTGTCCCTGGCAGAGATCACGGCTTTGAGTATCATTCCCAACCGGCCTTCCTCCCTGGTTATGGGTAAGAACAATGATAAGATCGTGGAAGAAAGGAACCGCTGGTTGCGGAAGTTTGCGGCCGATAAAGTGTTCACGGAAAAAGAGATACAGGACGCCCTGGAAGAACCGCTCAATGCAAGCCGCAGTGAAGCTCCCAGGCTGATCCCGCATTTCGCTTACCAACTGCAGAAAAGCGGTAGCGATATCATCCATACCAATATCGAGCTCAATACCCAGTTGAAGATCGAGAAGATCGTGGAAGACTATAGCCGCTCCCTAACACTCAAGAATATTCGAAACGCCGCCGTAGTGATCATTGACAACCACACACATAACGTGATCACTTATGTGGGTAGTGCCAATTTTTACGACACTACGGATGGCGGCCAGGTGAACGGCGCCCGCGCCACCCGCCAGCCCGGCAGCACCCTCAAGCCCCTGCTCTACGGGATGTGTATCGATGAAGGCCTGCTCACCCCCAAAACCGTGATCACGGACGTGGCGGTGAACTACGCCGGCTACACCCCCGAAAACTACGATAAACAATTCAACGGCTTCGTTACCATGGAATATGCCCTGGAGCATTCCCTGAATATCCCAGCAGTGAAAGGCCTGGAGTGGCTGGGCAAGGATAAATTCATTCAAGCCCTTGCCAGTTGCGACTTTCAGCAGATCCGTAAAGACCAGAAAAAACTGGGCCTTTCGCTGATCCTCGGCGGCTGCGGATCCAACCTGGAAGAACTGACCGGTCTCTATACCATTTTTGCCAATGAAGGGAAATACATTCGCCCCAACTATACAAAACCCGATTCCACTAAACAGACTTCCTTCTCAAAAACGATCCTCTCCCCCGCCGCTACTTACATGATCAATGAGACCCTGAGCAAAGTGAATCGTCCCGATTTTCCTCTCAACTGGCAAAGCACGGAAAAGATGCCCAAGATCGCCTGGAAAACCGGTACCAGTTATGGTCGCCGCGATGCCTGGAGTATCGGGTACAACAAGAATTTCACGGTGGGCGTATGGGTAGGTAATTTCTCCGCCCTCGGCATCCCTGAGCTCAGCGGCGCCAATGTTGCAACACCGCTATTGTTCCGTATTTTCAATACCATCGATTATGATAGCGACCAGGAGTGGTTCACACAGCCGAAGGATTGTGAGATCAGGATGGTCTGCTCGGAAACGGGGCTTCCTCCTTCCGATCATTGCAGCAGTACGGTGTCTGATTATTTCATCCCGCTGGTGTCTGGTACGCAGGTATGCAACAATATGGAAGAACTGGCCGTGTCGCCGGATGAAAGGATCTCTTATTGCAAGAGTTGCCAGCCGGAATCTGGATACAAGAAGAAATGGTATAAGATCGTGAGCCCGGAGATGCAGCATTATTTTGAAGAGCATCATATCATGTATGTGCATATCCCGCCGCACAATCCAAATTGTGAACGGTTATTTGCCGGCGGCGCGCCGGTGATCACTTTCCCTAAAAACGGCGCGGAATACCTGATCAGTAAAAAACACCCCGAGCCCTTGCAACTCACCTGTAATGTGGGTAATGATGTAGGTAAAGTATTCTGGTATATCAACGATCAGTTCTACAAGACCACGGATGCAAAAACAAAACAATTCTTTGTTCCGGAAGAAGGGCCGGTGAAGATATCCTGTACGGATGATAAGGGGAGGAACCGGAATATATGGATAAGGGTGAAGTATGTGAATTTGTGAGAATGCTACAGCTTGTCTTTTATTGCATTAATTATCTGTGTTCCTTAACTCCTTTTGTAAAAGCTTCAATTGCTGAATCAAATCATCAAAACTTAAAGCCTCTCCATAAATCATTTGTTCCTGCATTTGTTCATAGTCCTGATTAAACAATTGAACAATTTCTTCAGGTGGTATGAAAGAAATAGTCTTACGAGCCAGAGTCGAATAATCCACCCATGAAATCCTACTATACCATTGTCTATGTTTAATTAGATTGTCGTACAGATCATGGTCTTCCAACGCCAGGCCTCCAAATGAAGTAGTCATGATCTTACCCAAATCATATAAATGTCTGGACATACGCTCAGTCTTGATCTTCGCAGTATCTGGTTTCTTGAATTCTTCATGGAGCAGGAAAATCTTTTCCAGAAAGGTCTTACGGGGGTCAACCGCTTCTACGAAAAACTCTTCTTCCGCATAGGCCTGGTTAGGGTTTATTTCATAAAGAAGGGAATTCACCGAGGCTGATGCATATGGTACTCGTAACGACCGAACACTGACTTCAATTTTTACTTCATCAGCCAGATACCGATTTGGAGAATATAAAGAAGGGTATTTTACAAAAAGCGTTTGGGGGTCAGTATCAGGAAATTTGTCAGAAATTGGGGCAGCTTCTATAAGCACCATGTTTGCTGGTACTTCAAGGGCTTCAAATTGTCTACTCAATTCAGCCTTTAGCTCATTAGTAGTAAAAGAACAACCTGCTCTTCTTAATCGATCTACCCTGCTTTTGCTTGGACTATCCCTGTACTCCATTCCAAACACTTCCGGCGCTAAAGCAATATCGATGTCTTCGGAGAATCTCTCTATCAATTTCCAACATTTACTCAGGGAAGTTCCGCCTTTGAACACCATATATGATGCATACCTGGAACCAAATAGTGCTTTTAAAGTTAAAGTCACCCACCAATCCTTTTCGATTGCTTTTGCACTGATCCCACTTTTTTGTTCTGCCTGGTCGATTGTCGCTTTCCTTTGTTCATCAGTTAGTTTCAGCCAATTGGTCATTGTCCATCTTTTTCAGTAATTTGACAATATAGTCATTCACTTTTCCAGAGGCTAATGTCAGATCATGTTGTAGCTTTTTGGGAGCTTCCTTCTTAATTAGTTCTAATATTTTGGATTCTATCCGGGGGCTGATATTTTCTGTTCCGATCTCTTCAAGTGCCTGGATCAGCAAACTACTATATTCACCAATCGTCGATAGTTTTTTAGGTGTAGTAGACTTAAATTTGACCTGCAATTTTCCCAGGCGAAACTGTTTGGGAGGACCATCCGTTATATAAACAAGCCTGGTTGGTACCTGAGTGCTCAATCCCAATTTATTAAGGGCATAAGCACCCGAAGGCCTGATCCTTATCTTTTCCTTTTTTGCAAGCATCCTGATCACTTCTTCTGCTCCGGGATGCAATTCTCCCAATAATGGATCATGTTTGGGGATATAATAAATGCCATGTGCCAGCCTTTTCAGAGCTCCATTTTGGGCCAACCTGGACAAAGCTTTTTTGATTGCGTCCTCCGTCCCCACTCCCCTGAAATCAGTTGGGAAGATCAACGCGCCTTCTTTTTTCCTCTTTATCAAGCTTTCTATGTAGGTATGCGCTTTCTCCATGTCACGAATTTACAAAAAAAGGTGACATTAAATAAAAATAGCTGTCACTTTTTTTTTCAAAAAGGTGACATTTTTCCTTCAAAAAAAGGGTTGACGTTTTCGTCAACCCCATCTATCTATAAGAAAGTTAAAGCATTACTCCAACTTGGTAACCCCACCACCTCCGGTGATCTTACTATCCACCTGTGCATTGCCTTTATACCTCACATCCCCACTTCCGGTTACCCTCACATTCAGTTTCACGCTTGCAAACACAGACACATCGCCACTTCCGGTGATCTTCACATAGGTTTCTTCACTCATCAGGTCTAAGGCACGAACATTGCCACTTCCACTGATCTCGGTCTCGAATTTTTTGGTAGTGCCTTTCAGATCGGTATTGCCGCTTCCGCTGATATCGGAGCTCACCTCTGGTGCATCCACATCCAGGTTCACATCGGCACTACCGCTGACGCTGATATCGATCTTATCGGGAGAACTGATCTTGCTCTGGCCAATGATATTGCCCGATCCGGAAGAGTGGATCTTGTTGAAACTGGGATTGGTCACATATACTTTTACGGATTTCGTGGGACTGAGCCGGAACCCATCCTTGGTACGCACGCGAAGGATATCATTATCTATATATGTCTCGATATACTGGAGCAGATTATCTTCCGCTTCGATCTTCACATCCTGCGGGCCGGAAGAAACATAAATATCGAATGAACCGCTGGAGCTGACTCCTTTAAATGCGCCAACAGAGCGGCTTTCTGTGCGTAGCTCGCCCTTGCCACGTACTCTTTTTCCGCCAACATAGGAGCAGGAAGTACTGAGGATCAGGGCTAATGGTAATAATAATAAAAGTAGATTCTTCATGTTCAGTTTGGTTTTAGCCTATCAAAGTTGGTGAATAATATTTTGCTTTCCAACCAATGAGACGCAAGCTCCTACAAAAAGTTACACCCCTTGAAAGCTCCTGCCGTTTTCTTACCTTCGCAGCACCATGACGGAAAAGATACTCATTTTAGATTTCGGAAGTCAATATACTCAGTTGATAGCCAGGGCCGTACGTGAGGCCAATGTTTATTGCGAAATTGTTCCTTTTCACAGTAAGATCCAGTTCGATCCCTCGCTGAAGGGCATCATCCTTTCAGGATCCCCCTTTTCTGTGAATGACCCCAACGCACCTGATGTTGATATCGCTTCCTTTATCGAAAAGGTACCCGTACTGGGCGTTTGTTATGGCGCACAGCTCACTGCCAAAAAATTCGGCGGCGTGGTGGCCAACAGTGATAAACGCGAATATGGCCGTGCCTTATTCCACAAAGAAGCGGTTGACAGCCCATTACTGAAAGATATCATGGAGTCTTCCCAGGTATGGATGAGCCATGCGGACTCCGTTCTGGAACTGCCTGCCGGGTTCTCCGTTCTTGGAACTACCGAAGGCATTCCATACGCCGCTTTCAAAAAAGATGAAAGCCCCAACCCGCTTTATTGCGTACAATTCCACCCGGAAGTATACCATAGCATTGAAGGAAAGAAGATCCTGAAGAACTTCCTCGTAAATATCTGTGGCGTGCACCAGGACTGGACCCCAGCGCATTTCGTGACAGATACCATCAACAATCTCAAAGCACAGATCGGTGATCGTAAAGTGATCATGGCCCTCAGCGGTGGTGTAGACTCCACAGTAGCGGCTACCCTGATCCATCGTGCTATCGGCGACAGGCTCTTTGGCATTTTCGTCGACAATGGTGTGCTTCGCAAAAATGAATTCCAACAAGTTCTCGATATCTATAAAACGATCGGCCTGAATGTAAAAGGTGTAGACGCCAAAGAGCTCTTCTATGGCCAGCTCGCCGGCAAGACCGATCCTGAGGCTAAACGCAAGACCATCGGAAAACTCTTCATCGATGTTTTCCAGGATGAGGCAAAGAAGATCGAAGGTGTTGAACTGCTCGGTCAGGGCACCATCTACCCCGATGTGATCGAAAGCGTATCCGTTCACGGTCCTTCCGTTACCATCAAAAGCCACCACAATGTGGGCGGTCTCCCCGATATCATGCACCTCGAACTGGTGGAACCTCTCCGTTTTCTTTTCAAGGACGAAGTAAGACGTGTGGGTAAGGAACTGGGCATTCCCGCCGACCTGCTCAACCGTCATCCATTCCCCGGACCAGGCCTGGCCATCAGGATCCTGGGTGAGATCACTCCGGAAAAGGTACAATTATTGCAGGATGCAGATTACCGTTATGTGCAGGGATTGAAAGATCATAACCTGTACGATCAGGTATGGCAGGCAGGAGCGATCCTCCTTCCGGTGAAAAGTGTAGGTGTGATGGGCGATGAAAGGACCTATGAATTCACGGTGGCTCTCCGCGCTGTGACTTCTGTGGATGGTATGACTGCAGATTGGGCTCACCTCCCCTACGATTTCATGGCATTTATTTCTAATGATATCATAAACAATGTGAAAGGTATCAATCGCGTTGTATACGATATTAGTAGTAAGCCGCCTGCAACCATCGAGTGGGAATAACCCTCTATGGTTACAGGAACCCCGGAATCCTGGAAAAACAAACCGATCTCAGATGAAAAGAAAAGGCATCATTGCATTACTGACCGTATGTGCATTATTGCAAACTTTTGTGTCTCTGGCTCAGGTGGATACTGTATTCGCCCCCGTCAAAGACACTACGAAAGAACGGAAACGTATCGCACTCTTTACGCCGCTCTATCTCGATTCAGCTTTCGATGCCACTGGCAATTACCGCTATGCAAAGTCTTTTCCCAAATTCATCAATTCAGGTCTTGAATTCTGGGAAGGAGCTCAACTAGCCATTGATTCCCTTACCAAAGAAGGCGTGAAAGTGGAAGTGATGGTATACGATACCAAAAGCACTACCCAAAAATTCAACGACCTCCTCTCCAATGAAGAGGTTCGCGTTGCCGATCTGCTCATCGGCCACGTGAATGTGAACGAAGCCGCCCAACTCGCCTGGCTCGCCGGTCAGATCAATGT
>JAGIAP010000081.1:9017-17759 GCA_017744805.1 Chitinophagaceae bacterium | reverse complement strand
GTGCTTGCTCATGCTTGTCTCCTGATGTGGTTGTGTGTGCGATGCAAGGCGATTCAAAGCGACGTACTGCGATGGACTGCGGCGACAGACCTGCGATGCCCTTGTCTGGCAACAAAGCTTTGTTAATTGGGAAAATGCTGCTTTAGAACTAAACGGCCAGCTATATAAATTGCGGGCTAAATTTTTCACTATGAAATTCATCCTTACACTGCCTGTATTGTTGTTCATATTTTCCTGCGGCACCTACCGGCCTGCTACAGAAACCAGCAATAACGCATATCCCTATGCGACGGACACCCTGATCACCCAGTCGTTGTTCAGCGACAGGAGCGCTTCCATTTCTGAAGAGAATATCCAACGCCTGCTCGATGGCAATTACAAACTGCCGGCAAAGCTCCGGGTAGCCGTCGTACGGTTGGAGAATAATGCATCCCGCCGCTATTCCTGGAACGATGAGGATCTTTTGAAAACCCAGCAAAGCTACCTGGATTCGTTCACCGCCAAATTGCGCCAAAGCCCCCGGGTACAAAAAGTGAATATTGTACCGGAGATCGTACTCTCCAAAACACCGGGCTTTACACAACTTCGGGAAGCGGCTGTACGGTTGCAATCCGATATCGTGATCGTGTACAGCATCACCAGCGATATCTATTCCCGCTACAAAGTATTTTCCAGTCCGGACCTGAAAGCATTTGCCACCACTCAACTGATCCTCCTGGATGTGAGAACAGGCATGGTCCCTTTCAGTACCATCGTTACCAAAGATCAGCTTTCGAAAAAAACGAGATCCGAACTGGACAATTCCCAGGCAATGGCCCGCGTGCAACAGGAGGCTGTGCTACTCAGCATCGAAGAGAGTGGCAGGCAGTTGCTCGACTTCCTGAAAATGGATTGATCCGTTTGCCGGGATGCCGGAAAATGATATGTGGGACAAAAAGACTACATTCGTGGCCAAACTGTTACGTGAATGTCATCCAATACGTATAATGGATTAGAGAAGATAGTGCCTTCCACCATGGCCGATATGGTGGAAGTGAAACTACGGGAATACCTCAAGAACAAACCTTTCCTCCCGGGTGATGCATTGCCTACGGAAGCTGAGCTGGCAGAGGCTTTGGGCGTGAGTCGCAATGTGCTGCGCGAAGCACTGAGCCGGCTTCGTATGCTGGGAATGATCGAGTCCAAAAAGAAAAGAGGAATGGTGCTCACCAAACCCGATATCCTCGGCTCATTCGAAAAAGTACTGGACCCCCTCATTATCGATAAGGACACATTGCAGGATATTTTCGAGCTCCGGTTGGTGCTGGAAATGGGACTGGCAGACCTGCTCTTCCTTCGAAAGACCGACAAAGATGTGGAAGAACTGGAAGCCATTGCCAAAGCAGAGAAATACGATTCCGGAAAACAGTTCCGCATCAAATCCGAGATCGAATTCCATGGTAAGCTCTACGAAATGACCGGCAACAATACCCTCAAACGCTTCCAAAGCATGTTGCTGCCCATCTTCGGTTATGTGGTCACTTCCCTCGAAAAGAAAAAGATCGCAGGCAAAGTGAATCACCTGGACCTGGTGCAGATCCTGAAAAAAGGAACGAAAGAGGATTTCAAAGAAGGAATGTATGAGCATCTCAAGCCGCATTTCGACAGATTGAAAGAAATTGAGTGAACCTTTCGTAGCCCCATTTGGGGTATTGGCCGGAATTTTTCAACCCGGCATACAGGAATAGGTTGATGCCATTAGGGCCGGGTATTATTTTGGCCCCGGATTCAATCCTATCCCTATGTATCATCCGATCCGTTTACTCATAGCCGTGATCATTCTTTTTTGCAGTTCTTTTGCCTACAAAGCCCATGGCCAGGGCATCCATAAAATGTGGGGCACCGCTTATACCGGTGGACTGAACAATGATGGCACTGTTTTCTATGTACAATTCGATGGGCAGGCCCCGCTTTTGAAAGCCTCTCTCAATACTGCCGGCTTAACGAGACCGGTAGGTAGTCTCGCCTCCTTCAACAACAAATTGTATGGCATATGCCGCTATGGAGGCCCTTCAGACAATGGCTCTATCTTTGAATTCGATCCTTACTCCAATAGCCTGGTGAGGAAATTTGATTTTCAAGCCGGAACGGGCGCCAACCCCGAATCAGGGCTTACGCTTCTCAATGATATCCTTTACGGGGTTTGTTTTTATGGAGGCAGCACCAACCAGGGGGTATTGTATGCCTATGATCCTGTTGCCAGTTCTTTCACTAAGAAAAAAGACCTGAACAGTGCTACCGGTTTCTGGCCTGCCAGTGAATTACTGGTAGTAGGCAACAAATTGTATGGCGTTACCTCCCGGGGTGGAAAACATGATGCTGGTGTGATCTTCGAATACGATCCGGCAACCGATGGATACACTATCCGGGCCAGCTTCAATGGTAATAATGGATTGTCGCCCTGCGGCAACCTCGTATTGTTCAATAATAAGATCTATGGCACTGCCGTGAATGCTGGCACTTATGGTAAGGGCACACTCTGGCAATTCGATATCGCAACCGGCGCCCTTACCGCCCTCCACCAGTTTAACGATGCCGCACATGCGCAAAACGGACTGACCCTGCATAATGGCATCTTGTATGGCGTTACCAAAAAAGGTGGGGTGGATGATAACGGTGTTTTCTATTCCTATGATCTCACCGCATCCCGCTACACGCGGATCCTTGATTTTACCGGCCTGCGGGGCGTATATCCCACAGGCATCACCCAATATCAGAATAAACTCTATATCCTTTCCAATGACCTGGGTAGCCGGAATGCCGGTACTGTATTGGAGTATGACCCGGTATCGAAAAGCTGGACCAAGAAAGCCGACCTCGACCACGATATCTCCGGCGCGCATCCGTCCCTGGTGAACCTGAACAAGGTACAGGCAGAAACTGCACCCGCCTCCGTTGGTACCTGTACCAGTATGCGGGCCATCACCATCGATGCAACCAATGCAAACCAATGGGTACCTATCACGGACGACAAGGGAAATGCCGTAGCAGAAATAAAAGCGAATGGCAATATCCTGGGCACCGTACAAACCAGTGTATTCATCCACTCCGGTGCCAGCCGGGAAGACAAGGCCCATAATATTTACCTCGACAGGAATATTACCATCATTCCACAGTTCAATCCTGCCTCTGCTGTAGACCTGCGATTGTACATCAGGGGAGGAGAATACAATAAACTGAGAACAGCTACAGGCTCAACGGGACTGGGCTCCGGAATTACCACAATCGGCGATATGGGCATTTACAGGAACGACGATCCCTGTTCCGATAAATTGTTCTACACTGCCCCTTACCTCATGAATACCGGTGGTAACTGGGCGAAAGAAGACTATGTACTCACTACTTCGGTCAACTCTTTTTCCAGTTTTTATTTCGCAGGTAAGCTGATGGTACTGCTTCCTACCATTATCAGGAGCTTCGAGGTTATGGAAAAGAATAAGCATGTGCTGTTGCAATGGAGCACCACCGAAGATGCCGCCAGTTACCAATATTCCATTGAAAGAAGTGGTGATGGAAAGAAATTCGAAAGTATTGCCCTTGTTCATGCAAAAGGGCAGGGAGACCAGTTCTATAGCTTTACCGATGAAGCCCCTTTGAATGAGAACTTTTATCGCATTCAATTCACCACGCGTGATGGAAAAAGCGGTTACACACAAGTGAAGAAAGTCAGGATCGATGGAAGTTCCCTCGATATCAGGGTAACAGATGCAACCGGTAACCAGGTGCACCTGGATATTTATTCAAACCAGCACCAGGTACTCAATTGCCAGTTGTTCAATACTGCCGGTCAGCTAATGGCGGGTCATTCCCTTCAGTTGCAAAAGGGCTACCAGCAAAGCTCCCTGCCTGTACGATCAATATCTCCGGGGGTCTATCATTTGGTGTTTTCAAACGCCCGGGAAAAACGACATCTCACATTCCTTAAAAAATAAATAACATACAGGACTACTTAGTTTTGTGCAACTTCGAAAAAATGCCCGCCTGGCGGGCATTTTTGTTTTCAGGTGATGGAATGTCCATTATCCCCCTGTTTTAGGAAAATTTAATTTGTCCTACATAAAAATTTTCCATTACTTTGGTTAAGTAATATGTAGTACATAACTACTAATAAACGAAAGTTGCCATATATGAAACTGCTTTCCCTATCATTTGTACTGCTGCTTTGCAGCCTGTGTATGCCACGGCTGCTATTAGCCCAAAACCAGCAAACAGTCAAAGGCTCTGTAACCTCCTCCAAAGACGGTGAGCCACTTCCCGGCGTAACCATTACCGTGAAAGGGTCCAATAAGATGACCAGCACCGATGCTGTTGGGCAATTCACCCTTTCAGTGCCCGATCTCAAAGCCGTTCTCATACTTAGTTCCGCCGGTTACAAGAAAATGGAATACCCCGTTGCCGGTAATGCCAGTCTGCAGATTGCCATGGAGCCTTCGCAGGCCAATATGGATGAAGTGGTGATCATCGGGTATGGGCGCCAGAACCGGGCCACTGTAACCACCTCCGTAACGAAAGTGGGAAAAGAAGAATTCGAGAATGCGCCCGGGCAAAATCCCCTGCTTCAATTGCAGGGAAAAGTAGCCGGTCTCACTTTGCAGATCTCCGATGGCCAGCCCGGATCCAATCCACAGATCTTCATCCGTGGTGGTAGCTCCACCTCGCCGGAAGGGGATGCCCCGCTTTTCATCGTGGACGGTGTGGTGGGAGTGATGAGGAATGTGAGCGATATGAATCCTGATGACATTGAGTCTGTACAGGTTCTCAAAGACGCGGCCAGTACCGCCATTTACGGCGCACGCGCCGCCAATGGGGTGATCATCATTAAAACGAAATCGGGCCGCCGTGGCAAACCGATGATCAATTTCAAATACACCAACGGCATCGAACAGCAAGGCAAACAATACAATTTCACCAGCGCAAGGGAATACATCGAAGTGAGCCGCCGCAATATCCAGAAATTCAATAAGACCAATCCTGAATTCTTCCTCACAGGAGGCCGTTACGGTATGTCTACCGGCAATGCGCGTAACACTAAGGGCACTCTTGAATTCCTGGACACCTATATCCAGAACTATGGCGCAGACTATGTTTCAGACCTGATCGATAACCAGGGATGGGAAACCATGACGGATCCCGTTACCGGCAAAAAGCTGCTCTTCAAAGAGACCAATTACCAGGATGTAACATTCCAAAACACCTACAAACGTGAATTCGATTTCAATATCAGTGGCGGTACAGATAAAGCCACGTATTACCTGGGGCTTGGTCACCTGGATCAGAAAGGCATCGTGCTGGGCACCTGGTACAAGAATTACAGCGCCTTATTCAACAGCACTTATAAGATCAGTGATGCCGTATCGATGAATGCGAGCTTCAGTTATCAGCTCCGCCAGAGCAATGGCATCGGCAATTACCAGAATGTTTTGAGCCGCTCCGTTACCATGCCCTTCACCTACAGACTGAATTACGAGGATGGCAAACCCGCACCAGGCGAAGGAGTGGCCTCTTTCCGCAACCGTAATCACGAAGTCTATTACCGCGATCAATACAATAAGAACCAGGTGAACCGCGCCACCTACAATCTGGGCGCTACCTGGAATATCATTCCCGGGCTCACCTTCCAACCTTCTTTCTATTGGTTCACTACGGAAGGTATCGAAGGAAGATTTGAAGCATCCAATGAGGTGAATACCAACCGTGATGTTTCCGCTGCGCATAACTACGACCGGCAAAGCCAACTGGATGGGCTACTGAATTACGACAAAACCTTTGGCAAATACCATAACCTCAACGCAGTGCTGGGCACCAGCTATATCAACCGCTATGAATACCGTTTCAGCGGAAGCGGCCGGGGAGCGCCAACGGATTATATCAAAACCCTCAATGCCACTGCTCCGGAAACACAACGTACAACAGCAACCGAAGCAACGGATATCATGATGAGTTATTTCGGCCGGGTCACCTACGATTATGCAAAACGATACATGCTGGCTGCCTCTTTGCGCCGGGATGGTTCATCCAAATTCTCCAATCAACATAAATGGGGGATCTATCCCGGAGTATCTGCAGGATGGAATATGCATAACGAAAAATTCTGGTCGCCCATTGCCCCGTATGTTCAGAAATTCAAACTGCGTAGCAGTTGGGGACAGGCGGGTAATAACGAATTATCTATTTTCGATACGCAGGGCGGTTACTCAACCGGCTACACGTATGGTGGCGAAGTGGGCATCCTCAATACCACCCTGGCCAATAATAACCTCGTTTGGGAAACCACCACTTCTTTCGATGCAGGGGTGGAGATCGGGGTGTTCAATAACCGGCTCAATGTGAACATCGATTATTACAGCAAGGTCACCAGCGACCGGCTTTTTGACAAACCCCTGGATGGCAGCACCGGTTTCTCCAGTATCAAAAGTAATTACGGATCCATCCGCAGCCGGGGCATCGATATCGAGATCGAAGCCACTCCGATCCGTACGAAGGACTGGAGCTGGACCATCAATGCCAATTATTCCTTCATCAATTCCATTGTGCTCAAACTGCCAGCAACAGCAGAAGCCAAAAACAGGATCGGTGGCAACACCGTATTCGACCCCGTTACCGGCGAATATGTTCGCGTGGGTGGACTGGCCGAGGGTGAGCGTTTCGGAGGCCGCTGGGCCTACCACCTGATTGGTGTATACGCTACTGATGAAGATGCCAAGAATGCGCCATATGATGTGGATGCTGCCGGTCGTTTGAAAGTGGGCGGTGACGCCATCTGGCAGGATGTGGATGGAAATGGAAAAATAGACAATAATGATATGGTGTTCATGGGATATATCCGCCCCAACAAGACCGGCGGTTTCCAGAATACTGTCACCTACAAAAGTTTTTCACTCCGCTTTGTATGCGATTTTGGGATCGGACATGTGATCGATAATTCTTTCCGTGGCCGATTGATGGCCAGCGCCCGTAACAACAATATGACACTCTCGGATGTGCTTACCAGTAAGGTATGGCAGAACCAGGGAGATATCGCAGACATCCCTCGTTACACGGTGCAGAGCGATGCCGATTACAATTTCAGGAACCACCTGCGCAACGGCAATGGCCTGGGAACAGGTTCCGGTTATTCCACCAATAACTCGCTCTATTTCTCGAAAGGCGATTTCCTCGCTTTCCGCGAAGTATCCGTGAACTATACTTTGAGGTTGCCTGCATTGCGCAGGGCCTATATCAATAGCATCGACATTTTTGCAGGCATCTACAATATCGGTTATCTCACCACTTACACCGGCCTGATGCCGGAGATCTATATCGGAGCCGATCAGGGCTCCTATCCAAGGCCGAGGCAGATCAGCTTCGGGGCCAAGCTGGGACTTTAACTGATTACAAAACTTATCATCGGTTCATTATGAAAATAAAATTGCTGATTGCCGCCATCATCACTTCCACACTTTTTTCGGGTTGTACCAAAGACCTGGAAGTGGCTCCGGTTTCTCAGATCACCAACGCCATCTACTGGAAGGCCGAAGGTGATGTTACCGGCTACCTGACGGGCATCTACTCCGATTTCCGCGGGCTCATGAACAGTACCTATTTCTTCGAAGACCGTGGCGATGCCTTTATCCCCGGCCTGGAAGGATCCGCTTCAGAGGCTTATGAACAAAACCTCAATAACCTCAATGCGCCACTCTGGACCAATCATTACAACCTGGTGCATCATACCAATCTGGTACTGAAATACGGGCCCAATATCCCATTCGGCGATGCCAATAAGAAGAACCGTACACTCGCTGAGGCATACACGTTACGTGCCTATATCTATTTCCTGCTTACCAAAGCATGGGGTAAAGTGCCGCTGGTGCTGGAGCCCACCGAATCGGATAATGTGGAGATGCCGGCAAGAGCGGAAGTGGCCAATGTGCTGGGACAGATCCTCGACGATCTCGAGAAAGCCCTGAGCCATTTCCCGGATGCCAGTTTCGTGAACAAGGACCGTATCTCGAAAAATATCGCACAGGCCATCAAGGCAGATGTGCTTCTCTGGCGCGCTAAAGTGTACAGTGGCGGAGAGGCCGATCTGAACAATGCCCTTGCCGCTGTGGAAGCGGCCATGACCGGCCTTTCCCTGCAAACCAATTTCCAGGATATTTTCGCAACGGATAAAAAGAAAAATGGAGAGATCGGATGGGCCCTGCATTTCCAGCGGGATGAAAGATCGGACCAATATGGAAGTCGCCTCAAGCCCCGCGATATCTTCGTTTCCAGTGCTGCCAATAAAGACCTGCTCGCATTCGCAAAGAACGGAGCCAGGTCCGTATATGCCCCATCTCCCAAAATAGAAGCGGCCTATACCGCCAGCGACAAAAGAAAAGCCTGGTCAGTGATCAGGGCGGTGGACAATGGGGGAGCCACCATCGGGGTTTTCGATAATAAATTCAGAGGTACATCATTCACGGATGACCGTTACTACGATAACGATATCATCCTGTACCGCCTAGGAGATCTTATCCTCACCAAAGCCGAGATACTGGCCGCACTGAATCGTCCTGAAGAAGCCATCACGGAGCTGGAGAAGATCAGGAACCGTGCAGGCACCGGCATTTACACCGGCAACAGGGGAAAGGCAGCCGTGGAAAAAGAGATCTTCGACGAACGGTTCCGCGAGCTCTTCTTTGAACTGAAGCGATGGAGCGATATCGTCCGCTTCCATTATGG
>JAGIAP010000081.1:2174-9007 GCA_017744805.1 Chitinophagaceae bacterium | reverse complement strand
ATGGTGGTACCATCGATGCCTACCAGGAAGTGCCCAAACTGGTAGGAAAGACCATTCCACTTTTCTTCCCGATCCGGAAAACACAGATCGATCTGAACCCCAAACTCAAACAAACGGAAGGATACAACTGATCTTCCAAAAAACTGCCAGGATGAAATTCAGATTTGCTTCATTACTACGATTGACCGGCGCATTCGCCATTGCTATAAACCTATTGAGCTGTACCGCTAAAGAGAACAATCTCGGACCGGATGTAATTCCACCCAAGCCCGGGAACTCCCTGCCCACCGATTCTCTCTATATCTTCAAGGAGCGCTCGGATGGATACCGTTGCTTCCGCATTCCTGCCATCATCAAAGCGAAAGATGGCACCCTGCTGGCTTTTGCGGAAGCGCGAAAGAATTCCTGCGGCGATGAGGGCGATATCGACCTGGTGTTGAAACGATCCACCGATGGTGGAAAGACCTGGGGACCGCTAATCAAGATATGGGACGATGGCGCCAATACCTGCGGTAACCCTGCACCTGTAGTGGATCAGGCTACCGGGCGCATCGTGCTGCTGATGACATGGAATAATGGAGAAGATGATATCAGCGAGATCGGAAATGGAACTTCTATCGATACCCGCAGGGTTTATCTCACACATTCCGACGATAATGGTGCTACCTGGGCCACTGCACAGGAAATAACGTCAACGGTCAAGCGTCCTGAATGGGGATGGTATGCAACAGGTCCTTGCCATGGCATCCAGTTGCAGACCGGTGTACATGCAGGCAGGATGGTGATCCCCTGCGACTATATCGAAAAGAAAGCCAATGGCGGAAGAGGCTTCGCCCATGTGATCATCTCCGATGATAAAGGCGCTACCTGGAGGATCGGAGGCATCAGCCCGAAGGACAAAGCCAATGAAAGCACCATTGCCGAGCTCTCTGATGGAAAACTGCAATTGAATATGCGAGCCTCCGGCGCAACTGCCCGGCTGGTGGCCATTTCAGAGGATGGCGGTGAAACCTTCAAGGATATGAGAACGGATTATGCGCTGGTAGAGCCTGTCTGCCAGGGCAGCCTCACTTCAGGAAAAGTGAACAATACATTCAGCCTGTTCTTCTCCAATCCTGCCAGCACCACCCGTGTGAATATGACTATCAAATGGAGTGTGGACAATGGCAGCACCTGGAGCAAATATTATCGCGTGCATGCAGGCCCTGCCGCTTATTCGGACCTGGTAATGCTCAGTGATTCACATATTGGTATCTTGTATGAAGGCGGCACCAGCACACCCTACCAGGGCATCGCTTTCAGGCAGATAGCATTTGAAGAATTCGTAAAACAATAGGCATGATGAGACAGATCGTATATCCTTTTCTAATCATTCTCGTTATTACCGGATGCAGGCACGGGTCACAGCTTGGTGTAACCGAAAATAACCGGCCCGTCACTGTATTTGAGCCTGGCGGAGAATACGCTTCCATGCGCATCCCCGCGTTGGTGATAAGCAAGCAGGGAACATTGATGGCTTTTACGGAGGCCCGTATCGGTACCAGCAGCGACTGGGCAGATATGGACCTGCTGATGCGGCGCAGTACAGACAAAGGAAAAACCTGGCAACCTGCACAGGTGATAGCATCGAGAAGGAAGGGGGAACCCACCAATAACCCTGTGCCGATAGTGGCGGAGGATGGCACCATCCATCTTTTGTTTGCCCGTGACTATGCGCGCGTTTATTATACCAAATCATCCGATGATGGGCTCACCTGGAGCGAGCCGAAAGATATCACGGAAGTATTCGATGGCTACAAGCCAGACTACCCATGGAATGTGGTAGCACCCGGCCCTGGCCATGGCATCCAACTGAAGAATGGCCGGTTGCTGGCGCCTGTTTGGTTGGCAAGATCTGCCACCACACCTAAGCGCGTGCACCATCCCAGTTGCGTGGTGACCGTATACAGCGATGATCAGGGCGTTACCTGGCATCGCGGCAGCATTGTTGCCGACAGTACGGATGACGTGAAGAATCCGAATGAATCGATGGCCATTCAGCTCGCTGATGGCCATGTGATGCTGATGATGCGTAACCCCGGAGAACCACATCGAAAGTCCGTTACCTACAGCAGCAATGGGAACAGTAACTGGAGCAAGCCCATGTATCACCAGGATCTCTTCGAGATACCCTGTATGGCCAGCATCGTCCGGGTATCTGAAGAGAAAGATGGAAAAGGAAAGAACAGGATCGTATTCGTGAATCCGGATAGCGAGCATATCGAAAAAACACCCAGGCGCAATTTGACGGCAAAGCTCAGCTATGATGAAGGAAAGACCTTCCCCATTGAGCGGGTGCTGAATCCCGGCGCATCGGGCTATTCCGATCTGGCAGTAGGAGAGGACGGTACCATCTATTGTTTATACGAGACCAATGGATCCACAGGCAAGGATTTCAAATACACCCTTGTATTGCAGCGATTCAATATCGATTGGCTCACTAATGGAAAAGACAGGTTTAAAAAATAAAATACACTCGATGAAAACAGAGGGATTAATTGCGGCCACCTTCGGCACATTCAAGGAAGACGGATCATTGGATCTGCGGATCATTCCTGAGTTGGTAGAGAAACTGATCAGTGAGGGTATCAGTGGCGTATTCGTGTGCGGCACCAATGGAGAAGGGCCCAATCTCACCGTGGAAGAAAGGATGCAGGTGGCCGAGGCTTATATCGCGGCCGTGAATAAGCGCATCACTGTTTGGGTGCATGTTGGGCATACCTCCATCACGGAGAGCCGAAAACTGGCTAAGCATGCGGCAGAAGCTGGTGCAGACGCCATCTCATCCGTGGCTGCTTTTTACTTCAAGCCTTCCAATGTACAGCAACTGGTCAACAGTATGGCGATGATCGCTGCTGCTGCACCATCATTACCTTTCTATTATTATCATTTGCCGGCATTGACCGGTGTGGCCATGGATATGGTAGAGTTCCTTCGTTTGGGAGAAGAAGCCATTCCCAACCTGGCGGGCATCAAGTATACAGCCCATACCCAGCACGAGTTCCAGGCCTGTCTCAATTACAAGGATGGAAAATTCGATGTGCTGTACGGATATGATGAAATGCTGCTAGGAGCTTTGATGGTGGGCGCAAAGGCTGCCATCGGGAGCACTTACACTTTTGCAGCGCCGCTCTATCTCCGCATGATGGAAGCCTTCCGGGCACAGCAACTGGAACAGGCGAGGGAACTGCAATGGCAGTCGGTAGAGATGATCCGTCGCTTTGTCCGTTATTCTCCTATTCCTGCACAGCGCGCCATTACGAAAATGTTGGGGTACGATCTTGGTGCATGCAGGTTACCATTGGAAAAACTTACCGATAAAGAATATGAGCACCTGGAAGAAATGCTGAATGAAATACAATTCTTCCAAACGCTCGAAAAATGTAAACGCAACAACCCGCAACCGGCAGTGCATTGATCATTGCCGGCCACAAACCAAAACGATTACTTGTATGAAAAGAATTTTGGTACTGATTGCCATCACCGCTGTTTGGAGCGCCTGCAAAAAGGACAAGGACATGAACATAACGCCTGAGTTCAGCGCCGATAAACAGGAAGTGCTGGCCGGTGAAACAGTCACCTTTTCTGATCTGTCAACCGGCCCTGCCTCCAAATGGAAATGGACATTCGAAGGTGGTGAGCCTGCTACTTCCGACCTCAGTGGCCCTGCCGTAAAATATATGCAGCCCGGCACCTATGCGGTAACGCTGGAGATCAGCAATGCAGCTACTTCAGTTTCTACTAAAAAGACAGGCTTCATCAAAGTGGGCTACAACCAACTGGTGGTGGACTTCTCAGCCAGTAAAACAACGGCGCTGCAAGGTGAGACCATCACCTTCACGGACAAGACCACCGGCATCCCCACTACCTGGAACTGGACCTTTACGCCGGAATCCGGCACCAGTATCAGTTCTACAGATCAGAACCCTGCCATAAAATTCGATAATCCCGGGATCTACACGGTAAAGCTCGTCACCACCAATCCTGAATATAACGGGGAGAAGACTGTGCAGAAGATGATCACCATCATCGATATCACGGCTGTTACGGCCGAATTCTCCGCTGCGAGCACTGCTACCTATACCGGCGGTGATATCCAGTTCGAAGACAAGACCCTGGGCACCGTGACCGGTTGGACATGGACCTTCGAGGGAGGCATCCCAGCCACGTCCACCGAACAAAACCCGAAGATCCGGTACAATACTCCCGGTCGTTACAAAGTGAAACTGGTTGCCAACAATACCAGTAAGAATTCCACGATGGAAAAAGAGTCCTATATTTTTGTGGTGCCCGGAACCGATCTTGTGGGCTTCTTTCCATTCAATAACGATCATTCAGAACAGGGGCCTGGTAAATCCGCTGTAAGCCAAACCGGCGCCATCGGGTTCGCAAATACAGACCGGAAGGGCGTTACAGGAAATGCCGGATATTTCAACGGTGCTTCCTGGATATCTACACCCAGCTCCAATTTCAACCTGGCCGATAATAATTTTTCCATCAGCGTCTGGATCAAATCCGCCAGCACCGCACGGATGATGGTTTGGCAGGAAAGTGGAAAGAATGGATCAGGAGATAACCAGAGTTGGTTGCGGATGAACGATAATGCCACCACGCAGTTCCTCCGTTTCAATACCGAGAATCCCGGTTCTGCCATCATCAGTATGGCCACCGAAGGGAAAGTGAACGATGATGCCTGGCATCATATCGTATGTGTGCGGGACGGCCTGCTTACAAAAGTGTATATTGATGGAGTGAAAGTGAAGGAGATGTCCACCACGGCCGTAAAGATAGTAACGGGCGCTGGTCAGTTGTTCAAGATCGGTGCACAGGAAGGTGTGAGCTCGATGAGCAACTATTACACCGGAATGATCGACGACCTGATCATTTACAAAAGGGCTTTCACGGATGCTGATGTAACGGCATTGTTCAATTTATAAACCAGACCGGTAATACCCTCCCGCGGATGAAACAGTTTCTTGTAATAGTATTGATGTTAGGCATGCTGATGAAAACTACCAAAGCGCAGGAACAGAGCGCATCATACCTGGATTGGAAACTGCTTCCATCCTTACCCGACAGTTTTGGATTTGCCGGTGCTTTTGCCGGAGTGAGCCACGATGCACTGCTGGTGGCCGGTGGCGCCAATTTCCCGGATGGTGGCGCACCCTGGACCGGATCTGCCAAGGTCTGGTACGATAAAGTGTTTGCGCTCGACAAGCCTGGTGGGCAATGGAAGGAAGTGGGCAAACTGCCGATGCCATTGGGGTATGGCGTGTCCCTCACCTGGAAGGATGCCATGGTTTGCGTCGGGGGCAGTGATGCCGGCGGTCATCATGCAGAAGCTTTCCTGGTAAAATATAAAGATGGAAAAATAGAAACGGATGGCCTGCCTTCACTGCCGCATCCGCTGGCCAATGGCAGTGGCGTACTCATCGGCAATACCGTGTATTTGATCGGCGGCACAGAAACGCCTCAATCTGCCGAGGCTGCCAATATCTGCTGGAGCCTGGACCTGAGCGCGCCGAAGGCGCAACAAAAATGGATTGTCAATGAGCCCTGTCCCGGTCCTTCGCGGATCCTGTCTGTAACAGGTACCCTCAACGGGGAGCTCTATGTATTCAGCGGCGGACATCTGTACAAGGATAATAATGGAAATGTAAAAAGAGAATACCTCAGGGATGCCTGGAAATTCATTCCAGGGAAAGGATGGCAACAACTGGCCGATCTGCCCGAGCCCGTGGTGGCCGCACCCAGTCCGGCTTTTGCTTCCGGGCAATCTCACCTGCTCATTGCCGGTGGCGATCATGGGAAACTGGCAGATAAGAATGCAGAGTTGAAAGATGATCACCCCGGTTTTTCGGATATAGTATGGAGTTATAATACCATCACCAATACCTGGGCACAGGCCGATACTGTTCTCACTGAAAAGAAGCCCACCGCGGCAGCAGATCCGAACGGCAGTACCTGGGCGCCCGTGACCACTCCGGCGGTGGTCTGGAATGGCAGCCTGGTGCTGCCTTCCGGAGAAGTGCGCCCCGCTGTGCGTACACCCAAAGTGCTGATGGCAACACCCGTTCACCCGCCCGGTAAATTCAGTTGGATCGATTGGGGAGTAGTGGCCATCTACTTCATGCTGGTGATCGGCATCAGTATTTTCGTTTCCCGGAAAATGGAAAGCAATACAAGCGATTTCTTTCTCGGAGGTGGCAAGATACCCTGGTGGGCCGCTGGCCTCAGCATCTTCGGGTCCAAGCTCAGCGCGCTGACCTTTATTGCCATCCCCGCAAAAGCATACGCTACGGATTGGGTATATCTTTTGAATAACCTGATGATAGTGGCGGTGGCGCCCATCGTGGTCTATTTCTATTTACCCTATTTCAGGAAACTCAAGCTCACCAGCGTGTACGAATACCTGCAGGTACGGTTCAGCCCGGCAGTGAAGATCACCGGTAGCCTCACCTTCGTGATCTTCCAGATCAGCCGCCTCGGCATCGTTATCTATCTTCCTGCGTTGGTGCTGAGTGCAGTGACGGGCATCAATATATTCGTTTGTATCATCGGTGTGAGCCTGATCACTACGGCATACAGTGTGGCAGGAGGGATTGAAGCCGTTGTCTGGACCGAAGTGATGCAGGTGGGCGTGCTGTTGGGCGGCGCTTTCTGTTGCCTGGTATTCATCGCCAATTCGCTGGATGGTGGATTCACACAGCTTTTCAGCGAAGCGGCTTCCGAAAATAAATTCCGCCTGGCGATACTGGATTCCGATATCACACAGCCCGTATTATGGGTAGTGC
>JAGIAP010000081.1:0-2164 GCA_017744805.1 Chitinophagaceae bacterium | reverse complement strand
GGGTAGTGCTGGTGGGCGGTTTCCTCACACAACTGGTCACTTATTCCTCCGACCAGGTGGTGGTGCAAAGGTACCTGACCACTTCCTCGGAAAAGGAAGCTAAGAAATCCATCTACACCAATGCCGTGCTGGTGATCCCTGCTTCATTGATCTTCTTCATGGTAGGCACTGCCCTCTGGGTCTATTTCAGGCATAACCCTGCATCCCTGAATCCGAATGGAAGAGTGGATGATGTGTTTCCCTGGTATATCTCACAGCAATTGCCTACAGGCCTGGCCGGACTGGTAATTGCAGGTTTGTTCGCTGCAACCATGAGCACTATCAGCAGCAGCATGAATTCCATCGCCACCGTGATCACCACTGATTTTTACAAGCACTTCAAACCAGCAAGTACCGATAAACAACAATTCGTTTTTGCCCGGTACACCACGGTAGCCCTGGGGGCCGTAGGATGTTTGATCGCCATTTATATGGTGTTCCTGAATAATACAAGCATCTGGGACCAATACCTGAAGATCATCGGGCTGTTCGGAGGGTGTTTGGCAGGCATGTTCCTGGCAGGTATCTTCTTTCCCAGGATCAATAGTAAAGGCGTACTGGCAGGTTTCGTGGTAAGTGCCATTGCCCTGTATTTTATCCAGCGCGCAGGCGTGATCAATTTCTTCCTCTATCCTGCGGCGGCCGTGTTGCTATGTGTTACCACCGCTTACATCGTAAGCCTGATCAGCCCTGACAAAAAACAAATGGTGTTGAAAGCAGTTGACTGATCTTGTTGGAAATAGTTGTTGAAAGGGCTTCCGGAAGGAGGCCTTTTCTTTTTGCAGTATTCCATTTCAATAATACAGGAAAAAGATTATTTCCGGTTCTTCAAAATCTGAGTATTTTGGGAGCATCATAATTAGCATGAAGATCCTCCTGATAGTATCCATCATCTTACTTTTTTGTGTATTGACCTTACTCACGCAGGTAGGGGGAATAGTTTTGTTGCTTTCTTTTCTCACGCATAGGTTCATTGATGCGCGCACGGCCTCAAAAGGGTGGAGGACGGTTTGGAAGTTTTCCTGTTTTATCGTTTTTTATTTTCTGGTGGGTTTGCTTATACTGCCTCTGTTGGCGAAGCCTTTCAACCGGGCTCCCTTGCCGGTATTTTCTCAGGCATATGTGAAACCGTTACGGGCCATAACCTGGATATGTAACCGGCATTATGTAAGGAAAGATATGATAAGGGTGGTGAACGAGGCTGCTGCCGGGATGCAGCAGGAATATCCCGGATCTGTCATCAATTATCTGGACGCGGGGTTTCCATTGTTCAACGGCTATCCATTGTTCCCGCACCTGAGCCATAATGATGGTAAAAAGCTCGATCTCGCTTTCTTTTATTTGTCGCCCGATACGTATCTCCCTTTGAATGACGCTCCGTCACCTACCGGTTATGGTATCTGTGAAGAGCCCAGGCCAGGAGAGCAGGATATGCCGGCTAGCTGCTCAAAAAAGAACTGGCAATACGATCTCATGAAAAAATTGGTGCCGCAATCCGCCAGGAATGGATTTGTGTTCGATTCTGTTCGTACCAAAACCTTACTCGGATTATTAATGGCGGAGCCGGAAATAGAGAAGGTATTCATCGAGCCTCATCTCAAGACCCGCCTGGGACTTACCGGCAGCAAGATCCGTTTTCACGGATGCAATGCTGTGCGCCATGACGATCATATCCATATACAAATGAAGTAGGGCATCAGATCAGATATTTCCTATATTTGATCTTTCCGATTGACCCGTGACGATTATTCTATTTTCCATTATTCTATTTTTCTGCGCAATGGCGGCAGGGCTGGTAGGTTCGCTTACTGGTTTGGGTGGTGGTGTGGTGTTGATCCCGTTACTCACGCTTGTATTCAAAGTGGATATCCACTATGCCATCGGCACTTCCCTGATCAGTGTGATCGCTACTTCATCCGGTGCCGCGGCTGCGTATGTGAAAGAGGGGATCACCAATATCAGGCTGGGTATGTTCCTGGAAGTGGCTACTACTATCGGGGCTATCATTGGCGCCTTCCTTGCTACTTATATTCCTACACATTGGATCGCGATCGTATTCGGGGGAATCCTGATCTTTTCAGCCATCACTTCTTTTACCAAACACGATGAAAAAATAGACAGCTCG
>JAGIAP010000080.1:17613-17856 GCA_017744805.1 Chitinophagaceae bacterium | reverse complement strand
TACCAGCAGGCCATTCCTGACCCTGAAGAATAAAGCGGAAGATTCAGGATCCGTGAAGAATGCATTGTAGCTGGGAAGCAGCTTCCAATCAATCCTGTTCTTATGGCTGTAGTAGATCGATTCATCTTGCTGCACCAAAAGGAAGTCATGATAGAGCGCTAGTTTCAAGATGGGAGGATTGGTATGGGAGGTCAGGTGTTTTTTTTGATCGAAGGGAGTAGGGATCCGTTTCAAGGTAATACA
>JAGIAP010000080.1:0-17603 GCA_017744805.1 Chitinophagaceae bacterium | reverse complement strand
GGGTGTAGGCTAGTTCCTTGTTATTGAAACCTATCATGCCCTCATTTTTTGTATTGAAGAAAAGATGATCCAGCCTTTGCAAATTATCCGGAACAATCATCTTCTTCCAGGTCTGTCCATAATCCGCAGTGTATACTATGTTTTTGTTATTTGCATTCAGCCATGCCTGCCCATCATCCAGATGGGCGCCCCTTATCAGCCAACCTCTTTGGCCAACACTAATAGTGGACCATTTTTTTCCTCCATTTATAGTATGATAAATGAAATTGCTATTCCCATCTGGATCATTGAATAAATAACCGGATGCAAAGCCCGTGTCTTTATTGAAGAAGATCACCTCCTCAAAAAAACCCGGGGTATACTTTTGGGAAGTGATATCCTTTCTTTTCCACTCCGATCGGATCTTGCCGTAACCCATCTCTCCCGAACGTGAGAGCAATACCATCTGATCATCTTTACTGACGCAAAGCTGGATGGCCCCATTGTTGAAGTTCAGGGGTAATGACGCTTTTTGCGCCATCGGGAATAGTGGAAAAAAGATCAAAAGGATAGGCCCGAATTTCATAGTTGCAGGTTTAGAGTGTTGATGCGGCTGATCACAATCTTACATATTTAATACGGTTATGCTCCAAACTAAGATTGGTGCACACACTTGCTACAATTTTAGTATGCGTGTTTTTGCAAGTTTTTTGTTTATCCACAAGGGTTAAAGCCGCGCTTATTTGCAGTATTTTAGGCATAAACCTGCAAATCGAAGCTTATGAGAAAATCTTTACTCGGATTATTGTTCCTTAGTGTGAGCATCCTGGTGAATGCGCAATCGCCCAAAAGGGAAATGCGCGGCGCCTGGATCGCTACTTATTCCAACATTGACTGGCCAAACCGTACTCAAACGCCTGCACAACAAAGAGCGGCATTCCTCTCTATCCTGGAGCATCACAAAGCTACCGGCTTGAATACCCTGTACATCCAGGTGAGAAGCCAATGTGATGCCATGTATCCCAGCACAATCGAGCCCTGGTCTGCAGACCTTACAGGCACACAGGGTAATGCGCCTTCCACTTTCTGGGACCCGATGCAATTCATGATCGGGGAATGTCACAAACGGGGTATCGAATTCCATGCATGGATCAATCCCTACCGGGCTGTAGCCAATAGTAATAACCTGCCGGCCTTTGCTGCCAATCATGTGGCGAAGCAACACCCGGAATGGTTGCTGAGCCAGGGTACCCTGCGAGTGCTGGATCCGGGCCTTCAGGCAGTGAGGGAATATATCCTCAGCGTGATCACGGATATTGTTAGCCGTTATGATGTGGATGGAATTCATTTCGACGACTATTTCTACCCTCCCGCTGCACCTGCCGGTACTACACCTTATAATGATGATGCAACATTCGCTTCTGACCCGAGAGGGTTCACCAATCGTGGCGACTGGCGAAGGGATAATGTGAACCTGCTCATTCAAAAAGTGTACGATACTATCAAGAGCATCAAGCCCTGGGTGAAATTCGGAGTATCTCCTTCCGGCATCTATCGCAATAGTACCAATCCTGAGATCGGAACGCCCACCAGCGGTCTGGAGCATTACACCACTTTGTATGCAGATACAAAAAAATGGTTGCAGGAAGGCTGGGTGGACTATATCGCACCTCAAGTGTATTGGTATATCGGACAGGCCGGCGCCAATTATGCGGCCATCGTTCCCTGGTGGAATAACCAGGCCAATGGCAGGCATATTTATGTCGGTATGGCTGGTTACAAAGTGAATGATCCTGCGCAAGGCGTTAACTGGGCAAACCCCGGCATGATCCCCAATGAAATGCGACTCAACCGGCAAAATGCGAATGTTGCCGGTCAGGCCATTTACAATACCAGCAGTCTCAGAAGCACTACCAAACTGGGTTTCAGGGATTCTCTCCGTCTCGATTTCTATAAACTCCCCGCGCTGCTTCCACGAATGCCCTGGAGAGATGACGCTGCACCTGAATCACCATCGGCATTGCAGGTGTTGAAATTCAGATCGGATTCCGTTGTGCTTCGCTGGCAACAATCTATCGTTACCAATGAGCTTGACAAGGCGAAACGTTTCGTGATCTATCGTTCCAATTCAGAAAATATAGACACTACCAATCCTGCCAATATCATCGCTATCACTAATGATGATGTTCCGGGATTCACCGATACCACGGGAGAAGAAGCTGCTACTTATTATTATGCCATCACTTCCCTGGATCGTTTCCAAAATGAAAGCCCTGTTTCCAACAAGGCTTCCAATCTTCCTCCTTCCATCAGTTGTCCTGCTGATCAAACCCTTTACACGGATGCATCCTGTAATATCATTCTACCCGATTATACAGGATTGGCACTTGTGAATGGACAAGCACCCGCCGCAGGGATCGTCATTTCTCAAACCCCTGCAGCAGGAACGGTGCTGAGTGGCGTGAATAATGTATCGGTTTCACTGCAGGCGCTCGATGAGGCTAACAATGGTAGTACCTGCCAGTTCACGGTATTTGTGAAGGACAATATTGCTCCTGTGATCAGTCAGGCATCGGCCAGCGAAACGCAGCTCTGGCCAGCTAATCAGCAAATGAGGAATATAGCGCTCGATTATGAGGTAGCGGATAATTGTTCCGCAACCTCCACATCAGTATCTGTGACCAGCAACGAGCCGGTAACAGGCGGGACGTACGGAAACACAGCGCCAGACTGGGTGGTAGTGAACAATCATATGGTGCAGTTGCGAGCTGAACGCGGTGTATTCGGAAATGGAAGGGTTTATACCATTACCATCACGGCAACAGATAGCACCGGAAATACCAGTCAGCGACAGTTGGAAGTGAAGGTGCCAAGATTGCCTGATCATCCGTTCGAGGATGGCATGCTTGTTGTAAAAGCATTGCCGAATCCGACGCCGAACCAGTTCCATGTGATCACGGTAAGCACGTCTTCCCAACCGATCAGTTACAAAGTGACGGATATCACAGGTAAGGTGATCGAAACAAGATCTGGCCTGCCCGCAAGCGGAATGTTCTATCTCGGCAACAATTATGTTCCTGGAATGTACTTCCTGCAAGTGATACAAGGTCAGCAGAGTGAAGTGCTGAAACTGGTGAAGACAGGTAAGTAAGAAAACAATTTCCAGCCCAATAAGGCCATCCGGTTCCGGGTGGCCTTTGTTTTTGTGACCCCTTTGTTGATCAAAAACTTCATTCTATCTTTGCATTCCCGAATCATTTCGGCTGCTGACATCTCTGATGGGCCAGATGTTCCTACCAGGCCCCGAACTAATCTTTTTTATTTCAAATTAAAGAACATGGTACCTATTGGGTTCTATTGCGATCCTGATAGCATTGAGAATAATGCTATGGATCAATTACAGCAGTATGCGAAACGGGAATATATTACGGCTATCCGCGCCTTCACCGATATTCATTACTGCGCTGAAAAAGCCCTGCCAGTGGGCGTTGCATTCACTACTTCCGATCATGTTTATCCGTTGATCACGGGTAAGGATATTGGATGCGGGGTGATGTACCTGGCAATCGGGAAAGAATACTGGTTAAAGCCATTCGATAAGAAATCGCATTACAAGGCGCTTGAATTCGCTCACCAAAAAATGACAGATGACGGATTGGGTGGTGGTAATCATTTCCTGTCGATTGAAGAAGATGATGAAACGGTGTACATAATTTGTCATACCGGTACGCGCGACAGGGGGATTGCCCTCTACCAGCATTGCTTGCAGCTTACCCGTGATTTCTCACTTGAATACGGGCAACAGGTGGATTTTGTACACCGTGATTTCCTGAATAAGGAATTTGTGGAGTACTACAACACTACGCTGCAGTTCGGATATGAGCGAAGAAAGGATTTCTGTATCAAGACCATGATCTTTTTGCAGAACGCCAATTATATTGTGTCGGATAAATCTAAGATCAGGAAAGATTACCTGACTATCAGGTACAATGATCTTGTTGATATCGGCTTATTGCATGGAACGCCTTACCGGCTGGAGGATTCAGTGCATAATCATATCCGGTTCTCGGAAAATGGGATCGTGCACAGAAAAGGAAGTACAGAATTGAAAGCTTCCGGAACAGTGGTGATACCATTGTCCATGTCAAGGGGGAGCTTGCTGGTGCAGCCAGTTGCTGGCAGTGCAGCACAGGATGCGTTGAGCTCATGTGCGCATGGCGCCGGCAGGCGATTGTCACGTTTCGATGCGATGAAATACTGGAAAACAGTACTGAAAGAGAAACAAAGAAAACAGTACAGGGAACAGTTCAGTGAATTGTTGAACAGATCTGGCGAATTTCCACATGGTTATATCCAGGAGTTTGATTTTGCTTACAAGGATTCCGCTGATATTTTGAAATATCAGCCTTACTTGAAAAAGGTAACGCAAACAAGACCTGTAGTGACCATCAAGTTCACTGAGATCTGATGATCAAAAGTAAGGGCTATCCCAATCATGTTGTAAGTGTTATTTTGTAGTAAATCTTCTATCCTTAATTCAAATTATCTCTATCAAAATAAATCCTTATGCATATTATATTTGGATAACAGGCTAGGGCTTTGATTATTCCATATGTGATGGCAGAAGTTCCGTACCCTTTCACCAGCGGGACGGTTGCAGCCATTCGGTCTTTGCTGCAGCCTGGATACAGGATCAGCAGGCATCCTGATAATAGGAACTGCTGATCCTGTAACCTCCGTTGGGAGTTAATTTGATCATCTGTACAGACGAAATATTTATCAGACCTTCCCTTCCAACCAGTTCTTAAAATCAGCTACACGTTCCCGACTGATGATCACATCATCCGGTGTGGGCGGATTTAACTGAACTAACAGCCTGCTATTATAGTAGGCTGTCATTTTTTTGATAGCATCGATATGAATGATGAATTGCCTGTTCACCCGGAAAAATGAATTCTTGTCGAGAAAATTTTCTACCTGGTCCAGCGAATAATCCAATGGATAATCCTGTTTACTGAAAGTGGTGGCTTGTGTAAATCCCCGTGCAGAATGGATATAAGCGATATCCTTTGCCTTGATATAGATCAGTTGGTTGTTGATCCTGCTAATGAAGCGGGTGGTATCCCTTTTGAAGAATGCTTCTGCCAGTTTATTGATATCCACCTGTTGGCTGATGGGCCTAAACTGCCGGAATTTTTTCAGGGCATTATCGAGGGCAGATAACTCGATCGGCTTCACCAGGTAATCCACACTGTTCACCTTAAATGCCTGCAAAGCGAAATTGTCATAGGCAGTAGTGAAGATCACAGGTGTGGAAACATTGGGGCCGGTGAAGAGCTCGAAGCAATTGCCATCGGACAACTGGATATCCATCAGCATGAGGTCTATATCATGCGCGCCCGCAAACCACTTACGGCCTTCTGCAACGGATTCCACTACCGTTTCCACTTCGATAGTGGGATCACATTTTCCCAATAACCGGATCAGTCGCTCGGCATTATGGTGCTCGTCCTCAAAAATGATCACTTTCATGATTGAAAATTATGGGGATTTTCACTACGAATTTTTCTTCACCTGCATCCACTTCGATGGACCGGCCACAAACCAGCTCATATCTTTTCTGGATATTTTCCAGGCCAATGCCATGTGAATATTCCGGTGTTATCTTTTTCCTGATAGTATTACTCACGTACAGGAATCCATCTTCACTCCTGATGGTCACTTCAAGCGGTTCGCTGGCAGAGAACCGGTTATGCTTGATGGCATTCTCCACCAGCATCTGCAAGGTGGCTGGCGGTACCTGCCCATTGATCCTTGAATGATCATCTATCTGTTCCTGGAAAATAATACTACCCTGCCTCCTGATGCCGATGAGAAAAAGATAGGACTGCAAAAAATTGAGCTCCGTTTCCACGGGAACGAGATTGTCCAGTTTCTTATCGAGAATATACCTGAATGTATTGGCGAGCTGGGTAATATAATCGGCAGCCAGATCAGGGTCCTTGTACACCAGGTTGGTGAGCACGCTGAGCGAGTTGAAAAAGAAATGCGGATCTATCTGGTTCTTCAATGCATCGTACTTGGCCTGGATATTTTCACGCATCAATCGCTCTGCCTTGATCTGGTATTCTTTCCAGCTTTTGTAGTAAAAGATGAACCCATTGAAAGTGATGATGATCAGATAGAACATAAAGATCCCAACGATCATATTATAGCTAAGCGATGTAAAGCTGAGCCATGCTTCATATCGGTTGAAAATAACAATATCGATACCAGCATATACAAATCCGAACCCGAGGGAGATCAATATCCCGTAAGCCAGTAACACGGCAGACAGAATGAGAATTCGTTTTCCCGCAGGATAGCCATGCATGGCCCGTTCCAGCCTGCCGGCCAACCAGTTTGCACCGCCCCAGGCCAGCAATCCATACAAAACATAGGCAAGACTGAATACATTGGATCGTACAGAGAAGATACCGATATCCTGAATGAAGGTGAGATCGAAGGATTTGAAAATATTGCTGAACAGGTAAAGGATCAGTATCCTTCCGCCGTAGCGGAGGGCTTTACTATTGAACATTTTTTCACTTCCTGCAAATCCCCCGGAACTATCTTGTGTAACCGTTCTTTTCATCAGCAATAATTGTTTTTTCTGAACCATTCCAGTGTATGACTAACTGCCACCAGCATGGGAGTAATGGGCATCGATAATTCCCGCTGTGCCTTTTTTGGCGAATAATAATTATCCAGGCAGAGCATATAAGCATTGGGGTAAGTAAGCCTCCCACTCTTACCCGTGATCTTTTTTCGAAGGCTTCCGATCAGTCCTCCCGCTTTCAATACAAACGCTGGTATCCGGATCATAAGCTTAGGCTCATCGGCCAGTTTGTTCACCATGCGGAAAAATTCCCCGTAACTAAGATTATGCCCTGCCAGCAGGTAGCATTCTCCGGTCCTTCCCTGATCGATGGCGTTCACAATGCCATTACAAACATCTTCGATATACACAAAGTTCTTTCCTCCCGGGGGATAGAAAAGGACCTTCTTGTGCAACCCATATAGCAGCAGTTGGCCGGAGCTCGGTTTCCTGTCCTCCGGTCCTATCATAAAGGTAGGATTAACGATCACAGCAGGTAACTGCTTTTTCTGCACCTGCTCCAGCACATACTGCTGCGCCAGATATTTACTGTTGATATAGCCGGATCCGGCATGGAAAAGTGTAAAACCATTCAGCTCGGTACCGGGAGTATCCTTTGATCCAGGTCCGATGGTATTGGCGGTGCTTACATAAATAAGCCTGGAAATATGGTGTTCCATACAGGCTTCACAGATATATTGGGTACCTGTGAAGTTGATGCGCTCATAGGTTTCGAAACCGGTGTCCCATTGGCTGGTGATGGCAGCGGAATGGATCACGATATCACATCCGATCACTGCATCCATCACATCTCTCCTGTTATCGATATTGCCATACCAGATCTCGCAAGGCACATCTGTGATGCCACTGAGATTGGCATTCAATCTTACAAGCACACGTACATCATATTGCAGGCGGCAGAGATGTCTTGCCAGGTTGGCCCCGAGGAACCCACTGGCGCCGGTGATCAGTACTTTTTTTCTTTTCATAGATCAGACAGTTGAGAACTGCATTTCTTTTTTTACTTCTTTGGAAACTAACCTCAACCTGAAGCCGAGAGGCAGGAACCACATCAGGAATTGATTGAGCTTGTTCATTATACCGGGAATGATCACGGGGTATTTCGCCAGGGTTTTTGTCAATGCGATCCTGGCTATCTCGGATGTGGAAAGCAATCCCATCTTACCTTTCATGCCCTGGTGGATAATGCGGCGACTGGTATTGCAATTGGTCATGATCGGACCGGGATACAGTACACTGACGGATAAGCCTGTTCCGGCGAACTCCTCTCTCAGTCCCAGGGAAAAAGAAGAAATGAATGCCTTGGAAGCCGGATAAACTGTTTTGTAGGCGATAGGCGTGAAAGCCGCCATGCTGCTCACATTCAGGATATAACTATTGGGTTGTTGCAACAAATGCGGTATCAGCAGGCGGGTAAGCAGGGAAGTGCTTCGCACATTTAGTTGAATGATATCGTCGATCCGCTCCAGTGGGGTTTCCATGAGAGAGGATGTGCCCCCGATACCGGCGTTGCTGATCAGGAAATCTATACTGAAATGACGGATCACAAAATCAGTATTGGATTGCAGGGCCGCTGCATCCCGCATATCGAATTCAAAAAAATGGACCGCTATCTGGTATTCGTTCTGCAGGTCGGTGGCCAGGCTTTCGAGGTTACTGCCCGGCAACGAGAACAGGATAAGGTGTTTGCCCATCCTTGCGCACTCCACGGCAAATGCCCTGCCTAATCCCGAGCCTGCTCCTGTGATCAATGTGTATGTCATGGTTGCCTTTTTCGCTGGCTTCAAAATTGAGGGATGCGAAATGGGCGGCCTTCAATTTTCTCATGAGTTGTTGAATAATGCCCATCAACCGTAAAGGGAAATCTGCCGCTTAACTTTTACTTAACGCCTCGAAGTTTTTTACCGGGTGCCGATAATTCTGTACCTTTTTGAACATTTCATCCAATAATCATCAATTTTATGGCAACAGATTTTGACATCGTGGTAATCGGTTCCGGCCCGGGAGGTTATACCGCGGCCATCAGGGCTGCCCAGCTTGGATTCAAAACAGCGATAGTGGAAAAGTATACAGTGCTCGGTGGTACCTGTACCAATGTGGGTTGTATCCCTTCCAAAGCCATGCTGGACAGCTCAGAGAACTTTGATATCATCAATCATAAGGTAGGCAAACAAGGTATCGAGGTAAGTGGAGTGAAAGTGAATTTCCCCCAACTTACAGACAGGAACAAGAACGTGGTGAAGCAGAACAATGATGGTTTGAACTTCCTCATGAAAAAGAACAAGATCCAGGTAATTACCGGCCTGGCCAGTTTTGTGGATAATACAAAGATCAGTATTGTTAACGGTACTGAACAGCCGAAGATTGTGACCAGCAAATATTTTATCATCGCTACGGGATCCAAGCCATCTTCCATTCCCGGCGTGAATATCGATAAGCAGCGGATCATCACGTCCACAGAGGCACTTTACCTGAAAGAGCAGCCTAAGGAGATGGTGATCATCGGAGGCGGTGTGATTGGTGTAGAGCTGGCTTCGGCCTATCATCGCATCGGAACAAAGATCACGATCATCGAATATGCAGACAGTCTGATCCCTACCATGGATAAAGAACTGGGTAAGGAACTGCAGAAAATCCTGGTAAAAGGTGGTATCAATGTACTGGTGAGCTCTCCCGTGAAATCCGCAGAGAATACAGGTTCCGGCGTAAAAGTGAAATATGCCGATGCCAATAAGAATGAACAGGAGATCAATGCTGACTACTGCCTGGTGGCCGTTGGCCGCAGGGCCTACACGGCGGACCTCGGTCTGGAAAATACAAAAGTGCAGGTAGAAAAAGGAATGGTGGTAGTGAACGATCAACTGCAAACGGCTGTGGAAAATATCTATGCCATTGGGGATGTGGTGCGCGGCCCGATGCTGGCCCACAAAGCCGAAGATGAAGGCGTGGCCGTGGTAGATGGCATTGCCGGAAAGCCACATAAGATCAACTATCTGCGTATACCCGGTGTTGTGTATACCTGGCCTGAAGTGGCAGGAGTTGGTTACACGGAAGAACAACTGAAAGCAGAAGGGATCGAATATCGTAAGGGCAAATTCCCCTTCCTGGCCAGTGGCCGCGCCAGAGCCTCCGACGATACCGATGGTTTTGTGAAAGTGCTCAGCGATCCCAAATACGGTGAAGTGCTGGGCGTTCATATCATTGGTGCGAGAGCGGCAGACCTGATTGCCCAGGCTGTACTGGCCATGGAATTCGAGCTCACCGACAATGAGCTCTGCAAGATCTCTTACGCTCACCCTACCTTCTCTGAGGCATTGAAAGATGCCTATCTCATCTCCTCAGGCAGGGGCGCGATCAATATTTGATTCTTCGTTTACGATAATAGAAAAAGAGAAGGCCTGCGAAAGGCCTTCTCTTTTTTGTTGCTTCAAGAGGGGATTCGCCGACCGTGTATCTATTCTTTATACAATTCTTCTTTGAATTTTTTAAAGGCAGCAAGCAGTTCTTCATGCGACAAGATAGACAGGCTATCGAACAGACCATATTTTTGCCTGAGCAGTTGATACCGGTTGGGATCACGACCAGAGAATTGATATTTGCTCTGCTCGGCATGAACGTAAGCATAATTTTTGTCGGTGTCTACCAATCTCTTATTGAGCTTCTTGTTGGCTCTGATATGATAAATAACCGGATGTACCCTGTGCTGAGTGTCTCGTTTTCTATAATTGGAAAGCTCATAATATTCCCCGGGTTGATACAAGCTGAACTTTTCGTTTACCCATTTTTTGGCGGCAGGGTCATAGAGTAATGTATCGGAACGAAGATATCTTGGGAATTTTTCAAGGTACATGAAATCTGCAAAAGCGCTGTCTTTACTAATCTTCAAATACAATACTTCATAATGATCCCTGCTCTCGTAATAGCCATCCGGCAGCCGGGAATGGTAGGGAAACCTGGTCCCATTGGTATAACAGCTTACGAGAAAAAGACCGGTAAGTAAACTCAGGATCAATGATTTCATGGCAATAAGATTTGGGCAGCGTTTGGCTGTCTGCTTATATAGGATGTGAAAAAACACGGGTTTACATATGCAGGGCCAGTATTTTTCCCTTTTCAGTTGAACCTGTTGAAACCCAATACCATCATGCTTTATGGTTTCACGCCGATCAGGAACATGGTGGTAGCGGGCCAGGGCTCTGCAACCAATTGATCATTCTCCAGCTTATAGATCGCTGCTTTACCCCGCCATCTGTTTTCCACGATCCAGTCGTTCGTGAATGCCACGGAAGAAGGATGGATCTTAAAACCGGCTGTTTCCATTTCATTTTTCCATTCATTGAAATCCCAAAAGCAGAAGGTTTCGTGCATTTCGCTTTGCCAGTTATCGGTGTAGTCTTTGCGGCTGAGGAATTCGGCCGCATCACCCAGGCTAAGCCGGATGTATTTCTTTCCTTCGTAAATGGTTTCTGCATACATCAGTTTGTAGCCTTCCTGTTTTCGGAAATCCTTTGCAAACCGAAGGAATCGCGCATAGGTGGATAGTTGCTGAAGGTGGGTGGAGAGGGAGGATTTGTTTTCCAGGATCCTGTGCGGATCCTGGTTGCTGCCGTCGGTATCATCGAGCCAGAGGAAAATTTCCTGGTGTTTCTTGTAAGGGGCCACTACATCGCGGTTGATCCATACGCCACCATGCACCAGCTCTTCGAATCGATTGCGGATGAATTGAAGCAGGTCTTGCCGGCTGCCATACGACTCTATCTCGTGCGTAAGGCTGGAACTGTGTATGGTATTCATGGAGCTGCGATCGAACGCCAGGCCGGTGACTGCATTTTTCTTGGAAAAGAAGACAAATGGATTACTGAATTCCCCATTGATCTTTCGTTGCTGGCAAAGCTCAAACAGATAGCGGGATACTTCAATGCCATAGAAGTCGGACTCCCTGAATCGTTCGTCCTTGCATGCCAGTTTGATCCAACTGCCCACGGCGCAGCCGATATCCCCGATACGGCCGGGTTGAATGAAACCGGCCGTGTCCTGGTATTTCATTTCAGCGATATCATCCATCTGCCGTACGTATACATTATAATCGCGGGTATCTGTGAGGTCGCCATCATTGCTGATCATGGCATCCCGGAAAAGCAGTTGTACTTTTTCGCCGATCCTGTATTTCTGCCATACATTCAGAGAGGCCGGGTGCATATATTGTTGAACGAAGGGCTCCTGCTGCCAGTCTGCACTATACGCTATCTTTTCCACCACATCCCAGGGCATGGGCGTATGATGATGCCAGGTATCGATATTGTCCAGTTCAGCAGGAAGGATGCTGAACCCGAGATGATGGTACATATTCAGCACATTGGTTGAGCAGACCACCACAGTATTCTCCGATGTACAATTGATCTGACCTTCACTGTCGTGCCTGATCCTTTTGATGGTATAGTCCGCGAAATTGGGAAGATCGCCTACATCATCGATGCCATAGATATAAGTGGGAATGTTCAGCTCATTTCCGAAAGCCTCGATGCTGATGGCCCGGAGATAGAAGGGAAGCGGGTTCCGGCGTGTATTGCTATGATTGGATGAAGTAACGGCGAACAATATTGCTTCTGGTTTTCCTGTTTTTCCCAGTGGCTTGCCAAAAACATCTGAAAAATTATGAAGTCCTTGATCGATGATGCTCTTCAGATATTGGAACTGAAAATTCGTAAGCAACTGGTGACGACCGGGAATGAGCAGGTACATGTGAACAATTTGCAATAAAGATAGTGGATTCGGTATATTGCATCCGATATGAGCAGTTCCGGTTCAGATATTAAGGTTGCGGTAGATGCTATCGTTTTCGGTTACTCCAAGCATGAAGGCGTATCGATCCTGCTGATCCAGCGGAAATACCCCCCATTCAAAAATGCGTGGGCCATACCCGGTGGATTCCTGCTGCCCGATGAAACACTGGAAGAGGCGGTTGAAAGAGAGCTGCGCGAAGAGACCGGCATCGAAGTGAATTACCTGGAACAACTCTATACCTTCGGTAAACCAGATCGTGATCCCCGCCAGCGGGTGATCTCCATTGCCTATTTTGCACTGGTGAAATCAAGCCAGTTCCAGCAGTTGAAAGCCAGTACCGATGCGGAGAACGCGCAATGGTTCAATTTCAGGGAACTGCCGCCTCTCGCTTTCGATCATAAGGAGATATTGGATATAGCCATCGAAAGGATCCGCGCCAAGATCAGGTATCAGCCTATCGGATTTGAATTGCTCGATAGGAAATTCCCCTTCGCCGACCTCGAAAAATTATATATCGCGCTACTCGGGCGTGATATCGACAGAAGGAATTTCTCCAGGAAAATGCTGGCCCTCGGTATCCTGGACGAAACCAATGAATATGCCAGTCCGGAAGGAAAAGGCCGCCCCAGCAAAATGTACCAGTTCAACAAAAAGCGATACCAGCAATTACTCAAAGAAGGTATCAACTTCGAGATCTGACAGCATATCTATCTTCGATCGCTTCCTCAAAAATGCAAGGTCAATTTTTAATTTGCGTGAAATTAACGCAAAATAAATTTGCAGATTTCGTTTTCCTGTTTAAATTTGCGTATAAATAACGCAAAATGAAGACGACAGGCGTAATCGTAGCAAGGTTTCAAACACCTTATCTCCACGAAGGGCATAAATACCTGATCGATGAGATCAAGGCCAAACATAACAAAGTGGTGGTAGTGCTGGGCGTTTCTTCCGTGAAGGGAAGCCGCCGCAATCCTTTCGATTTTTATACACGCGAAAAACTACTCAAACAATACTCGGCTGAGCTGATCGTACTTCCTCTCAGCGATCATCATTCGGACCATACCTGGAGCCAATTGTTGGATAAACTGTTACTATCCACCTTCCCCATGGAATTGTTCATGCTGTATGGTAGCCGCGATAGCTTCATCCCTTATTATTCGGGCGCCCTGCCCGTGCAGGCCCTCCCCGAACTAGGCGATCATTCCGCTTCATCGATCAGGGATGAGAATGGCGACAAAGTGTTGAACTCGGTGGATTTTAGACTGGGCATTAATTATGCTTATCATTCCACCTATCCAAAAGTGCATGCTACGGTAGACATAGCCGTGATCAATCCAACCACCAAAGAAGTTTTGTTGGGTAAGAAGCCCGGAGCGGCTGAATGGCGCTTCCCTGGCGGGTTTTCCGATCCTGAGGACGATAGCTTTGAAACTGCTGCGCGCAGGGAACTATCTGAAGAGTGCGGGGATATAGAAGTGGAAGGAATGAAATATATAGGGTCCGCAAAGATCAACGACTGGCGATATAAAAATGAAACGGATAAGATCATCAGTCTTTTTTTCAAAACAAAATTCGTATTTGGCAACCCCAGGGCATCAGATGATCTCGCAGCGCTTTCCTGGTTCCCGCTCAGTGAGCTGCAAAACATGAAGGAACAGAGCAAGATCACCCCCGAACACCATGTCCTGGTGGATATGCTGCTGAATCAATAAACCTGTAAACCGGATATCATGAAATCGAAAGAGAACATTTTATTACTCGCAGATGCTTATAAATATTCGCACCATAAATTGTATTATCCCGGCACTTCTACTATTTACTCATACCTGGAGAGCAGGGGTGGACAATTCAACGAAACAGTTTTCTATGGTCTGCAATATTTTCTGAAGCATTACCTGGAAGGAAAAGTGATCACCAAAGAAAAGATCGATGAGGCGGCAGATTTCCTGCCACAGGTCTTTGGCAGGAACGACGTGTTCGACCGAAGCAAGTTTGATCATATCCTGGATAAATATGATGGCCGATTGCCAGTTCGCATCAAAGCGATCCCCGAAGGATCTGTGATCCCTGTCAACAATGTGCTGATGACCATCGAGAATACGGACCCTGAATGTTTCTGGCTCAGCAATTTTTTGGAAACCCTGCTCATGCAGGTTTGGTATCCCAGTACGGTTTCCACTTTATCCCGTGAGATTAGGAAAATAGTGGACTCCTATTACAAGGATACAGCATCCACATCCGCACAAGCCGGTATCGACTTTGTGTTGAATGATTTCGGTTTCCGCGGTGCCAGCTCAGTAGAGAGTGCGGGGCTTGGTGGATCTGCCCACCTGTTGAATTTCCGGGGCAGTGATACTATCATGGGCAGTGTGCTGGCCAAGAACTATTACGAAGCACAGGAAGTGTACGGACTATCCGTTCCGGCAACAGAGCACTCCGTATGCACCCTGCTGGGAGAAGAAGGGGAACTGGAAGTTTTCAGGCATGTGCTCAAAACCTTTCCTACCGGTGTTGTGGCCTGCGTCTCTGACTCCTTCGATATTTTCCGTGCCTGCAGTGAATATTGGGGAACGGAATTGAAAGACCTGGTGCTGAGCCGTGATGGTGTACTGGTGATCCGTCCTGATTCAGGAGATCCCGTGTTCACCCTGCTGAAAGTGTTCGCCATCCTGATGAACAAATTCGGTTATACCATCAACGATAAAGGATACAAAGTGCTTCCTCCCCAGGTTCGGGTATTGCAGGGCGATGGTGTAAATATCGATATGATCCGTTTCATTTACGGCGCGCTCAAAGTGAATGGTATCAGCGCGGAAAACCTGGTGCTGGGAATGGGTGGAGCACTCTTGCAAAAAGTGGACAGGGATACACAGAAATTCGCCTTTAAATGTTCTTATGCGGAAGTGAACGGAAAACCTGTTGATGTTCAAAAGCACCCCGTTGAGCTGGACGCACATGGTCAACTGGTGCAATCCTTCAAAAAATCAAAAGCTGGAAAACTGAAACTGATCCGGAAAGGCGATCAATTCCAAACTGTCAGGGAAGGAACGGAGCCTGACTTTGATGATCAACTCCTCACCGTATTCGAGAACGGTGAACTCATCAATCAGACCAATTTCGCAGCAGCCCGTCAAAGGGCCAAACTGTAAAGTGGTCACAACACAGAAACCATGAACCAACAAAAACGCGTAGAGATCGCGAACAATACCCTGGAGATCCTGAATAGAGGCGCCTATATCAATAAGGACGGCATTAGCATCGAGCTGCGTGAGCTGCAGCAGTTTGCCGTAACCCATACAAAACTGTATACACCAGATCAATTGGATGATCTGGTGACAGTGATCCCTGCGGCTCGTTTCGAGACAAAATTCGAAGTGGAAAACGAAACTACATTGGATGCTGCCAGGCGACTGGTAAATGAAGGTGAGGCCGATCCGCTTTGTCTCAATTTTGCATCTGCGAAAAATCCCGGTGGAGGTTTCCTGGGAGGGGCGTTAGCGCAGGAGGAATGCATCGCGCGTGCATCAGGCTTGTATCCCTGTTTACTGCAAGCGCCCGGGTATTATCAATATCATCGTAGTGTAAGGCCCACGCTTCTTTATTCCGATCATATGATCTACTCCCCGAAAGTGCCTGTGATCAAGGATGAAGACGGTGAGCTCCTGGATGCACCCGTTTGTACCTCTATTATCACATCTGCTGCTGTGAATGCAGGTGCCATTGCCACAAATGAAAGAAGCAGTTTGGAAAAGATAATTGCTACAATGGAGACCAGGATCGATAAGCTACTGGCGCTCTGTCTGCATAACAAACATGAAGCATTGGTCCTTGGTGCCTGGGGCTGTGGCGTATTCCACAACGATCCTGAGGATATCTCCCGGATTTTTAGAGATGCGCTCGATGGCAAATACAAAGGCCAATTCAAGAGAGTTGTCTTTGCCGTGAAAACAAATAAGGAAAGTATCATTGAGCCTTTCAGGAAAAGGTTCGCAAAATAATATGTATGACCGTTGAACAAGTTAAAGGGGCTCTTTATGGAGTTGCCATCGGCGACGCGCTTGGAGTGCCCGCAGAATTCAAGACAAGGGAATTCATGGAAGAAAATCCAGTGACCGACTTTGAGGGTTTCAAAATTCATAACCAGCCACCGGGAACTTTCTCAGATGATGCGAGCCTAACCTTTTGCCTCGCAGAATCATTATGTACCGGTTATGATCTTCTGGATATGGCCGATAGATTCGTGAGATGGCAAACAAAAGGCTATTGGGGTGCACATGGAAAAGTGTTTGATATCGGCAATACAACGTATCGTGCTATTAGCAGGTTGAAACGTGGCGTACAACCAGAATTGGCTGGAGATTTTGAAGAAGAGAATAATGGAAATGGATCACTCATGAGGATACTACCATTGGTGTTTTACACAAAGGACCTGGATCTTGAAGCGAGGTATGATGTGGTGAAAGATGTGTCAAGTATGACGCATGGACATATCAGAGCAGTGATAGCCTGCTTCTATTATCTTGAATTTGCCCTACTCCTGCTCAGTGGAAAAGACAAATTTGAGGCATATGAAAAAGCGGCAAAGAATGTAAACCAGCTACTCCGGAAAAAAGCAGTCAATGAAAAGGAAATAGCACTGTATGATCCGATCCTGGCTGATGATATCAATAGTTATCCTCCGCAAAGGATAAGGTCTTCCGGGTATGTTGTAGACACGCTTCTTGCTAGCGTATGGAGCTTTATTTCTACAGAGAATTACAGCGAAGCCACACTGAAAGCGGTCAATCTTGGTTACGACACAGATACAGCCGGTGCCGTTACTGGTGGGATTGCCGGTTTGTACTACGGTGTCAATGGAATTCCGGAAAAATGGAAAAGAGAGATTGCAAGGTCAGAAGATATCGATGAGCTGGGCCTGCGCTTGTTCAATATGCGAAGCCTTCAATAAAAAGATAATAATGAATTACAAACAAATCAGCAAATTCTTGAGTCTGGTGCTTAGGCATCACCCTGAAGAGATCGGGTTGCACCTGGATGAGCATGGATGGGCTTCCGTAGAAGAGCTGATCAGTAAGCTCAATGCACGTGAGGTACACGTGAATTTCGTGGTACTCGAGCATGTGGTTGAAACGAATGATAAAAAAAGATTTGCCTTCAACGACGATAAAACCCTGATCCGTGC
>JAGIAP010000007.1:19701-37753 GCA_017744805.1 Chitinophagaceae bacterium | reverse complement strand
GGTAAGGGTTTGGCGGGGGAGGGCAATAAGTGGGAAGCACCCGTTTTTCGTACACAAATCAGTGTCAGTTACATACAATTTTTACGAATCAGCCATTGTATCGGTGGAAAATGCTTGTATTTTTTTATAACTGCATTATTTTTACCGGATTCTGTCCCTGAAAAGCACTAAACCCAAACTGAATGCCCAGAACTCCCAGCCCGATCCTAACCCTGATCGTATTGCTATTTGTATCCGTCAGTCTCAAAGCCCAGGTGTTGGTCACTGCCACTGCCGGAACAATACCCGGTCCCACCACCTACACCACCCTAAAAGGCGCCTTTGATGCCGTGAATGCGGGTACCCATCAGGGAAATATTTCCATTCAGATCCAGGGAAATACCACTGAAACAGCCACGGCTGCCTTGAATGCCAGTGGGAGTGGAGCGGCGTCTTATTCATTCGTGGGGATCCGTCCGGCCAGTGGCGCTAGCCCAGTCATCAGTGGAAACATATCTTCCGGGCCGGTAATAAAGTTGAATGGCTCCAGTTATGTTACTATCGATGGTTCCAATAATGGCTCCAATTCGAGGGACCTTACCATTACCAATACCAGCGGCATTTCTTCCAATGTATTGGTGATTGGTTCTGTTTCAACAACTCCTATCAATTATGTGACCGTTAAGAATGCGTTGATCATAAATGGCACCAATACATCTACGGCTGTAGTAGTAGGGGATGGCTCCATGGTGGGCAGTCCGGGGTATTTCAGTAATATTTCCTTTCTGAACAATGATATCAGGAAAGCATATATCGGGATCTATTTCCTTGCTGCAGTGGTTGGCGGAAACAGCAATATATTGGTAGAAGATAATGATCTGGATGCTTCGGGGGCAGATGCCATACGCATGGTGGGCATCTACGCGCAGACAGTAAATGGGATCATCATCAGGAATAACAATATCGGCAACTTTGAAACCAGTAGTACTGAGTTTGACCGGGGTATTTGGCTGGCTTCAGGCACCATCAATGCAACCGCCTCGGGCAACCAAATTTATGGGCTCAATTATTCTGGTACTGCTGCTAATGCGCCTTTTGGCATCAGTATTTCAACGACTGTTGCCAACAGCAATATTTTGCTGGAAGGAAATAATATACATGATCTTAGTAGTAATGGCACGGGTACAACCATGGGAGTGTACGCATTCAGCGCCATGAGTGATGTAACGATCAGGAAAAATAAGATAAGTAATATTTCCAATAGTAATACGGGTGGATATGGCGCCGCGGGTATCGTTCTGGTCCCCAACATCAATACAGCCGCCATCAAAGTGCAGAACAACTTTATCTGGGATATTAAGGCCTATGGATTCAACGGCTATACTTCTGCCGATAATGCCAATGGTATTGTCATTGATGGCGGTGGCGGTTTCGATATCGATCACAATACGGTATCCCTGAACGCAAATCCTACGCTAACCGGCAGCCACAGGTCTTCCTGTTTTCTGATCACTGCCAACGTAACGGCTGCTGGTACGGTGAATCTGCGGAATAATATTTTCTCCAATACGCAAACCGTCGGGAATGCCAGTAGCAGGTTGGCGATCTCAAATCTGGCAACCAGCGGGGCGGGCGTATTCAGCGCTATCGACAATAACGTATATTTTTCATCCAGCACAAATCTGAGCAGCACGGGCACCAATGCGTCCATCACAAATACGATCGCCCAGTTGCAAACCTCGCTGGGAGGAAATGCCAATTCACTGAATGTACAACCTGATTTTGTTTCGTTCACGGACCTGCATTTGGATAAAGGCTCCAATACCCAAATCAACGGGAAAGGCTCACCAATTGGGAGCATTACCACCGATATCGATGGCGAAGTAAGGGATGCAGCCACCCCGGATCCAGGCGCAGATGAATTCACGCCTTGTTTGCCCATCACCATCAATACACAACCAGTACCTAAAACTATTTGCCCCGGCAACATTATTAATTTCAGTGTAGCAGCCACCAATGCCACCACCTGGAAATGGCAGTTGGACGATGGAAGCGGTTTTACGGACCTTACCAATGTAGTACCTTACAATAACGTCAATACAAGTACGATGACTGTTAATGTGCCGGCAATGGCCAATGGATTCACTTACCGCTGTGCAATCACTTCAGGTCCTGGTTGCCCGGTAGTATATTCAGATCCTGCCGTACTTACCGTGCCCTCTGCACCTGCAAGCGTTTCTGTGTCTGGCGACATAACCATTTCACATGGCGGCAATGCCACTTTTACGGCTACGCCCAATGGCGGTATAGGTCCTTTCACGTATCAATGGCAGGAAGGCTATGGCGGCGTATTTGCGGATGTCGGCGGAGCTCCCCTGTACAGTGGTGGTCTTACGCCTACACTCACCATTACCGGTGCCACCACTGCCATGAATGGAGCTCAATACCGCTGCGTCGTTCGTTCTTGCGGTACCGTTAGAAGCGATATTGCAACACTTACCGTCAATAAGCTTCCCCAGACCCTGAGCTTTACTTCACAAACAAGTGGGGGTATAAAAAATGTCACCTATGGAGATGCAGGTTTCAGTGGTGTCGCAACGGCTTCCTTCGGATTGACAGTGACCTATGTTTCCGGTAATATTGCAGTAGCCTCGGTTGATGCTGTCGGTGTAGTGACTGTTGTGGGCGCAGGTACCACCACCATCACCGCTTCACAAGGCGGCGATGCCATTTACCTGCCGGCCCCGGATATCAGTTTCACGGTGGTAGTGAATCCCAAGAATATCACTGTGTCGGCGGCTGCAAAATCCAAAATTTATGGGGATAGCGATCCTTCCCTCACTTACACCGCCAATCCCGCACTGATAGGCTCCGATGTATTCACCGGATCGATGGACCGTGATCCCGGCGAAAATGTGGGCAATTACCAGGTCTTACAGAATACCCTTACGGCCGGACCGAACTACAATATCGCCTTCAACAGTAATGTGCTGCACATCACTCCCAGAACGCTTGTTGTAACGGCGGATGATAAGACCAGGCAATATGGTTTCGCCAATCCACCGCTTACTTTCAGTTATTCAGGATTTGCCTTCACTGATAATGCATCCGTTCTCAGCCCTGCGCCGGTTGCCAGTACTTCTGCTGTGACAACCAGTTGGCCCGGGGATTATCCTATTACGATAGCTGGTGGCTCTTCCGGCAACTATACTTTCAGTTATGTTCCTGGCAAACTCACCATTGAAGCCATTTTGCTGAATGTGACCAAACAGCCGGCCAATAGCAGGATCTGCGCAGATGCCAGGGCTACATTTAGTACAGCTATTACCGTTACACCCTCCATTGCACCGGTGGATTATCAATGGCAGTACAGCGCGGATGGATTCATCAACTGGACTGATCTTCCCCAGGGAAAATCGGCCAGTTATGTTACAAAGAACAATTCAGCCACTGGTTTCTATCGTTGTAAACTGAGCGTGCCGGGTACCGATTTCTTCACACAGGCTGCTGAGCTGACGCTCTATCCTTTACCAACCATCGTTGCGGTCAAATCCAATGATATCGACTGCGCCTTCTCCAGTGCAAAGCTTGCTGCTACCGGAGGTGTCAGTTATCAATGGTCTCCTGCCTACGCGTTGACCAATCCGGCTATTCCTAACCCGGTTGCCAGTCCGGACAGGACCACTACTTACCTGGTGACAGGAACGGATGGCAATGGATGTACAGGAACGGATCGTATTACTGTCACTTATACACCTTCAGAATACAATGTGCCCAATGCCTTCACGCCAAACAATGATGGAAAGAATGATGTTTTTGGAGTACGCCACTGGCAGAAGATATCGGATTTCAGCCTTAGTATTTTTAACCGCTATGGCGCCAGGATCTTTTACTCTACTGACCTGAGCAAGGGTTGGGACGGAACGGTCAATGGCATAGCCCAGGGCACCGGGTCCTATGTTTATTACATCAAAGGTGTAGCGCCTTGCGGAGTGATAGAAAGAAAAGGAAGCCTGATGCTAATCAGATAAACTATACAGAAGAATCGCAGATTGAAACTGAAGGTCCGGGCACCCATGATGCCTGGGCCTTCAGCAAAAAATATCTTTACAGTGCAATGCGCTTCGCGATCTTCGCTGCCATTTCATCCAGGCTGCAATTGCCCACATTGCTGAGGATGATGATGGTAGAGCCCGTTCCCAGGATATGGAATAACATGCTTTGCGCACCCATGATCTGACCGGGCCTTTTGACGATGCGGTAATTCTTCTTGTTGATCGCATAATCTTCATACACCCAAACCCCATAGCCGTATTCACCTTTGCCGGATACGAACATCCTATCCAAACTTTCTTGCTTCAGTAACTTCTTATCGAAAATGGCATTGGCAAATTTGATAAGATCGTTGGTGGTTGAATACATGGCGCCTGCAGCATACCAGTTTTCCGGATACACGGGCAGGTCCGGGACCAGCTTCCCGATATCATCTCTGTAAAAATAGGTATAGGCGAGTTTTTCAATGATGTCTTGCTGATGAAGGATACCCGAATTGCTCATGCCCAGCGGATGAAGGATCTCTTCAAAAAGAACGGACTCATAGGGTTTGTTGTACAATTTCTCGATGATCTTTCCCAGCAGGATATATTCTCCGTTATTGTAATCGAATACTTCCCCGGGGTTGTTTTTGGTAATGGTAAAGCAATAATTGTTCAGCAGATCGTCAGTGGTTGATGGGCTTTGGTATACAGGAAGACCAGATCTCAGTGCGCTTTCCATGGAAGTGATAGTGTCTATATTTCCAAGGCCTGAAGTGTGATTGAGTAGATGATGGACCGTGATCTTGTCCCCATTCTTTCCTTTGTATCCGGGAAGATAGGTGATGATCGGCTTGTTGAGCTCCAGCTTACCGGCCTCATTCAATTTCATGATGAGCGCGGCCGTAAAGAATTTGGTGATGCTGGCGATCTTGTACCGGGTGTCTGTACTGTTGGGCACTTTGAATTGAAGGTCTGCCAGTCCAAAACTTTTCTGGTAGCTGATCTTGTTCTTTTCCTGGATCAGGATAGTACCGTTGAATTGATTGGCTTTGGCAAAGGAGTCGATATAACCGGAATAGGTTTGTGCCTGCAGACCGGTGGTGATGATCGTTGTTAGGAGACAGGTCAGGAAGAGCTTCATTGATGAGGTTTTGAATAGGGTCAAAATAGTGGTAAAAACGGGGATTTCCAAATGGATGAGGGCGGTTGCCGCCTGATGCTGCCAATGGATCTAAAGCGGTATCTTTGCAGCATGAATACTCAGCCGGTCCCCGTCATTTTTGAAGACCTCGGAAATATGCGTTACCAGGCTGCCTGGGATTACCAGGAGCTATTGTTGAAACAGAAAGTGGAAAAGAAGTCGAAAGTGTATGCAGTTCCCACAGACATGGAAGAAGACACTGCTCCCATTCCCCATCATTTCCTGATGGTGGAACATCCCGCTGTTTACACCCTTGGCAAGAGTGGAAAAATGGAACATGTATTGATCAGTGAGGAAGACCGGCAGCAAAAAGGGATCGAATTCTTCAAGATCAACCGGGGAGGGGATATCACTTTCCATGGCCCGCAGCAAATTGTGGGCTATCCGATCCTTGACCTGGAACAATTCTACACCGATATCGGCAAATACCTCCGCAACCTGGAAGAAGTGATCATTCTCACGATGGCCGAATACGGGCTGAAAGGTGATCGATCTCCTGGTGAAACCGGCGTCTGGCTGGATCCGCAGGATCTTTCCCGCGCCCGCAAGATCTGCGCAATGGGCATCCGTTGCAGCCGCTGGGTCACCATGCATGGCTTTGCTTTCAATGTGAATACCGACCTCGATTATTTCAGCTATATCGTTCCCTGTGGCATAGAGAATAAAGCCGTCACCTCCCTGGAGAAGGAACTCGGTTATGCATTACCGATGGAAGAGGTAAAAGAGAAAGTGAAGAAGAATTTCGAGAAAGTGTTCAATGTGATCTTACAGTAGATCGCTCCTAAAAATCTTTCGGGATAAACACCTTGTGAGTTTCTTTCAGTTTGCCTTCTTCATACAATTCAAACCTGAACCAGCCTGAGTGTAGGAAGGTCACTTTGTCGATGATCAGCATCGGGTCTTTGACCTTTTTGATCTCGAAAATGGGCGTTTGGTCCTCTTCAAAGAATTTCACCTCATAATCCTTTCTGAGAGCGTCGTAAAGATCGATGATCACATTGCCATCCCTGTCCGTATACACATACCTGCTGGGCTTGTAGATCTCGCGGGGGATGAAGGGACGAAGCACGATCGTATCCAGGTTCTTGAAGGCCATCGTATCCTTGGTCCTGTACACGATGGAATCGCGGAACTTCCTGAAACTTTTTTCAGGGATATTGAAGAGGATGGTATCTCTTTTCTTTACGATAAAATACCGTTCGGGCGCCTTGGGGGCAGGAGTGGTGGAAGGCACGGTGGTACCGGGTTTGGTAGTTTCTTTCTTCGGGTCTTTGTTCACTTCCCGCAGCTCGGCTTTCAATTGTTCCACTTCTTTCTGGCTCATATTGTCAGCAGCCACGATGCGACGGTTATTGTTCTCGCCCGTCAATGAGTATTCCCTCGAATCCGGCCGAAGGGCGCCAAGCGTGTCCCAGTAAGGTCTTTTGGCAGCACTGAAAATATAATTACCATCTTCCAGTACAATGAAGAGCCTGTAGAACATACCGGCGGCCGGCGCTTTCGTATCCACAAATCCATTCTGCGGAACAGTGGGATCGGGTACATTCAGGATGGTACGGAATCCTTTGGAGCTGTCGAATGAGCGCTGGATATTGATCTGTGTTACGGTGGCGTAATTGTTGGTCCAACTGATGATAACCTTATTGTAACCCCTGGTGGTAACGGTGAACCGGGGCAATGTATCCTGCGCAAGGGAAGAACATGATACCAACATCAAAAACGCGACCCACAGCTTGCTCATGATTGCTATAACGTATGATTTAATTACTGTATTATGAAGTTGCAAATATAACGATCGATTCATTGTCAAAATCCCTGCCATTAATATCCCAGCAAGCCTTCGGGAAGGGATCTGTTCCCCTGTAAACCACCACTATGGATCACCAGCAGCCGGGTTTGGGGTGAAAAAAGATCTTCTTCGGCCATTTTATTCAATCCGTATATCATTTTTCCTGTATATACGATGTCTGTGGGGATGCCCGTTCGCTGGTAGAGCTCCCGCATAAAATCCGTAAGGGACGTGGTTTTGCGGCCATAACCACCGAAATGGTATTGCCAGATGAATTGATAGTTCTTTACAGACGTTTGCTGATCCAGAAAGGTGGTGAGACTGTTATTGACAGTATCACCGAGCTTGAGGCTGCTGAAGCCAAGCACCTGCTGATGGGGAATACTTGCCTCAACCAGCCCGGCCATCATGGTGCCCGTACCGGCAGCACAGGCGATATAGGAGTAATTGGCAAGATCCGGCACCAGTTGCAATATCTCTGCCGCCCCACGAACGCCCAGGCTACTCTGGCCACCCTGCGGAATGAGATGGAAGCCGGGAAATCTTTCCAGCATGGCCTGATGTAGTTGATCTTCTCCGGCGTATTCAGCCCTGCTTACAAAGAATAGTTCCATTCCCGCATTTTCGGCGTCCTGAAGGGTAGGGCTCAGCGTGGCAGGCCTTTCTCCGCGCACCACTCCAATAACGGGCAATCCTGCCGAAGCGGCTGCAGCAGCAGTGGCCACAAGATGATTGCTCCAGGCTCCACCAAATGTTAGTAAGCCCCTGGAATTGGCTTCCAGCGCGGCTTTCAGGTGATACTTCAGTTTAAACCATTTGTTGCCGGCAATCACGGGATGGATCAGATCGAGACGGAGAATAAATGCATTCATCCTTCCTGCCAGTGGCAGTGGTTGTATGATCGCTTTGGAAAGATCAATCGATTGATGATATGTTGATTGAGGGAACAAATTTCTAATATCGCATATTTTTATATTTTCGTGAGCGAATTTTAAAACAAACAGACAAACATGCAACCAACTCTTTTAATACTGGCAGCCGGAATGGCTTCGCGTTATGGCAGTATGAAACAGATACAATCATTTGGGCCCGGAGGCGAGACCATCATGGATTATTCGATTTACGATGCTATCCGTGCCGGGTACAAAAAGGTGGTATTCATCATCAGAAAAGAATTCAAGCAGGATTTTGCCGCTATATTCGAGCCCAGGCTCAAGGGTAAGATAGAGATCGATTATGTATACCAGGAAGTAGCCGAAGGCAGAACAAAGCCCTGGGGCACTGCGCAGGCGATCCTCTGCGGCAAGGATGCTATCAAAGAGCCTTTTGCCGTGATCAATGCAGATGATTTCTATGGCCGCGATGCTTTCGAGAAATCATACAAATTCCTCACTTCGGAGGTGAAACCCGATGTGTACTCCATCATCGGTTACGAACTGCTGAAAACCCTTTCAGACAACGGTACTGTCAACCGTGGTGTTTGCCAGGTGGATGCCAATGGTAACCTGAGCTCCATTGCTGAAAGACTGAATATCCAGGAAAAAGACGGAAAGATACTCACAGATGATACCCAGGAGCCAAAGGAACTGGCGAGGGATTCCAAAGTGAGCATGAACTTCTGGTGCTTCGATCCTGCAGTTTTCACCTATACTGAAAATCTGTTCAAAGAGTTTGAAGCTGCCAACAGGACCAATCCCAAGGCCGAGTTCTTCATTCCATTGGTGGCTGATCAGTTCATCAAGGACAAGGTCGGGGTTATCAAAGTGATCCCTACTTCGTCTAAATGGTTCGGTGTTACGTACAAAGAAGATGCGCCTGAAGTAAAAGCCGCGCTGGAAGAGCTGGTGGCGGCAGGTGAATATCCTCCCGCACTTTGGAAATAATTGGAATTACCATACATGAAATAAGCCCCGTGCAGAAATGCTTCGGGGCTTTTTTACTATCAGAGCTAAAATTGAAACTTTACAAAAAATCAAACAAGAAGTTTGATCAATAGCTTTTAACCATGAACACACAGTCCTCGATCTTCTTGATCTGTTGCACGCGATCCATACCCTTGATCTGAGTATTGGCGGGCAACTTCAGACTTTTAAACGTACTGTCTTCCCTTTTAATTGTCTCCAGTGTGCGGATAATATTTTTAGCGGTGAGGGCAAATACTACGCCTTCAGCCTGTCTGAGCCTTGTATTGATGATACCGATCACTTCTCCGTTCTTGTTGAAAACAGGGCCACCTGAGTTACCCGGATTGGCAGGTACACCGATCTGGCAGGTGAGGGTATCGCCGTTATAACCTGTTTTGGCGCTCATATATCCTTCGTTGTACACGATCTCTTCGCGGGGGAAGCCCAGCGTGAAGAGCGGTTCGCCCAGTTCAGAATTGCCTTTGCGGAAAGAGTAGGGAAGGATGGTATGTGGTTTCCAGTCGTTATCATTGATCTTGAGGATGGCAATATCGGAGTTGTAGTTCACGTAAGCGGTTTGTGCGCGGAACTCTTGTCCTTTATTGCTTTGAACAACAAAAGTGCTTCCGCCTTTGATCACGTGTGCATTGGTGACCAGGAAGCCTTTGCCATCGATGAGGAAGCCGGTACCGCCTGAGATCAGTTCGGCATTTTGGGGCGCTTTGGACATTTTTGCATTCACTTCGTCCAGCACTTCATTCTTTTTATTGGCCACTTCGATCTTGAATTCACGGCGAAGTTGTTGGAGTTCTGCATTGCTGGCCTGGCGGGTATACCAGCTTACGCCACCGGCGATGAGAACGGTGGTGATACCGGCAATGGACGCGGCCACGGCCATCACTTTCTTGTATTTACGGAGGAGGGACACCACAGTGGCTTTTGGAGCGCCTTCTTTGATCTCACCTTCATCGGTCAGTTGATGGTGAACATCCTGGAGAGTGGATCTGAAATTCTTCCACTCGCTGAACTGGTCCATCTGTTGAAGGAACATGGTATGTTCCACCACCAGTTGGTCAATATCAGGATTTGATTGGCGCAGTTGCTCAAAGTGCGCTCTTTCTTCCGGGGACATTTCGTTCCGGAGGTAGCGCTCGATGGCATCCATCAATTGTACATCTTCCATCACAGGTTATTATTGTTTTTGTATGCACTGAAGAAAAGTTTCTTCAGGCGCATTAAACATTTGTATTTCTGATTCTTGGCATTATCGGCATTGGTATAGCCGAAAAAGCTGGCAATATCGGTCATGCTTTTCTTCTGCAGGTAAAAGGCATCGATCAGGCTTCTGCAGGGCTCGCCCAGGTTCATCATGGCTTTTTCCATCATCTGGTAAGCCGAACTGCGCTGACCATGCTGGTCGATCTCTTCTTCTACCGGGATCAGGTCTTCCAGGCCGTTTATGTCGGGCACCATTTTCTGCTGCTGCTGTAACCTTTTGAGCCAGAGGCGCCTGCACACGGAGTACAGGTAGGTTTTCAGGAGGCAGTTGAGCTCGAAGCTGCCGGATCTTGCCTTTTCGTAGAGTACGATCATGGCTTCCTGGAAAATATCCCTTGCGTCGTCAACAGAACCGCTGTTATTGATTATCAGCGATTGAACCATATTATAATGTTGTTTATAAATGGTTTCAATGGCTTGCCTGTCGTTCTTTGCCAGTCCTTCCAATAATGCTATTTCCCTGGGGTCTGTTTTCACGCGTAACCTTTTATTAATACCCAAATTAAGGAGAAGTAACCCGGTCGTCCCCGATTTTAATGGGGATTTCTGCTTCGCAAGTTCGCGAATTCCGGGCCAGTAAAAAAAATTACGAAATTTTTTGAAAGGGGAGGTTACCTTTTCCTGATCCGGGTATTAATCCTTAAATCATTCGATAACAAAACAAAAAGAAACAATGAAAAAGCTCCTGTTTGTATTCGCTGTAGCTGCTGCTTTCGCTGCTTGTAATGACTCTGCAACTTCTGAAGCTCCTAAAGCTGACTCTACTGCTGCTCCTGTACAAGCTGCACCAGATTCTACAGCAACTACTAAAGCTGATTCTACAGTTAAGGCCGACTCTTCAGCTCCTAAAGCTGTTGATTCTCCTAAAGCTGCTCACTAAGAATAATGTTTTTTATTCATATGGCAAGCAATCGTTAGAGGCCGTCCTGTTCACAGGAGGGCTTTTTCCCTTGACTCACCATTTTTTGAGTAAAGAGGCCGTTTCAAAAGCTGGAACGGCCTCTTTTGTTTTTTTGAGGGGTATCAAAACAAAAAGTCTCCCCGTAACCGGAAAGACTGAATTATTTGTTCTTGGACAGATTATTCGATTAGCGCATGCCGTTACCGTAACCTACCAGATTCCTGGAAGAGGCACATCCACCTTTGGAAGCTGTGCAAGAGGTGATCATTACTCCGGCCAATAATACAACGGCCAGGATTACCAATGTCCTTTTCATTTTTGTGGGTATTTAGATGATTACAAAATTGCCTGAGAACGATAATGGTTTTTCGATCTGCAGGTAATTCAGAGGTAACGGATTGCGGTAGAGAGTGAAAGGGAGATTTTTAGAGGATTGGACGGTTTGATGCACCAAATTAACAACATATTTTCCGGTTGTGCAATACCCGCCGCCACAAAAAAACCGATCCGGGCAAATCCACATCGTTTTACAATTGAAAATGACTATTTTCGGTGCTTATTTCCAGTATGAACGTACATTTTATAGCCATTGGCGGAAGCGTAATGCACCAGCTTGCATTGGCACTCCATAAGAAAGGATACCGTGTTACCGGTAGTGATGATGAGATTTTCGAGCCCGCACTAGGCAACCTGCGTCAGGCAGGTATCCTGCCCGCCGCCATGGGATGGTTCCCCGAAAAGATCCATTCAGACCTCGATGCCGTGATCCTCGGCATGCATGCAAAAGCAGACAACCCTGAGCTGATCCGCGCAAAAGAGCTAGGCCTGAATATCTATTCCTTCCCCGAATATATTTACCAGGAAAGTATCGATAAAACCCGCGTGGTTGTAGGTGGAAGCCATGGCAAAACCACCACCACCGCCATGATCATGCACGTGCTGAAAAAAGCCGGAAAGGACTTCGATTACCTCGTGGGTGCCAGGCTGGAAGGCTTTGAGCAGAGCGTTCGTATCACGGATGCGCCGATCCTGGTGGCAGAGGGCGACGAATACCCTGCCAGCGTGATCGAAAAAAGGCCCAAATTCCATTTCCTCTTTCCCCAGATCGCCATCATCACCGGTATTGCCTGGGACCATATCAATGTGTTCCCCACATTTGAGATCTATCTTGAACAATTCACCATTTTTATCGATAAGATCGATAGCGGCGGACTGCTCATATACAACGGGTCCGATCCCGTTCTGAAAGAGCTGGTACAGAAACATGCGCGTAAGGATATCCGTTATCAGGAGTATGATATCCCTCCACATAATATCCATGATGGCGCTACCACCGTTACCATCGATGGGGTTTCCACTGGATTGCAGGTTTTTGGAGATCATAATCTGCTGAACCTGCATGCTGCCTGGTATGCCTGTGAAGAACTGGGTGTGGATGCAGCTACTTTCACTTCAGCCATTGCAAGTTTTACAGGCGCGTCAAAAAGACTGGAACTGATGGCGAAGAATGCGCAAACAGCCGTTTACCGCGATTTTGCACATGCGCCTTCCAAAGTGAAAGCCACTATTGATGCAGTTAAACAACAATATCCTGACAGAACCTTGTTTGCGGTACTGGAACTGCATACCTTCAGCAGCCTGAACGAGCAATTCATGCACCAGTACCATGGCGCTATGGATAAGGCCGATAAAGCAGTGGTGTATTATTCCAACCATGCGCTGGAACTGAAGAGATTGCCCCCTTTGAACGAAGCAAAGATCAAAGAAGGCTTTGGAAAGGATGGCCTGGTAGTGATGAACAATAAAGATGTGTTGATGGAATGGTTGCAGGGGCAACAGTACCAGAACAGTAATCTGCTTTTGATGAGCTCCGGCAATTATGATGGAGCAGATATGCTTACATTTGCAAAGAACATTGTTGAATCAAAATAACCAATATCAACGTTGATGTTACAGTTATCTAAGCCATTAGCAATCCTTGACCTGGAAACTACCGGTGTAAACCTCGGGGTTGACCGTATCGTAGAAATCGCCATTATCAAGATCTCGCCTGACGGAACAAGGCAGGTTAAACGCAAACTCCTCAATCCGGAAATGCCGATATCTGCAGTGTCTGTGGATGTGCATGGCATCACCAATGAGATGGTGAAGGATGCGCCTACCTTCAAACAGGTGGCCAATGAGATCAAACAGTTCCTGGAGCAATGCGATCTGGCAGGATACAATTCCAACCGTTTCGATATTCCCATGCTGGCAGAAGAATTCCTGCGCGTAGGCCTGGACTTCGAATTCAAGGGAAGGAAACTGGTAGACGTTCAGAAAGTGTACCATTTGATGGAGCAACGCACACTCAGCGCCGCCTATAAATTTTACTGCAACAAGAACCTGGAAGATGCCCATAGTGCAGAAGCCGATGCCAGTGCCACCTGGGATGTGCTGCTGGCCCAGGTAGAAAAATACCCTCAACTGGGAAATACCGTTGAAACTATCTTGAAAGTGATCGGTGAGGAGCCCGTTGTTGACTTCGCCCGCCGGATGATCATGGAAAATGGTGTGGAGGTATTCAATTTCGGTAAACACAAGGGAAAATCAGTGGTGCAGGTGTTGAAATCCGAGCCCCAATATTATGATTGGATGATGAAAGGGGATTTCCCACTTCATACTAAGCAGAAACTCACTGAGATATTCAACAGGACCCTGTTAAAGAAGGGATAAAACCCCTGTGTGAAGAATTTGTGCTGGCATAACAGGTTGGAAAATCGTAAATTCGCTTATTCAAAGAAGCCCTGATTGGAAAAGATAGTTATCATACCTACTTACAATGAGCGCGAGAATATTGCCAATATCATTGAAGCAATCATCTCTCTGCAACAGGGCTATCATATCCTCGTTATCGATGACGGCTCACCTGATGGGACCGCCTCCATCGTAAAGGACTATCAACAAAAATATCCGGCACAATTATTCCTCGAGCAAAGGACGGGTAAACTAGGATTGGGCACCGCCTATATCCATGGTTTCAAATGGTCACTGCAAAGAGGATACCGTTTCATTTTTGAAATGGATGCCGATTTCTCCCATAATCCACAGGACCTGGAACGCCTCTATGAAGCCTGTAAACAAGGTGGCGCCGATATGGCAATCGGTAGTCGCTACGTGAAGGGTGGGGGCACTGTCAACTGGCCCTGGGACCGCATTGCACTGTCGAAAGGCGGTTCCCTGTATACCCGCCTCATTACCTGGATCCCGGTGAAAGACACAACTGCCGGGTTCGTTTGTTACCGGGCAGAAGTACTGGAAGCCATCAATCTCGATCAGATACATTTTCTCGGATATGCCTTCCAGATAGAAATGAAATTCGCCACCTGGAAACTTGGATTTACCATCCGCGAAGTGCCGATCATTTTTCAGGACCGGAAATTCGGGGCCTCGAAAATGCATAAAGGAATCGTAAAGGAAGGTATCCTGGGTGTGCTCAAACTTCGTTGGTACAGCTTATTCAAAGATTACCGCAATAAGGTGAAGAACAATCTTCCCCCTCCTGCTTTCCGCTCCTCATTCAAGAAAGACGAAGTGGTAAATCTTTAATTGCCGCAAGGCATATCATCTTTGAATAATAATTTCCATGCGAAAAGCATTCATTCAACTACACACAGCCGTGTTCATCGCCGGCTTCACCGCCATATTAGGAAGACTGATCACACTCAATGAAGCATTACTGGTTTGGTATCGTTTGCTCTTTACTATCATCACCATGTGGGCATTGTTCGCGTTCCAGAAAAAACTGCAACGCATCTCTGCAATGGAGATGATGAAGATCACAGGAGTAGGTATCGTTGCTACGCTTCACTGGATCACTTTCTATGCCAGTATCAAAAACTCCAATGTATCGGTAGCATTGGTCTGTTTTTCTTCCATCGGCTTTTTCACCGCCATTTTTGAGCCCATCATTACCCGGAGCCGGTTGAATTATATGGAACTGCTGCTGGGATTGATAGCGGTATTGGGCATCTCCCTGATCTTCCATTTCGATCCCACCTACAAAGTGGGTATCATTATAGGTATCAGTTCTGCCATGCTGGGAAGTGTATTCCCGATCCTCAACCGGGGATTGCTACGCAGCCATTCCACGGAAACCATTACAGTGTATGAGCTCACCGGCGGATTCATTTTTCTTACGCTGGTACTGCCCGTTTACCTGAAATTCTTTCCTACCAAGAACCTGGTGCCTGGCTGGTCTGATATCATCTGGTTGCTCATCCTCGCCTGGATCTGCACGGTATGGGCCTTTCAACTGTCCATGAATGCGCTGAAGAAGATCTCTGCATTTACCGTGAACCTTACGTACAACCTGGAGCCGCTCTACGGCATCACACTGGCATTCCTCCTGTTCAGGGAAGATAAAATGCTTACCAGTGCTTTCTATGCGGGTCTTGGTTTGATCGTTTGTTCCGTATTGTTGCAGACCTTCCTCGTGTACCGGTCCGGAAGGAGATTGGCCGCCCAAAAGGTTAAAGCAGAGTAAAAATCGATAACAGCTATTGTATGGTTGATAAACCCTGAGTAATTTATCGGGGTTTATCAACTTTTACCTATGCTTAGAAAAATACTTCTTTCCTGTTTCCTGGTTGCATCTGTAGGCCTGCTGCATGCCCAGGTCCGTTTTGGCGTGAAAGGTGGGCTGAACCTCAATCAACCCTACAGTGGCGACAACGATAAAACTCCTCCTTCCGGTATCCCGCCATTTGGCTGGCCCACGGATCAGTTTGACCAGAAATTAACCTGGCATGCGGGCTTGACGGCAGATATACCGGTCGCGAAAAATCTTCATATCAGGCCAGATCTCATCTTTTCAAGGAAAATAGCCGAGCTGAAAAAAGAAGAGAATTCACCCACTTCACAAATGAAGTACATTGAAAGGCTCAAAGCGGATTACCTGGAACTGCCGGTTCAGTTTGTATATTACCAGCAGAAAAAGAACATTGCCTGGTATGCAGGAGGAGGGCCTTACTTTGGATTGGGCATTTCAGGAAAAGCGAGAAAGGATTATTTCTTCAAATCAGGTGATGGACTGAATATGCAGATCGAATCCAATACCGCAAGGGAAGATGATTGGTATCAGCAATTCCAGGTAGGCGCAGTACTGGCGGTGGGGATTGAGTTGCCCTTTGGGCTTATGGGAGAGTTGAGTGCACGCCATGGATTCAATGATGCCAGCAAATCGAAACTGGTGGACAATGTCAATAAGATCTATCAATTCTCATATGGCTTTTCCATGGGCTACCTTTTGAACAGAAGGAAATAATATGGATCTTTCCGATTCCAAGCTGTAAACTCAAACCCTCATATTTGACCGATGAAAAAAACTCTTACCCTCTTTGCCCTCTTGCTTGCTTTCTCTGCTGCCTGGAGCCAGGCCCGTTTCGGCGTGAAAGGCGGGCTCACCTTAAGCAATATCCGTATGACCGGCACCGTCAATAACAATATTGAAACCGAATCCGGGAATATGGCAGCAGGCTTCCATTTCGGCGGCGTACTTGACCTTCCTGCAGGAAAGAATTTCCATATCAGACCTGAATTGCTGATCGTTTCAAAAGGAAGCACTATTGAAGATTATGATGAAAACGGACAAAGGATCAAAGTGAAATTCAGGCCTTATTACCTGGAAATGCCTATCAATTTCCTGTTTCATAAAACCTTTCCCCGCTCAGGAGCAGCTATTTTCCTGGGAGGCGGGCCTGTGGTCAGCTATGGGATCGGTGGTAAAATGAGCATTCCTACTGCCAAAGTAGACGTATTCCAGAAGGGTGGTCTCAAGAGGTTTGACCTGGGCCTCGGCACCAGCTTTGGATTTGATCTGAAAAACGGGCTCAGCTTCGGGGTCAGTACCAGTACTGGCCTGCTGAATATCTATGAGGCAAATCCGAACTATAACCCATATGATATCAAGATGTACAGTTCAGCCTGGAAAATTTCCATTGGATACTTCCTCCAATAATCATTTTACAAATATTCAATATATGAAGGGCGGATTTTTTCCGCCCTTCCTTATTTTATGCAACAATGCAGTAATTTCTGGTAATTTAACGTCTACTACTAAACAATTTCCGGTATGAAGACAACACCCCTGGTATTAACTGCCTTGCTTTTTGCTTCCCTGGCGCAGGCCCAGAAGAAACCGCTGGACCATTCCGTTTACGATGGTTGGCAAACCGTATCAGAACGGTCTATCAGTAACAATGGAAAATACGTGGCCTACACTGTCACTCCCCAGGAGGGCGATGGTACCCTGGTGATACAGGCTACGGATAAGAGCTTCAAAAAAGAATTCCCCCGTGGTGCCAATGCGGTGATCACACCGGACAATCGTTTTGTCATCTTCCGCTTAAAACCTTTCTTCAAAGATGTTCGCGAAGCAAGGATAAAGAAAAAACGCCCGGACGAAATGCCCAAAGACACACTCGTGATCTTTGAATTCGGAAAGGATAGCCTGATACGCGTTCCCCGGATCAAGTCGTTCAAAACTCCTGAAAAAGGGACCGGCCAATGGGTAGCTTACCTGATGGAGAAGGCATTGGCTGCTCCTCCCAAAATGCCTGCCAAACCAGATTCCCTTACGCAGCTCAGCAACCTCGAGAAAATGGCCGATAGCCTCGCTCGTGTTTCCGACAGCCTTCGCAGAAAGGCCGAAGAAGCCAGATCGAAAGGCCTTGCCAGTTTGCAGCCTGCCAAAAAAGAAGGAAAGCCTGCTTCCAAACCTGAAGACCCTATTGAAGAAGGAACAGAGCTGGTGCTGAAAAACCTGTATACAGGGGAAGAAACCAAATACACCCTGGTATCCGACTATAGCTTCAGCGAAAAAGGAAATGTGCTGCTGGTGGAAACCACCAGAAAGAACAATGATTCACTTACCCAGGCCAAATTGCTCTGGACCAGCCTGCCATCTGGCAAAACGGACACGGT
>JAGIAP010000007.1:0-19691 GCA_017744805.1 Chitinophagaceae bacterium | reverse complement strand
GACACGGTCATGCGTAAATTCAATGATGCCCGTAACTTCTCTTTCGATAAAGAAGGGACCCAGTTGGCCTTCACGGCTGAGCGCGATAGCGTAGCAAAGGCCCTGGTGAAATTCCATAAGCTTTGGTATTACAAGCCCGGCTACGATAGTGCCAAACTGCGTGCCGACAGAAATACCCCTGGTGTTGCCAAAGGCCTTACTATCAGCGATGCGCAAACGCCGTACTTCAGCAAAGACGGGCAAAAGCTCTTCTTCGGCCTGATGCCGGTCCGTAAGCCGAAGGACACTAGCCTGGTGGACTTTGAAACAGCCCGCCTTGATATCTGGAACTATAAGGATGATTATCTCCAGCCACAGCAATTGGTTAGCCTGGGAGCCGAACTCCGCAAAAGTTACCTCGCTGTATTGAATGGCCCTGATGCAGGAAATGTAGTGCAACTGGGCGCTGAGGATGCAGAGAATGTTTCCTCCGTGAACGAGGGCAATGCAGATTATGTACTCGCCTTCAGCTCCAAAGGCAGCCGCGTTGCCTCGCAATGGCAGGGATTTTCTTATTACAATGCCTTCCTGATCTCTACTGCTGATGGGTCTCGCAAAACCATCATCAACAAAAAACGTGGCGGCTTCAGCGCTTCTGCTGCCGGGAAATTCATTGCCTGGTACGATCCCGAAAAGAAGAACTATTATGCATACGAGGTGGCAACGGGCAAAACCCGCGACCTTACCTCTAAGATCGGTTCCCATTTCTGGGACGATGAGGATGACCATCCCGATGATCCCAATGGATTCGGAATTGCCAAATGGTTGGAGAATGATGAGGCCGTACTGATCTATGATCGCTATGATGTATGGCAGATCGATCCTACCGGCAATACAGCACCTGTAAACGTTACCAACGGATATGGTAAGAAGAGCAGGATCGAACTGCGCATATTGGACACCGATAGAGAAGAAAGATTTGTGAAGAAAGATGGACAGCTTCTCTTCGAAGCCTTCAACCGGAACAATAAATACGGTGGGTACTTCACCAAAAAACTGGATGTTTTCGGAGATCCCGTTCAATTGTATATGGGACCTTATGGCCTGGTGTTCGGCGGAAAAGCGAAGGAGGCCGAAATGTATATGCTCGGTATGATGGACATCAAAGAGCCCATGAATCTGAACGTATCTTCTGATCTGAAGACCTTCACCAGGCTCAGTGATATCAATCCGCAGCAAAAAGAGTACAACTGGCTTACTGTTGAGCTGATGAAATGGAAGATGTTCGATGGGAAAGAATCTGAAGGATTGCTCTTCAAACCTGAGAACTTCGATCCGAAGAAAAAATACCCGGTGATCTTCTATTTCTACGAGCGCGATGCAGACAATCTTTACAATTACCGTGCACCGGCCCCCAGCGCCTCCACGGTGAATATTCCCTACTTTGTGAGCAATGGTTACCTGGTATTTGATCCGAATATCTGGTACAAGAATGGACAACCAGGTGAGAGTGCCTACAATTCGGTAGTGTCTGCTGCAAAGATGCTGGCCAGGCTGCCGTTTGTGGATTCCACCAAAATGGCCATACAGGGCCAGAGTTGGGGTGGCTACCAGGTGGCCTACCTGGTAACCCGCACCAATATGTTTGCTGCAGCCGGCGCCGGGGCGCCTGTGGCCAATATGACCAGTGCCTATGGCGGCATCCGCTGGGGTAGCGGCCTCAACAGGCAGTTCCAGTATGAGCGCTCTCAAAGCCGTATCGGAGCTACATTATGGCAGAAACCTGATCTCTATATCAAGAACTCTCCGCTTTTTGCAGCCAATAAAGTGAACACACCGTTGCTGATCATGCATAACGATGCAGATGGGGCCGTTCCCTGGTACCAGGGCATTGAATACTTTACGGCCCTGCGCAGGCTGGGTAAGCAGGTATGGATGCTTCAATACAACGGGGAGGATCATAACCTGGTGGAAAGAAGGAACCGAAAGGACCTGAGTATCCGCCTGGCCCAATTCTTCGATCATTTCCTCAAAGGCGCTCCAGCAGCTAAATGGATTGCCGAAGGCGTTCCTGCCACCGAAAAAGGGATCGATTGGGGAACCGAAATTGAAAATACAGGAAGTACCAAAGCTGGGTTCTAATCTGCATCCATATAAAAAAAGCGAGTGTTCCGGATTGGAACACTCGCTTTTTTTATATGGATGTCTAAGCTGCTGTAGACAGGTATCTCACCAGGCTCCGTTTGGCAACGGGCAGCAGTGTTTCATCTACCGGGAAACTGAGATCGGTCTCTATCGAATATACGGCAGGGTTAGGAAGCTCTTTGCGATGTCTTAGGAGCTCGGATTTGATATTCTCATACGAGTTGGCGATGCTGCGGTTCCATTGATCGAGGTACTCGGTTTTGATAGAGCGGAATTTCTCATCATGCTTTTCAAAAATGCTGAGCTTATACTGATATACCCGGGTATTGCGGTAGCTGCCTTCGCTCAGGAAGAAATAACCTTCATTGCTGTCGAGCGGTACCAGCCCTACAGGAAAGATCGTTAGTTTCTCTTCTACAAATTCATAGATGGCCGTTCCGCTGCTGATGGTGGTTTGTATCTCATCCGCGGAAAAATTGATGATATCTTCCAGCTCCTGCATCATCTCATCATCTTCGATGATCTGCTCATACAATAATTGCAGTTGCTGCATTTGAAGACCTGTAAGCCGTTTGGGGAATTGCTCCTGCAGGTATTTCTTGTTGTTGCGAAGGGCTACCAGGTTATTGTAATGGAAGATCACATCGGAGAGCTGGGGGTAGAGCATGTTCTGATTGAAATATTTATTCACTTCCTGCAGGTAGGCGAGGAGTGTATATTTCTTCAGCTCAAAGTCCATAAAGCCTTCGGCGAACCAGGTTTCTGAGAGTGTTTTCATGATCGGGCCTTTTAGAATGTGCTTACCTGAATGTACGGAAAAATCAGCAATTTGTCAAGTGCCGGGTGGGGAAGGATGCCATTCGAAATTTAATATGCGGTTGTGCAGGAGAGTATTAATTTGGAGTACTTAACCAATGCAACTTTATGAGATCGATACTATCTTTTTTCCTGATCATCACCCTGGCCGGCTGCTCTCATACCTATTACGTGGTCAGGCATGCGGAAAAAGCGGTGCCTGGAGATGGGCCGGTAATGAATACTCCCAATGATCCGCCGCTGAGTGAACTGGGGCTGCAAAGGGCCATTGCATTGAAAGATCTGCTGCACGACAAAAACATTCGGCATATTTATTCCACCAATACCATCCGTACGAGATCTACTGCTCAACCCCTCAGTACGCTTACGGGCATTCCCATTCAAACTTATGGGCCGAAGCCGGACAGTGCATTCATTCAAGAATTGAAGCATCTGAAAAAGAACACACTGATAGTGGGGCATAGCAATACTATCGATGATATTGTGAATGGGCTTGCAGGAAGTGTAAAGGTTGAAGGTGATCTGCCGGAGACGGTGTATGATCAATTATTCATCATCCATTACAAGAAAGGAGGCAGGAAGATATTGTTTGAGCGAGTGAGTTATTGATAGATATAACGTTGTAGGATATCCGAAAATAAACATTTGAAAAAAATATTCAGGGGATGTGAAAATCCTTTGATATATATGTATATTTGTGTTGATATTATTTGAATCTGTTTTGACATTAATTCCCATCGAAGGTTGGCTCTTCCCAACAAACTTCTGTTAAGAGCTATTACTAAGCGTAATTGGTTGCGCTTATGATTCTACCAGGTTTCTGCACCCAAACTTTTGCCAATGCATCTGGATAAGTATGCCTTCGAGGTCTATGCAGATAAGAGTTATGCCTTTGAGGCAAACGATGATCTTGCGAGTTATGTATTCGAGAGCCATGATCCTAAGGGGATCATTAAAAAGGTTGTCAATTACACTGAAGTTGGTTTTTGGAATGGGCTTAAGGTCTACAATCTTGCTTTTGGAGATTGGGATGAGAGCTCGGACCGGATCGATGATTCAACGGTTTCCAATAATGGGGACAGGGATAAGATATTGGCTACCGTAGCGTCTACAGCACTGGCTTTTTTAGCAAGGAATGGAGAGATGGCTGTGGTGGCGCAGGGAGCAACCCCTGTCAGAACCAGGCTGTACCAGATGGGCGTCAATGCGCATCTCGCAGACATTGAAAAGCATTTCAAAGTGTATGGGATAAAAGATAAAGAACCACCTGCACCATTTCAATCAGGGGTCAATTATCAGGCTATCCTGGTGGTCAAGAAGAAAAAGTAAATTGTCAATCATCAAATAAGAGCAAAATGTTGTTAGCAAAAATTATGAGGGCCTGTTTGGCGGCCGGAGGAAGAAGTTTATTATTCCCACTCCCAAAGTAACAGTGAACAAAGCCATGAGGGATTTCAGCCAAGAGGAGTTCTTTGTGAAGAAGGCTAATGCAGCCAGGGAATTGTTAGCGGGCTTTGGGGAAGCTACTCCCATGTCTGCGGTCAGCAAATAAGGCACCAGGCAAACAAAAGAAAAAGCTGCCCCTGTGCGGAGGCAGCCTTTATAGCAAGTAACACAAACATTTCTAGATGGATCTTGCCGGGTCGAACTGTTCCAGTTCTTTGGCCACGGCATTGAGGAACGTTGCACCGAGTGCGCCATCGATGATACGGTGGTCATAGCTCATACTCAGGTACATCATATGCCTGATAGCGATACTGTCTCCCTGTTCTGTTTCGATCACCACCGGGCGTTTTTTGATAGCGCCCACGGCCAGGATGGCAACCTGCGGCTGGTTGATGATGGGAGTGCCCATCAGACTGCCGAATGTGCCAACATTGGTGAGGGTGAATGTACCACCCTGCGTGTCGTCGGGTTTCAGTTTGTTGGAGCGGGCTGCATTGGCCAGACCGTTCACTTGCTTACTCAAACCAACCAGGTTGAGCTGGTCAGCATTCTTGATCACAGGAACGATCAGGTTGCCGGAAGGAAGGGCCGCAGCCATTCCGATATTGATATCTTTCTTCACGATGATCTTATTGCCATCCAGGCTGCTGTTGAGCCATGGGAATTTCTTCAGGCAACGAACGATCGCTTCAATGAAGAGGGGCGTGAAAGTGAGCTTTTCACCTTCTCTTTTTTCAAATTCTTTTTTCACGCGATCTCTCCAGAGCACCAGGTTGGTAACATCGGCTTCCGTGAAGCTGGTCACATGCGGGCTGGTATGAACACTGCGGACCATATGATCTGCAATGAGCTTGCGCATGCGGTCCATTTCGATGATCTCCGCATTGCCGGTGAAGGCAGGTGTATGGCTTTCAGCGGAAGTAGTGATCACATTGGCCTGTGCAGCGGGTTGTGATGCAACCGGGCGGCTATCCGTAACAGTTGCAGGGGCAGATACGATCTTACCGGATCTTTTGGCTTCTACAAATGCCAGGATATCTTTCTTGGTAACGCGGCCTTCATTGCCGGTACCGGGGATATTTTCCAGTTCACTCATGCTTACGCCTTCGCTGGCAGCGATATTGAGCACGAGGGGGGAGTAGAATTTGTTGGCAGTTCCGTTCATGGCAGGTCTTGCAGTGGCAGCCTCTGTTTGAACGGCTACCGCAGGCGCTGTTTCCACGGCAGTGGCTGCCGGAGTGGAAGAAGCAGCGGGAGCAGCAGGAGCTGTTGCGGTATTGGCCGGCTCTGTTGCACCAGTGCGAATACGGGCAATGGCAGTACCTATGGGCACCACATCATTCACATTGAACAGGATCTCTTCGATCACACCTTCAGCAGTGGATGGCACTTCGCTGTCTACCTTATCGGTGGCGATCTCCAAAACGGTCTCATCCATTTTCACGGGGTCACCGGGTTGTTTATGCCATTTCAGAATGGTGGCTTCCATAATACTTTCACCCAGTTTAGGCATTATTAAGTCAACAACTGCCATAGTTGATCGGAGGTTTTATTGTTTTGATGATTCTTGGTTTGATCTGATGACGCGCCAAAGGTAATGATTTTGCTAACAACTGTTCGCACCCTAATGGCTCTCTATAAACTTTCTCAGCAGGTTCAGGGCATTGATGGCTGCCATTTCGATATTCCTGGCCCTGTCGAACCGGAAATGGAACAATTGCGTAACGATCTCATCCTTATTACCGGCCGCGATCCAGACAGTGCCAACCGGTTTGGCTTCGGAGCCGCCGCCCGGTCCCATAATGCCGCTGGTAGCCACCGCAAAATCGGTATTCAGGCTGAGCAGGGCACCCTGCACCATCTGCTTTACCGTAGATTCGCTGACAGCCCCATCCTGCACCAGGGTGTCATGGGAAACCTTCAGTATATTTTCCTTCACTTCATTGGCATAACTCACCACGCTTCCTTTGAAATATTCACTGCTGCCGGCAATGCTGGTGATCAGGTGTGCAATATAGCCCCCGGTGCAGCTTTCAGCCGTTGACATGGTCTTTCCTTTCTTTTTCAACCAATCACCTACCACTTGTTGCAGAGGCTTGTCCTCATCCACCACCATATGATCGGCCACCAGCTTTTTGAGTTGGGCAAACTGGTTATCCAGTTCTTTTTCCAACTTGTCCTTCTCCACCCCGGAACCGGTGATGCGGAGCCGTACCATGCTGTAATGTGGAAGATACGCCAGTTTTATATGCGATGGAAGCTGTACTTCCCAATCTTTGATCATCTCAGCCAGAAAAGATTCGCCTACGCCGGCTGTCAATAAGGTACGGTGACTGATGAAGGGCATGGTAAAATGCTGCTGCAGGCGGGGAAGCACCTCTTTCAACATCAGCCCTTTCATTTCATGGGGTACGCCGGGAAGGGAAACAAAAACCCTTCCATCTTTTTCAAACCACATACCGGGGGCTGAGCCTCTCTCGTTGAAAAGAACGGTGCAGACATCGGGTACATCGGCCTGTTCCAGGTTGCGCTGGATGATGGGCCTGTTATATACTTTCTGAAAAAGATATTTGATATGTTCCAGGGTGCGTGGATCGGTCACCATCTTACCCCCGAAATAATCATTCAGTACTTCTTTGGTGATATCATCTGCGGTAGGGCCGAGGCCACCTGTCATGATGATGATCTGGCAATCCTTGCTCTGTTCATCCAGTGCATGCACGATCTCTTCACGAAGATCTCCCACTGCCACTCTCCTTTTCAGCCACACCCCTGTTTTGTTGAGCTCCTGTGCCATCCATGGACTATTCGTATCTGTTACTTGTCCGATCAGTAGTTCATCTCCGATGGTGATGATAGATGCAAATACCTGTTGCATAGATTTGGATAATTGGGTTCAAAGGTAGTCACAAATATGTATTTTCATGGCGTAATCGAACATCACATGAAGAAGATCCTCTATATGGCATGCCTGTTGATAGCTACTACGCAGGCAGATGCCCAGTCCGTTGCCCAGAAACTGGAAGAAGCCATTGTTCAGATGGAAGCTGATCCTGTTTTCAAACATGCTATCATCGGCTTGTGTGTAGTGAATACCAATACGGGCGAACAAATTTTCGGTAACCAGGAGCAGACAGGGCTGGCACCTGCCAGTACGCAGAAACTGTTCACCAGTGCGGCCGCTTTTGAATTACTGGGAAAAGACAGCAGGTTCTATACGCGCATTGCCATAGATCAACCCATACAACAGGGAGTGTTGAATGGAGACCTGATCATTACAGGTAGCGGGGATCCAACGCTTGGAAGCTGGCGATGGGCTTCCACTAAAGAAAAAGCCGTAATGGATCAGGTGCTGACCATCCTTCGCAATAATAAGGTCCATACCATCAAAGGGAATATCTGGATCGATGACCGGTCTTACACACAGGACCCGCTGCCGGGTGGATGGATCTGGACAGATATGGGCAACTATTATGGCGCCGGGTGCTGGGGCCTGAACTGGCACGAGAATCAATATGATCTCACGCTGGCTGCCGGCGACTGCTGCGGCGGTCTGACCACTGTCAAAAGTATTTCCCCTTCCATGCCTAATTTCCAGCTCACCAATAATATCAGGGTGGGAAAGCAGGGGAGTGGCGATAATGGCTATATCTATGCAGCGCCCTTCAGTAATAAAGCATTTACGGAAGGCACTATCCCTGCCAATGAGAAAAGTTTTACTATATCCGGCTCCATGCCACAACCCGGGTTGGCATTCGGAGAGTTGCTGAAGTCCAGACTGGTGCAGGCCGGTATCAAATTCAGCGGGAAAGTTCAGACCAGCTCCGGGGCATGGCTTTTTGGACAGGTTCCTCCCAAGCCTACAGCCATGCTGGATTCCATCGCATCACCTACATTGGATAGCATCAATTACTGGTTCCTTCAGAAAAGTGTGAACCTGTTCGGCGAAGCCTTGCTGAAAAAGATGGCCTGGCAGAAAAATGGGAATGCCAGTACAGAGGAGGGGGCGAATTTGCTGATCGATTTCTGGCAATCGAAGGGCATCGACAAAGGAGCGGTCAATATCATGGATGGCAGTGGCCTTTCACCACAGAACAGGGTGACCACGGATGCACTGGTACGGGTTTTGCAATTCGCGAAGGACCGTCCCTGGTTCAGCAGTTTCCATTACTCCTTACCGTTATACAATGGGATGAAGATGAAGAGCGGGTCCATTGGCGGCAGCCGCGCTTTTGCAGGTTATCATACGGCGAAGGATGGAACGAAATATACCTTCGCTATCATCATCAATAACTACAATGGTGGTTCAGGTGAAACGGTGAAGAAAATGTATCGTGTGCTGGATATCCTGAAGTAGGCATAAAAAAAGAAAAACATCCGGTGGATGTTTTTCAAAGGACTTTTGGAAGAGTTTTTCCAGGGGTCCGGTTTTCTCTAACGGTCTTTCAGGGATTTGGATAGGTTTTTCTGGATTTGGACAGGTCTTTCATGAATTGGATGATGCAAAGAAAATCGTTTTCGTGGAAGGAAGCAAGACTGTGTCGATTAAGTAAATATTAATTCAACTTCCATAGTATTAGCCCGGCACTTGTTCATGGCCGTTGAAATAAGGCTCCAGCCTTTGACGGAGTGGTTCCGGCATCAGGGTTTTTTCACGGGTGGTTGCATTCAGAAAATACAATACTACATGCCCGACGGTAAGCAGTTTGCCTGCTTCGTTGAACACTTCCTGGTGGAATTCGATACGATGATTGGAAGGTAATTCCTTCAGGGTCGTTTTCACACTGAGCAGGTCATCGTAATGGGCAGGGCGCAGGAATTTGCATTGCAATTCCACGATGGGCATGATCACACCCGCCGCTTCCATGTCTTTGTACGTGAAGCCCAGGGCCCTGATAGACTCGGCCCTGGCTACTTCAAAATATTGTGCATAGTTGCCGTGATAGACCACATCCATCTGATCTGTTTCGGCATACCGTACGCGAATAGGAGTTGTAGTGATGTACATAGCAATAAACTTATTTGCCGGCCATTCCGTCTACACTGATCTTGCCGGGTCCAACAATGAGAATGGCCAGGAACCCTGCGAGGAAGAGTGCCGCTTTTTCACCGGTGTCGAATACATCTCCATGATGGGCCATGAACAGGGCAATCCCCATGGTGATCACCAGTGGGATGGCCGCAAACCTGGTGAGCAAGCCGATCAGCAGCAGACAACCGCAGATGAGCTCGGCAAATATCGCCAATCCCAATGTGGTTCCCTGTCCAATGCCGAACAGGTTCATGAACTGCGTTTTGTAAGTTGAAAAATGAACCAGTTTCTGATAGCCGTGGGGGATGATAAGGCCGCCACAAGCGAGACGAAGCAATAATGTTGCGAGGTTAAAAGAGCCCGTTGTGTAGTTGGTTGACATTAGTTTGCTCATGGGATAAAAAATTTTCAACTCCAAAAGTAGTGGTTTTGTATTTGCAATTCGTAATGAAAAAGAAAAGTTAAACCTCCCACTTATCCACAGGTGTTTGGAACGATGTTTGGTTGAAGGTAAAATATTTAGAATCTTTACCACGTTACAATAGTTGACAGAATCACTGTTGACCTCTATTTCAAACGGATATTGGAATGAAAAAATTTACAGCCTTTTGCGTCCTGGCTCTTTCCATTCAAGGTTCTATTGCCCAGCAAACCAGATTTATCAATGACCCCCAGGGGACATTCAAGCAGGCAAAAGAATTTTTCCAGCGCGAACAATACAGCCTTGCCTATCCATTGCTGAAAGACCTTCAGCTCCAGTTGCGCGATCAGGACAGAACCGATCAGGCCATTACGTCCCAGGAAATAAAGTACTACACTACCGTATGTGCACTCAAACAAAATGAGCGCGGCGCGGTAGAAAAAGCCCGGGACTTCATTGACCTCGAAGACAATACAGCCCGTGTTCAGATGATGAGCTTCCACCTGGCAGAATACTATTTCCGCCAGGGCGACTACGCCAAAGCACTCGGACAGTACGAAGCCACCAATATCGAGAACCTCAGCAACCGTGAGATCGCCGATCTCAAATTCCACCAGGGGTATGCTTACTTCAATGCCAAACAATTCGATAAGGCTAAACCCTTATTCGATGCCATCAGGCAAATGAAGGACGATCCCAATTACCTCGATGCGAATTATTATTACGGCTTTCTCGCCTTCAATGATAAGGAATACCGGAAAGCACTCGATGCATTCGCCGTTGTGGAAGATCATCCGCAATACGGACAGGTAGTGCCTTATTACATTGCAAATATCTATTACGCAACAGGCCAAAAAGACAAAGCCCTCGAATACGCAGAAAATAAGCTCAAAAGAGGCAATCTGTACTACGAACTGGAAATGCGCCAGATCGTAGGACATGCTTATTTCGAGAAAAAAGAATACGCCAAAGCCCTCCCTCACCTGGAAGCCTATGTGACCAAATCGGATAAAGTGAGAAGGGAAGATGTGTATGAGCTCAGCTACTGCTACTACCAGGCCAATAATCTCAATAAAGCGATCGATGGTTTCAAACAGATCAGCGGCAACCAGGACTCGCTGGCGCAGAACGCCATGTACCTTCTCGGTGATGCCTACCTGAAAACCGATCAGAAGGCCAATGCCCGTAACGCTTTTTTCATCTGCGCTACCAATAGCAGCAATGCCAAACAGAAAGAGATCTCCACTTTCAATTATGCCAAGCTCTCCTTCGAGCTGGGCTTTCAGGATGTGGCGCTCACCGAACTGCAGAAATTCCTGGCCGCCTATCCGCAGTCGGAGTACAATGCAGAAGCCAGGGAATTGCTGATCAATGTACTGGCCAATACCAATAATTACAAAGATGCCCTCGCATTACTGGAACAGGTGAAGAACCCTTCCCCCAATGCCAGAAGGCTCTATCCTAAAATACTCTATGGCCGGGCTACTGAGCTCATCAACGATGGAATGCTGGTGACCGCCAATGAACTGCTCACCCGCGCAGAAGCTATGCCAGACAATAGCAGTGTACTGCCGCTGGTTCAGTTCTGGAAAGGGGAGATCGCTTATCGTCTCAATAAAACGGATGATGCCATCCAATACTATTTCAATTATCTGAAGTCTTCCGCAGTGGAAGGAGAGGCCAACCCTGTGAATGCGAAATACAATCTCGGTTATGCCTACTTGAAAAAAGAGAATTACAAACAGGCACAGGGCTTCTTTGAGCAGGTGGTGAGCAATCCCAGGCTGAATTCCAGCCCGCTGGAACAGGACGCCTATGTGCGCACTGCCGATTGCTACTACATGAGCCGCGATTACAAGAAAGCGCAGGATATGTACAATAAAGTGCTGGATCTCTCCTGGCCCCAGAGTGATTATGCCACTTTCCAGAAAGCCATGATCGCCGGGGTGAGCAGTGGAAAAGAGAAGATCAATCTCCTTAGTGGCATCAGCAGGAAATATCCAACTTCCTCGCTGGTGAGCGATGCCAATATGGAGATCGCCACTACCTACCTGGCAGGTGAACAATTCCGTGAAGCCCTTCCTTATCTGAAGAACGTTGTTTCGGATCCCAATTCATCCCTCAAGCCAAAAGCTTACCTGAAACTGGGTATCGCCTATTATAACCTGGACAATAACAACGAAGCGCTGAACCAGTATACTGCCGTGATCAAACAGTTCCCCAACTCGGTAGAAGCGGATGCAGCACTGGAAAATGCCCGCACCATTTATGTTGAGATGGGTAAAACCGGCGACTATGTGAATTTTGCGCGCAGTATGGGTAAGGAAGTGAGCAGCACGCAGGAAGAAGAACTGGCTTACCAGGCGGCTGAAGTGCAGTTCAACAATGGTAATTTCCCCACAGCTGCCAAAGCATTTGAGGATTATGTTACCAGGTTCCCCGAAGGCAAACATTCCCTGGAAGCATTATACTATAAGAGTGAGATCTATTTCAACCAGAAAGATTGGGCAAAGGCCGCCGCCGGATACGAAGTACTGGCAGACCGTGTACCACATAAGTATGGTGAGAAATCTTTGCTGAATGCGGCAAGACTGAATTTCTTCGATCTCAAAAATTATGAAAAGGCAGAGAAGTATTTCGCCCGTCTGAAAGACTTCGCCAATTCCCAGGAGAACAAGCTGGAAGCTATGCGTGGATTGCTTCGCAGCCAGTACCAACTGAAAAAATGGAGCGAAGCTGTAGAGAATGCACGCGAACTTCTCAATCAGAAAGGCATCGGTACCGATGATAAAACCATGGCCAATATGGCCATTGCCAAATCTTACCAGAACAATAACCAGTGTGATCAGGCCATTACGCAGTTCCGTACGGTGGTATCGCTCAGCAAATCGGCCTACGGTGCTGAAGCCCGTTACGAGATCGCCAGTTGCCTGTATGCTGAGAACAGGATGAAAGATGCCGAGAAAGCGGCTTTCGAAGTGATCAACAAGTCCGGCTCCTACGAGAATTGGGTCACCAAAGCGTATATCCTACTGGGTGATATCTATTTCAAACAACAGGATTACTTCAACGCCAAGGCCACATTCCAGAGCGTAGTGGAGAATGCGCGAATCGAAGAGCTGCGCCAGGAAGCTCAGCGCAAACTGGATCAGACCATTATCGAGGAGAAGAAAAACAGTAAGATCAACAACTGATTACAATGAAAAGAACCAATATAGCCCTCTTATCATTCATTACTTTTTGTTCGGTAGCTCCCGGTCTTGCAAAAGCCCAGGACACTACCAAACGGAAGTCCATCGATATCACGAGTACTTTCAAACCAGTATTGCGTGAGGCTGCCAAGATCAATTTCAACGCGGCCCCTCCGGCAGTGGATTCTTCCAAACCCAGGATGACCTATTCCATTCCGGTACAGAATCTTTTCTTTACCTATCAACCGGCCGAGCTGAAACCTGTGGCCCTGCAGATGGATTCCATCACTGCCTGGCAGTACAGCAATTTCATCAAGGTGGGCATCGGTAATGTACACCAGCCTTATGTGAAAGCCGGTTTCAGTTTCGGCGATTTCAAGAATACTTTCTTCAACGTTTTTGCCGATCATTATACCAGCAAGGGTAGTCTCGATTTCCAGAAGAACAGCATGACCAGTGTTGGCGCGGCCATGACGTACAAGACCAATAGCAACCTGGAGATCAATGCACGCCTGGGCTTCAAGAGCGACGATTATTATCTTTACGGTTATGAGCCTAAGACCCTGGTATTTGAAAAGAAGGACCTGCGTCAGCGTTTCCAGACCATCGAGGGTAGGATCGATCTCCGCAATATCGAGCCCACTGAGTTTGGCCTGAACTACCGCCCCAACCTGAAAGTGAGTGTATTCGGTGATAACCATACAGCCAAGGGTAAGGAAACCAATACGGTGCTGAACCTGCCTTTGGAAAAATCCTTCGGAGAAGATTTCGCATTCCAATTGGGCGCCACTGCTGATCTTACCCGTTACGACAGGGAAGAGAATGGCGGTGCTGCAAAACCATCTCTCAAGCAAAGCAATAACCTGTATATGGTGAATGCGGCGCTTCAATATAAATCAGATAACCTTTTCATACAGGGCGGTATCATCCCTAGTTGGGAGCAGAAGAATTTCCATATGCTGCCCAGTATCATGGCCGATATCACTACCAACGACAAACAGTTCACCCTCCAACTAGGATGGCTCGGGTATTATGAAAAGGGATCCTATCAGCGATTTGCCGGTGTCAATCCCTGGCTGGCGCAACCAGACAGTATGCTCAATACCCGTATAGAAGAAAGGTATGCCGGCCTGAAAGGCTCTGTAGGCAACCATTTCAGCTATTCGGCCAAGTTCAGCCTGCTCACCTTGCGCAACCAGCCTTTGTTTGTGAACGATGATGTGGATGGCAAGACCTTCCTCATCCATTATGAGCCGAAATTCCATGCCATCCGCCTGCATACCGAAGCGGCCTACAATGTGGGAGAGACCTTCGGTGCAAAAGCCGGCTTCACTTTCAACAATTACTATGATATGAAGGTGGAGAAGAAAGCCTGGGGTATGATCCCGGTGGAGTTGAATGCCGGACTGCATTGGCAGGCCATCAAGGACCTGATGCTGCGCACAGAGCTCTGGCTCTGGGATGGGGCCCGCTACCTGAAATATGGGGATGCCTTCAAATCCAAGGCAGGATTTGATCTGAATGCAGGGGCAGAGTTCCGTATTACGCGGAATCTCAACCTCTGGGTGCAGTTCAATAATATCCTGAATAACAAATATCAACGCTGGAACCAATATGAGGTCTTTGGATTCAACCTGTTGGGAGGGATAACTTATTCCTTCAACCAGAAATGATTTTGATTTCACAACAAAATGCTGTTGTTTCGCAACTTTAAATAACGTCACATGACGGAAGTGCTGACCAGTTTCTTATTGCAGAACAAAAGCCTGTCCATCCCAGGATTGGGTACGATCTATATTGAGCGTATCCCGGCACAGACCGATTTTGTGAACAAACGCATCCTGCCTCCCGGTTACCATTTCCGTTTCGATAAATATTTCGATGCACCCGATAAGGAATTCTTCACCTACCTGGCGCAGCAGAAAGATATGGCCGACTACGAGGCCATCAAATGGTACAATGAATGGGCTTACGAGCTCCGTAGCCGCCTCCGTAACGATAATGAAGAAGTTTGGCCCGGGGTAGGCAGTTTCAGGAAAGACCCTTCCGGCGAAATAGCTTTCCAGGCCGCAGGCGCTATCCCTACTTACGAGGAACCTTCTCCTGCCGTAAGGATCGTCCGCACTCATACCCATACCACTATGCTGGTAGGGGATCGCGAGGTCACCAAAGAGATCGTTCACCAGGATGGAGAACCCTATCCGGAAGAAACGGTCCATCGTGAAAAGGATAGTTGGTGGATCTATGCCCTCATCATCGGCGCCATTGCATTGAGCGCTGCATTTTTCCATTTCTACAAAAAAGGATTCAATGCCTCCTCGGTGGGGAACCAGCAACGAATCGAAGTAAGAAAATAATCGATGTGTTGCCATCGCCCTGAGTGCCGTTCGTCAAAGCGAACGACGGTGGCCCTCCGCTTTTAAAAAAAATCCCTTTCTTTGCACCTTGGTTTTTAAAAATGGAATTCGCAATCAATTATACCAACTGCCCTGTATGCGGTGCTGCAGCTATTCGCGAAGCATTGACCGCTAAAGATCATACCGTTTCTGGTAAAAGCTTCAGTATCTGGGAATGTGCATCCTGTACCCTCAGGTTTACACAGGATGTGCCTGATGAAGCGCATATCGGGCCCTACTACAAGGCCGACAGTTATATCTCCCATACCAATACCAGCAAGGGGTTGGTGAACAGGCTATACAAGATGGTGCGGAATATCACCTTGCGGAGTAAGCGAAAATTGCTGCAATCCACCACCAACCGGACCACCGGGCAATTGCTGGAGATCGGTGCAGGCACCGGAACCTTCGCAGCCTTCATGAAGAAAAGCGGATGGCAGGTGATCGGCCTCGAGCCCGATCCCGGCGCCAGGCAGGTGGCCAAAGAAACCAATGGTATTGCCCTCCTGGATACGAACGAGCTCTTTGATCTTCCTACTGAGCATTTTGATGTGATCACCATGTGGCATGTGCTGGAACATGTGCATCGCCTGCAGGATTATATGGCGCAACTGAAAAAGTTGCTCAAGCCCGGCGGTGTGCTGCTGATAGCTGTGCCGAATTATACCAGCTTCGATGCCCAGCTCTACGGTAAGTTCTGGGCGGCCTATGATGTGCCCAGGCATCTTTATCATTTTTCTCCCGCCTCCATGCGCTCCCTGTTGAAAGCCCATGATATGCGACTGGACAGTCTTCAACCCATGTGGTTCGATAGTTTCTATGTATGCATGTTGAGCGAAAAGTATAAAAATGGAAAAGCCAGTCTGATAAAAGGTTTTATCAATGGTCTTCGTTCCAATCTCAAGGCCGGTAAAGGCAACTATTCCCGTTGCAGCTCCCTGATCTACGTGATCCGTCCATGATCATTGTTGTGCGGCGGGTAATGGATCGATGGAGATCTCATACATCTCTGTCCATTTTTTGCCCGTGATCATGAACCGGTTGGTAGTGGCGTTGTAGGCGATCCCGTTCAGTTCCCTTTTTACAGGTAATTTTTTGTCGGCATCATCCTGCAGTGTGCTGAGGTCGATCCTGGCCAATACATAACCGGTTTGGGGATCGATGATCAGGAGCCAGTTGGTCAACCATTGATTGGCGAATATCTTTCCATGTACATATTCCAGTTCATTCAGGTTGTTCACCGGTCCATTTTGATCGCTTACCTTGATGTGTTTTACCAATTTCAATGAATCGGGATGGAGATAGTAGAGGCGGTCCGTTCCATCGCTCAAAATAAGATGGTGCTCATCATGAGTGAGGCCCCAACCTTTTCCTTCCAGGGATGGGATCTTGAAACTGCCGGTTTGTTTGAAGGTGGTAGCATCATAAACGAAGCCTACACCATTGTCGAGCGTAAGCCAGTAGAGTTTATCCTGGAAGAAGCTGATCCCTTCTGCGAAATATTTTCTGCGATCCAGTATGACATGGGGATCATTCTTCCCCGTTTTGGTATTCACTACGCCAATCACTGAAGGGTAGGGGCTTTCAGCCATATTGCCTCCCGATGATTCCCATAGTTCATTATTGAAATATTCAAGCCCTTCCGTAAAATAGGTGCTGTCGTGCGGATATACGGCTTCCACCTTGTACCCGATGGTTGGCGGTGCTTTGGGCAGGCTGCTGTCCTGCGGGAGATCCCTGTTTGCCTGACCGGGATTGGCGCAGCTCGCCATGAAAAGCAGCAGCATGAGTAGCAAGGGGATAATTTGTTTCATGATCTTTTATTGGATCTTGATCTCGTACAGCTTCGGCCATTTTTTGCCGGTGACGAAGATCTTTCCATTGGCGCTGTCGAAAGCAATGCCGTTGAGCACATCGGCATTGGGATAGGCAGCACGGGCCTCAGCTACGAGATTGGAGAGGTCCAGTTGTCCTACCACCTTGCCGCTGGCCGGATCGATCTTCATGATATAGGGAGTTTCCCATTGATTCGCATATACGAAACCGTTGATGAATTCCAGTTCATTGATATTGGGTACAGGCCCGTTATGGTCGCTCACACTGAGGATATTCAGCAGCTTGAGGGAGTCCGGGCTGTAATAATAGAGTTTGTTGGTGCCATCGCTCATGATCAGGTTGGTGCCATCGTTGGTGAGGCCCCATCCGTCTGTATTGTAGCTGAATTCTTTGATCTTTTTAAAGTCCGGCAGCTGGTACACAAATCCTTTTTTGGACTGCCAGGTGATATAGTAGGCTTTATTGTTGAGGATGGTCATGCCTTCCCCGAAATGTTCCTGCGGCAGGGAGGCTTTATGATCTGCCTTGCCGGAAGCGAGATCAACGGTACCGATCCAGGAACCGTTATTGGGGATGCTTTCGCCGGGGCTTCCTGTAGATTCGTACAGTTGGCCTTCATGGATAGTGAGGCCCTGTGTAAAACTGGCCGTATCATGCGGATAAGCGTTCACCACTGTATATTGCAGACGTGGAGTTCCGGTCTCAACCGGGGTTTCTGTATTGGATTGTGTGTCGTTATTATTACATCCGGCCGCAATGGCAGTGATCAGCAACGAACTATAAACAAGTTTTTTCATAATGTGATTTAGATCTGTACTACCAAAAATAACCTTTTGAAGCCAAGTAAAAAGTGAAAAAATGGGCCGCAGGGCCGGTACTTGCATTATCCGGAAACTTTTATTTGTTTTACATCAGCATTTCTCCTCTCCTGAAATTCATTCCTGTGTATTAGCCGGGCAGGTGTGGGCCGCTAATTTGCTGAGCTGCATCTGTAATCCTTACCTGGTAGTTACCTTGCCGGCAGATTCGTATAGAATTTTATCGTGCTTATTTGATGCCTGTTGCAGGATTAGCTGCTTTACAAGAAAGCTGATGCAATGAAAAGAATTTTACTTGCTTCCTGTTGCTTGCTATTACTGTTGCCCCGGGCCGGCGCACAAAGAGCCTGCGGAGCCTATCCTTTTCTGCTCGAAGCGAGCCGTACCGATCCTTCTCTCGCAATGCCGATCGTTCCCAGGACCTCTCCGTTACAGACCTTATCAGATGCTCCCCGCGAACTTCCTTTGATCCGCATTCCCGTGGTAGTGCATGTGCTCTTCAACAATGATCAGCAGAATATTTCCGAAGCTCAGATCCGTTCCCAGATAGATGTGCTCAATAAAGATTTCCGGAAACTCAATGCAGATACGGCTTTCATTCCCGCGGCCTTCCGGTTCCTGGCAACTGATTGCCGTATCGAATTCCAACTGGCAAGCTCCGATCCTGCGGGTCGTGCCACTAAGGGCATCGTCCGTAAAGCCACCAGCGTACATGGATTTGGCCTGGATGAAAGTATCAGGTCCAATGCCCGTGGCGGCAGTGATCCCTGGGATGCCTCCCAATACCTGAATATCTGGGTGGCCCCGCTATCCCGTGGACTGGTTGGTTTTTCAAGCCCTCCGGGTATCCGTAAAGACATGGATGGGGTGGTGATCTCTTTCACTGCCTTCGGAACTACCGGCACTGTACATGCGCCGTATAACAAAGGTCGTACAGCTACCCACGAGATCGGCCACTGGCTGGGCCTTCGTCATATCTGGGGCGATTCTGACTGCGGCAATGATTATATAGACGATACACCCCCGCAAAGCAGCAGCACCCTGGGATGCCCTTCCGGTGTGATATCCACCTGCAACAATGGTCCTAACGGTAATATGTATATGAATTTTATGGACTTCACCGACGATGCCTGTATCAGTATGTTCACCCGTGGCCAGGCAGCCGTTATGCGCAGTCTTTTCGAGGACCATGGAAAAAGAAATTCCCTGCTCTCATCAACCGGACTGAATAGCCCATCACTTCCGGCCTTACCCGAAGAATATCAGCCAGGGGTCAATACCATACGGTTATTCCCCAATCCTGCCAGCCAGTTCGTGCAACTCGAAACTGCTCAATCGATGGATGGACAACCGGTGGTGATCCGGAATTATGCCGGGCAGATCGTTCTCCAATCCTCGGTTTGCAGGGGCGGAAAAATAATGCTGAACAGGTTGAGTAACGGGATGTATTTTGTTACTATTGGCCAATCAAAAGTGACCAAACTTTTTGTGGCCGGGCTCGGGTTGTAAAAACAAGGCTGTGAAACGAACCGGCGCTTTTGTAGGAAGATTGGGCTTTATATGGTTGGATGGGACAATGGGAATTCTATTCGTCTTCTTCGCTTACGTTTC
>JAGIAP010000079.1 GCA_017744805.1 Chitinophagaceae bacterium | reverse complement strand
GAATTCCACTCCTTTGAAATAGCGATCGGAAAATGATTGCCCATCGATCCCGATCACCAGCGAGTTACCCACCCGGCTCCTGATGAAATTCCTCAAACGCAGGGGCCGGCTTGCCTGAACCATCTCTTCGGTCACAGGTAAAGACGGCGGCATTATTTCAGTGAGCCGAGTTTTATATGGGATAGGCACCAACGATAAAGACCTGATATTACTGGTCAAATACGCTGTCCAGCGCGTACCCGGCGCCGGTAGTTGCCAGGATAGTCTTTCACCAACAGCGCTGCCGAATGCATTGAAAACATCTTCCAGCGATAATTGCACCGCTTCTATGATGCGCGAGGCTTCCACCGTAAAGGGCTGATGATCGATGCCGGAGATAGTACGTTGTTGTTCCCAGGCGTGATGCGTATCATTGAAATGTCCATCGCCATAAGCCTTCCATACCTGTCCTTCTCTGTTCACCACGGTAGCGCCATTCTCACTGTAAAAATCGTGCAGGGCCTTGTTATTGGTAATCCCCGCCAGGATGGTCCGATTCACCACCAGGTGACCGGCCGAAAAAGCATCTTCCAAAAAATGATCGGCAAAACCATTGAAGAGGACAGCATACCAGAGCAGCTTACGCGCTTCTTCCGGATCTCTGGTTGCCAGCAAACCGCTTTGTTTGGCCAGGTCCATAGCCACCAGGTGCATGGTCACATACATATTGAGCGCATTGGTCTTGTTCAATTTCTTCATCACCGCTTCGATGGATGAAGGGTCCTGGCATTGACTGATGGCCATAGGATCGAACTTACGAAACTGCGCCCCAAAGGATCGGTTGTATTCATAAAAATGAGAAATATTCACGGCGGCCAGCACCAGGTAATTGAAATCGGTCTTCACCAGTTCTTTGTCGGGCGCGGATGGATACCCTTTACTGATATAGGTTTCATGAAGTGCGATGATACGCAGCAATACGCTGGTACTCCTTCTCAATTGCTCATCTATCAGAAAGGGATGGGCTGCATGGTCGCCACTGACACCATTGAGCACGCCATAAGAAATAGCCGCTTTCAATCCTGGGTCTGTGAAAAGATATCGTTGATCGATGCTATCCTTCTTCAGTGTCAGCAAATCCAGGAACCGCTCTGCGCCGGCATTTGAGCGGAGCGATTGCACAAAACGATAAAAAGCGATATCTCCGATCATCTTATGCTCACCATACAGGTAAGCAAAAGCAGGTATATGGAACGATAAAAGCAGGAAGAACAGGGCTATACTTTTCATGGGCTATATTCAGGCCCCTCAAAACTATCCGTTTGCCGCAACCGGTATGGATAACTAGACAAGCATCCGTTAAAACTAGACGAAACCCCGGTATCGCACTACAACGGCAGCGGCGCTTTGCCCTATATTTGACAGATGCTGAAAGACCCATTCCTGAAATGGCTGATTGCCCCGGAAAAGCGACTGATCAGGCACCTGGTCACCATCCTTTCCCTGGCAATATTGATATACTCCGGGGATGCCTCCGAATATCCTCCCCATATGTTCTGGATCCTCACCAGCGGAGCTTTGGTGATGATCCTGCTGCTGCCCTATCTGAACATGTATTGGCTGGTGCCACGCTATTTGTTCAAAGGCAGGTATATCCAATATTTCCTGCTGGTGATATTGTCCATTTTTCTATTTGTGGTCTTCTTCAATTATATGGGAGCATTGCTGAAAAGATACCAGCTCAACCCGCAGGGAGCAAAGGAAGAAACGGTAGGATCCATCATCGGGTTCACCATTGCGCTGGGCGTTCTGGTGGCAGCTTCTACTGCAGTGAAATTATTCCAGCGATGGGTGAACGATAATTTCCGGCTGGCCAGGATCGAGAATGAAAAACTGAATACGGAACTGGAACAATTGAAAAGCCAGGTGAACCCTCATTTCCTTTTCAATATGCTCAACAATGCCAATGTACTCACAAGGACCGATCCTCAAAAGGCCAGTGAAGTGCTGTACAGCCTGTCGGACCTGCTACGCTACCAGTTGTACGGGTGCCAGGCAGACCGTGTGCCGCTTTCATCGGAAGTGGATTTTATCAGCAACCTGCTCGGTCTCGAATCTGTGAGAAGGGATCGTTTCAGTTGGCAGGTGGAATGCCCGGAATACCTGCAGAACAAAATGGTGCCGCCCTTATTGTTCATCTCTTTTATCGAGAATGCAGTAAAGCATAGCGAAGATCCAAGGCTTCCATCTTCCGTTGATGTAAGAATAGAAAAAGAGAATGATGCTTTGATCTTTCAATGCACCAATACCAAACCCCTGCAAGTTCCTGTACACAACGGGCCTTCCGGTATCGGGCTCGTCAATATAAGGAGAAGGCTGAACCTGCTCTTTCCGCAATCGCATCAATTGCAGATACAGGAGCAGCTTCAATCCTATACCGTAACCTTAAAATTGTATGTATGAATTGCATCGTGATAGACGATGAGCCCCTGGCGAGGGAAGGCCTCAGGCACCTGATCAGTACAGAGCCTGCACTGCAACTCACCGGCATGTTCAGCAACGTAAGGGATGCCGCCATCTTCATGGAAGATCATATGCCCGATATCCTGTTCCTGGATATCCGGATGCCCGAAGCGAACGGGCTCGATTTTGCCAGGAGCATTCATTCAAAGACCCTTGTGGTTTTTACCACCGCCTTTACGGAATATGCGATCGAAAGTTATGAGGTGGATGCTATCGACTACCTGGTAAAACCCATCCGCCCGGAACGATTCAATAAAACTGTGGAGAAGGCCGCTCATTATCTCAGCCTGCTGAAAGCCGCATCAGGGCTTACGGAAACCCCGAAAGTGGAAAAAGAGTATATTTTTGTAAGGGCCAATGGGATCAACAATAAGATAGAACTGGATGACCTGCACTTCATTGAAGGATTAAAAGATTATGTGATACTGCATGTGAATGAAAAAAAGATCATGACCAATATGATCCTGAAAGAGATCCATCGTTGTTTGCCGCAAAAACGATTCTTCCGCGTCAACAAATCCTATATCATCAATATAAAACATATGAGTGGTTACAATAACAGCTCTGTTTTCATCGGAAAGCAGGAGATCTCACTCAGCCATGTTTACAAAGCCGCTTTCCTGGAACATCTCCACGCATTATGACAAAAATCAGCTATTATATAGTTGATGGATATGCGAAAATATCCCGGAATTGAATTATCTTACTTCAGCAACTCCCCCATCCCGTACCCCCCTGTTATTTTATTTCCCATCAGCCTGCGATAGTCCCATGAAACCATGTGGTGATACGATCTGCCGTATTGCCGGTTATCCCATTGTCTCCTCACTAAAAACCTTTAATATGAAAAGAATCTTACTCACCACACTGGCATTGCTGATGCTGGTATTGGCGCGGGCACAGTTCACTGTGGACCCCGGCGTCTGGAAACTCGTTACCATCAATGGCCGCACCTACAAGGTATTTGTTCCCGGCGATTTTGCTACCGGCAGCAATTATTATTTCCATGTGGCTTTCTATGGAGATGGGCAAACCAATGGCTCCACGCTCGATCAACAGGAGCCAGGCAATATGTTCACATCGCCCAGGAACTGGAACGGCACTGTTCATATGAACAATGGTACAGTAGCTAAATTCATTGTTGTAGGTATTCCCAACTACGGCGTTCTCCCGGAAATGTATGGCGATGCCATCGACTCCGTGTTCAAGGTAGTAGGCAATAAAGTAGATACTTCCGATCATGCCCATTTCTCGTCCAGCGGATTTTCCGGTGGCCCGGGAAGGATGTGGAGTTGGCTGATAGGCAGCAACTCGCCCTACAAGACGATCTTCCGGAATACCATCTCCATGTCCCCCACCTGGGTTGCCACTCCCAATATCACCACCAGGAGCGCAGAGGGCAACCACTGGGTATGGTATTCCGATAGCGATAACAATAGCGGAACGCCTCCGGCGGCTGCTGTTGCTTTATACAACCAGATCGGCAGCTCCTCCAAAAAGATCACCAACCAGTATCAGCCATCCAAATGCCATTGCGCTACTATCTGGGACAGTTGCATGAGCATCGCAGGCGTCGGTACGCCTGCCGGCGGCAACGCTCAAAGCAACCGCTGGCGCTGGCTGGTAGATCCCAATGATGGCTTATCAACACCTCCGCCTACCGGGGCGCCGTTTGTTGTTGGACAGTTGCGACAGAAGACCTTCAATGGGAAGAACTTCCTTTACTACCTACCGGATACGGCTAACCGTCCAACACTCAAACATTATTTCATTTTCAATATCGTGGATTCCGCCGGTAAGGATTCTTCCTATGCCGTTCAAAGAGGGCTTGCCAAAAAATATAAAGATGGATGGAATGGGAAGCTACCATTATGCACAGGGGATACTGCCGTTTTTTCCATGTTCACGCAGTTGAATGATCCCGCCGGGAAAGCAGTGATGGAACTGGGCATACAACTGGCATTGGACAGCCTGCCCAGGCATGTTTTCGATACTACTGCCTCACGCAGGAACAGGAATGTGCTGACAGCCATCGGGCTTGGCGCCAATACACAACTCACCTACCTGATGAACAAGTTTGTGGGTGGCCAGGGCACTGCCTTCTTCCGGGATAATTTCGGGGCCTATATCTCGGTTGATCAATCGGCCAACGGGAACGTTTCAGGTACGGGATGGGCGGCTATCAAAACACCCTTGAAGAGCTGGTGGTGGACAAGCAACCAAAGCGGCTGGCCCTATTTTGCCTCCAATAGTCGCGTCAGTAAGGATTCGGCAGACAACTACAATCCCGGCGCCCTGACGAAGATCACAGAGATCACGGCCAGCTACTCGCCCATCACCTGGGACAGCGCCTATAGCACAGCAGGCAATTCGCCCAATAACAATATTTTCCATTGGATCATCGATACCAGCGCCTGCACGGTCACGCCGCCGGCACAACCAAAATCACCATTCGTGATCGGTCAGTTGCGGCAAAAAACATACAATAACAAGAACTTCCTCTATTATATACCGGATACGGCTCAGCGCAGTACGCTGAAATATTATTTCATTTTCAATGTGATCGATGCGGCCAACAAAGATTCTGCCTATGCCGTGCAACGTGGCCTTGCATTGAAATACTTCAACGGATGGAATGGCAAGCAGCCGCTCTGTAACGGGGATACTGCGGTATTTTCCATGATCATGCAATTACAGAACCCTGCCGGCAAAGCAGATATGGAAGCAGGATTCCAACTGGCGCTGGACAGTCTTCCCAACCATGTTTTCGATACTGTTTACTCACAGCGCATGCGGAATGTACTTACCGGCATTGGCCTGGGAGCCAATACCCAGCTCACTTACCTGATGAACCGGTTCATCTTCGGTCAGGGTACCGCGTTATGGAGGAAGAGCTTTGGCGTGTATATATCGGTAGACCAGTCTGACAATGGCAGCCTCAATACTTCCGGATGGGCAGATATCGAGAGGCCATTGAAAAGCTGGTGGTGGACCAGCAGCACCAGCGGTTATCCCTGGATGCCCTATATGGCCAGGGTGGGCAAGGATTCGGCAGACAATTACAATCCGGGAGCCCTCACAAAACTTACAGAGATCCCTGTCAGCTATTCTCCCATCACCTGGGACAGCGCATACAGCACGGCAGGGACAACCTCGGCCAACAATGTATTTATCTGGATCACCGATACCAGCGACTGCAACGGATCATTGCGTGTACAATCCGCTTCCCCGGAAACCTTGCAGGCAAAAGCGGAACAGCGGATCGGCATCCATCCGAACCCAGTATACCAGTCGCTGAACATCAATTGGTCAGCGGATGAGCAGGGTATAACGGTGATCAATATACTGGGAGTTGACGGAATAGTGTTGCAAAGAAGATCCGTTTCAAGCAGAAAAGGGATGAACCGGCTGGAGATGGATATACAGTCCCTTTCCAAAGGGCAATACATCATTCAGATCAGGACCGGCCATCGATCCTTCACCAGGAAATTCCTGAAACTGTAGAAGGATATTTTCAAGGCCTGGCTTGCGCCGGGCCGCGAAAGGGTGTCCCAGCCAAGGGGCACCTTTTTTTGTTCTCTGCCCACTTTTTCTAACGTGCTTCCAGTACTCTGTCCCTTGCCAGGAGGCAAGCCCCTACTACACCGGCCTTCTCTTTCAATTTGGAAAGTTTTATCTGCGTGTCTGTATTCACCAGGTTCAGTGAATACTTGTTGATAGCACTTTTTATCGGGAGCAGGATATATTCGGCCGTTTCTGCCAGGGCGCCACCCAATACGATCAATTCAGGATTGTACAGGTTGATGAGCATCGCAATGCCCTTGCCCAGCTTCTCTCCGATCTCAGCCACCAGGTCAATGGCCAATACATCATCCCCCTTCACAGCCTGGATGATATGGAACAGTTTGATCTCTTTTACAGGAACCTCTTTGGTGATGCTACTTGCATAACCATTCTCTATCTTTTCACCGAACAACTGCGTCAACGCCCTTCCGGAGGCTTCAGTTTCCAGGCAGCCTTTCTTACCACATTGGCAAATGATCTCGTTGGTAAAAAAAGGGATATGACCAAACTCTCCCGCAAACCCCGACTTCCCGTAGTAAAGTTGTCCATTGATGATGATCCCCATCCCGATACCATAATCAAGGTTCAGGAACAATACATTTCGTTCATGCTTCACCGTTCCGGCAATGAATTCCCCAAAGGCCATGGCCCTGGAATCATTTTCGATAAAGGTCTTGATGCCGATGGTCTGCTCCATATATACACTTAATGGCACTTCACTGAAATGGAAAAAGCTATAACTATAACCGGTAGTGTAATTGATCCGGCCAGACAGGTTCAGTCCCATGGCCAGGATCTTTTCATCAGACACCGGTGCATTGGCAATAAAGGACCTGATGATGGTACAGAGCTCATCCAGCGATCCTTTCTCGTTATACAGTTTATAAGGGATATTCTCCGATACGGAGATCAGGTTCTTGCTCAGATCCACCAACCCGATATTTACATGGTTTTGTTTCACATCCACCCCTAAGAAGAAGCCTGAATCGGCCACCAGCCCATAAATGCTGGGCTTACGCCCGCTGCCCGCCGTTGATTTACCGAAATCACTGACAATGCCATGGGCGATCAGCTCATTGATCAGGTTGGTTATTTTAGGAACACTCAATAACAATAGCTTGCTCAGTTCAGAAATGGTTTTGTTACCTGAGAAGGATAAAATGCTGATGATCTCCTTTTTTACAGAGCTGTTCCTGAACGCAATGCCTGATTTGTTTTCACTTTCCAGATCATTCCAAAATGTCATAACAGAAATAAGTAGATTTTCAAAGATGAAGATAAACTTAAGCCGAGTTTTTGGGAACTAAGGCCACTAAACTTAAAATCGTGAATAAAATACGCATGATTCCAAAATATAATGGCGTAACATTGTCATCTTAATAAAAAAATATATTAAGTAAAGCGTTTTTAATAATTATTTTCATAATTTGGACTATAATATGACTGCCAGCATATAAAGTCCAATCCCCTTTTACGGATATAAACTCCTTAACCATCTGTTATGAGAATACTTCCATTGTTTTCCATTGTACTTTCCATGGCTGCTGCCGCCCAGGCACAAACCCAACCTGAAGGGCTGTCTAAGAAGTTGACCAGCGCCAGGCCAGGGGATATTGTGTTGTTAGACGGTTTTCTCACCGAGAAATTCCCCAAGATCAGTTTCCAGCAGGCCATTCAGCCAGGGCCACAGTTCATCATTTCTGATGACCCCGAATATATCCGGATCCCTGAAGCCATCGCTTTGCAGGAAGAAGTGAGCCCCGGAGCAGTCAGATTGTACCTATATAATGTAAATGGAGTGACGGCACCACAGAAGATGCCCAGGAAGATCTCTGCCGTGATCAAAAATCTCGGGAAGGAGAATATGCGCATCAGGATGCTGAAATACTCCTCACAGAAACCAAGCACCAATTATTTTCAGATCGGGAAGCAGGGCTTGCAGGACTTCTTTTCATCCAACGAGGTCAATAACCTGCGGGTGGTAAAGCCCGGAGAAGTGATCGCCATCGATGAAAAGCTGGAAAAGCAACTGGTCCAATATGATGAGCTTGTTCATGGATTTTACGAGTTCGTGATAGATCAGCCGGCCCAGATCAGCGTGCTGCAGACAGCGCCGGAAAAATCAGGCCCAAAAGCCTTTGCCACCATCGATACCCTCATCCCCTTCAGCCATGTCAATGCAGGCAGGGGCGTATTTCCTGTATCGAATTACAAGATCACCAACAAGGATATCATCGATACTAAAAATGGTGTATGCCAATTAGTGGTAGCCGATGGAGAGGACGATCCGTGGATCACCGGCACTATCGGTGCCGATAAACAGGAAGCGAAAAATGCCGGGAACTATGGGGTGCTCTACAATACCCAACTGAAATGGAAAAGCACCAACGGAAAAGGGCTCGCCCTGATCACCTGGAATGCCAGGTCTGACAATGGCCAATGGTGCGGAGGAATGGGGCTCACCATGGTATTGACCGATGCCCGCATGAAAAAGACCGTGAGACAGTATCCCACCAACCAGTTGATCACCAAAGGCGCGCCGGAAGCGATCCTTATCGAGATCTTCAAACCTGATCCCACCAAGGAGATACAGGAGATCAATTTCACGTACTCACCACCGGGAGCATCTTGTTTGCCCACTCCCCTGATCCTCGTTCCTGTGGATCTGTAAAAATGGAATAATCAGCTCTTATTGTTCAAATATCACAACCAAGCATTATGCTATGTTCTAACTCAAAAGTCAATAGTATCGGCATGCGCCATTGGGTACTATTGATTGTATTGCTTGCCGGAAGTTATTTTTCCGCACTTGCCCAACGTCAGGTAAAAGGAACGGTACGCGATGAAGGCCAGAAACCTTTATCGGGCGTCACCGTTTCTGTAAAAGGGACCAATTCGAATGCCATTACCAACAGTAATGGTGAATATGTTATCAATGCTCAGAATGGAGTAGTGCTGATCTTCAGCTACATCGGTATGTTACCCCAGGAGATCACCGTCAACGGTGCTTCATTGCCTGATGTGACCATGAAACGCGATGTAGCTGCACTGAACGATGTAGTAGTGGTGGGATATGGCTCACAAAAGAAAGGCACCCTTTCCGGAGCGGTATCCACACTGAAAGGTACGGAACTGCTGAAAGGCCCTGCCACCAACGTTTCCAGCTTACTGGGCGGAAGGTTGCCGGGTATATCGTCTGTTCAGGAATCCGGTGAGCCGGGAAGCGACCAGGCCGCCCTCCGCATCCGTGGCTCCAGGGTTGGCGTTACCTATATTGTTGATGGTATCCCCCGTTCCATCAACGATATTGATCCGAACGACGTTGAGAGTGTTTCCGTATTGAAAGATGGAGCCTCTGCAGCCGTGTACGGCCTCCAGGCCGCTGGTGGCGTAGTGATCATCACTACCAAAAAGGGATCCGGCTCAACCCCTACCATCAACTACACCGGAACATCAGGCATTTCCCTCAATGCCAATTTCCCCCGCTTCATGAACGGTCCGCAGTTTGCCCATTACTATAATATGGCAGACATGATGGATAAGCTCGCCAACGGCACCATTGCCAACGAGAACGAGTATACACCCATCTTCTCCAAATCTGATATTGAAAAAATGACGAACGGAGACCCAACCGATGGATGGGACAATGTCAATTATATCGACAAGGTATTTGGAAAAGGTAAAAATGTACGCCATAGCTTATCCCTTCAGGGAAGCAAAGAGAACCTGAAATACTTTGCCTCATTGGGTATGCAGGATCAGAAAGGGAATATCGATAATTTCAATTTCAAGCGATACAACCTCAGAACGAATATATCCGCCCAGGTTGCAAAGAACCTGACCTTCGATCTCGGCGTTGCCGGTGTTATCACCAATAAACAAACACCGGGATATGGATCGGGTGGCACGGATTCAGATCCTTACGCAGGAGAGCAAGGATGGTTCTCCATCGGAAAGCAGACCATCGCCATGCACCCCTACCTGCCTGAAACTTATCAGGGCCTGTATACGGGTGTGCCTCCCCGTAATAACTCTGCCATCCCCAATAGCCCACTGGCAGCCATCTATGAGTCTGGCTACAAGAAAACAAATGGGATCGACCTGCAGACCAATCTCGGATTGACCTGGCAGATCCCCTGGGTAGAGGGACTGAAGCTCAAGACCTATGGCTCTTTCGATGCCTGGACCACCCGTAACAAGAATCTCGACAAATACTACTATGTGAACGCCATCAGCTTGCCCGATGGCACCAACCAGCACCAGTTCGTAAAGATGCTGGATGCGAAAGGCGTGAACTTCAATTCACTCGGTGAAGGCCAGACCAACGCTCAACAGCTCGTTAGCCAAACCAGTCTTGCTTACGACAAAAAGATCGGCCAGCATGCTGTGGACGCCCTTGTACTTGCCGAGGTGCGCGACTACAAATCCAATTACCATTCCGCTTATGCGAAGAATATCATGTTTCCCGAACTGCCGGAATTAGGATTGGGCACTCCTGCCAATTCACCCATCGGCGGTGGCAGCAACCAAACCAGGTCAGTAGGCTATGTGTTCCGCGCCAGGTACGATTATGCCAGCAAATACATGGCAGAGTTCACCGGCCGGTACGATGGCTCTTATAAATTTTCCGGAAATGTGGATGGAAAAAGATGGGGCTTCTTCCCATCGGCTTCCGTGGCCTGGAGAGTGTCCAAAGAGGACTTCATGGAGAAATATTCTTTCCTGGATGATCTGAAAATTAGAGCGTCAGTAGGCTTACTCGGTAACGATAACGTGAGCGCATATTCGTACCTGAGCACTTACTCTTTCGGCACCAAGCTCCCGCTGAACGACAATGTGAGCAATTCCATGTACACCAGCGTGATCGCCAATCCCAATCTTTCCTGGGAAAAAACACTTTCCTATAACGCGGGCTTCGACCTGAGCGTGTTGAAAGGATTGCTGAGCGCTGAATTCGATGTGTTCTACACGTACACATATGATATCCTGATGTCCATGTCATCTGGCTACCCTCCTTCTATGGGTGGTTATTATTTCACGTATGAGAATTATGGAAAAACAGATTCCAGAGGATTCGAGCTCTTGCTGAAACACCAGAATACAACAGTAGTGGCTGGTAAGCCATTCAGGTATACTATCGCTCCCAATATCAGCTATGCCACCAGCAGATGGGTAAGGTATAACGATAGCCCCAATGATCCTGAAATTCAAAAAGTAAGCGGTAAGAAGATCGGCGTCATCTCCGGATGGGTAGCTGATGGATTGTTCCGTTCAGAGAAAGAGATCGATGAAGCTGCCTGGTACGGAAGCCGCCCCAATGTAGGAGATATCAGGTACAAGGATCTGAATGGAGATGGTAAGATCGATTACCAGGACAGAGGACTGATCGGAAGGCCTAATCGCCCCGAGCTGATGTATGGCCTCAACCTCGGAGCCGAGTGGAATGGTTTCGACTTCAACGCCCAGTTCACCGGCGGTGCCAGGTTTGACGTATCCATGACCGGTACCTACTACAATGGTTATGATGATAACACTATCTGGACACAAACATTCAAAGAAGGAGCCAACTCTCCCCTCTTCCTGGTAGAGAACGCATACAGTGTGGACAATCCCAACGGATCATTCCCCAGGTTGACATTAAGTTCAACTACCCATGGAGGTGATAACGGGCTCGCGTCCACTTTCTGGTTCCGTAACGGCTCTTATGTTCGCCTGAAATCTGCACAGATCGGCTATACCCTGCCAAAGTCCCTGACGGAAAGGATGCATATCAACCGCCTCCGTGTATTTGTGGAAGGGTCCAATATTTTCACCATCTCTGGCCTGCCTGAAGGCATCGACCCTGAGGCGCCACGCGTGAACAACGGGTATTACCCTCAGCAAAAGATCTTCACAGCAGGCGTAACCCTGAATTTTTAATCCATCCACCAAAAACTCAGGTTTTTCAGGATCTAAAAAATTAAAGAATGAAACGATTAATGATCAATACAATGGTGTTGGGAATATTACTGGGAGGCGCTTCCTGTAAGAAATTCCTGGACCTCACCCCCACCGATGCCGCTTCAGACAAATTGGTTTGGAGCAAGGTGGAATATGCAGAGCTGGCTGTGAATGATTTCTATCACGACCTGAACAATTTCGGAAGTTTCGGTTCAAGCCAATCCACTGCAGGCATGACGGAAGGCTTTACCGATATGCTCAAATATTCTTCCATGACCTACAATGCCTATATGTTCATCCCCAATGAGGTGGCATACGGCGGACCGGTATTGACAGCCGGTTATGTATCCGTGTATCTGGGCACCTGGTCAACAGTTTATGATAAAGTACGCCGTGTGAATGAAGCATTGAGCAACCTGAAAAAATACGGCAGCACATTATCTGCCAACGATGCAAAACGCCTCGAGGCTGAGCTCCGCTTCTTCCGTGCATTCCTCTATTTCGATCTGCTGAAACGATACAAAGAAGTGATCATTTATGATGAGGATCTGACCAAAATATCCAAAACTGCTCCTTTGAGCACAGAGGCTGCCGGTTGGGATTTCGTTCAAAATGATCTGAGTTTTGCCGGCCAGAACCTGCCTGTATCCACCAATGCAAAAGGCAGATTGACCAGCGGCGCAGCTTACGGCTTCATGTCCCGCGCCATGTTGTATGCAAAACGATGGGCAGCAGCACAGGCCGCAGCAGAAGAAGTGTTGAAAATGAATTACAAGCTCACGGTCGATTATGCAGATGCCTTCAAAGATGGCAACACCGAAGCCATTATCCAGTATAGTTTCAACAAGACAGTGTTCACTCATAACTTCGATGCCTTCTATTCTCCCGGTGGTGATAAAGAAGGAAGCGGCGCATACGGCACCCCTCCGCAAGAGATGGTGGAATCTTATGAGCTGGCCAATACAGGCGGCTTCCCTGACTGGTCTGAATGGCATAGCACCAGCGGCACTACTGCCACCCCACCTTATAATGACCTGGAACCTCGCTTCAAAGCATCAGTGCTGTTCAATGGCGCTGGCTGGAAAGGCAGGACCATCGAAGCTTTTGTAGGTGGTAAAGATGGATATGCCAACTGGAAATCCGATGCCGTACCTGCAGGAAGGACCGTTACCGGCTATTACCTGCGTAAATTCCTGGATGAGACGCTCGATCTGAGCAAGGATAATTCTACTACCCCATGGATCGCTTTGCGCCTGGGTGAAGTATTGCTGAACTATGCCGAAGCCTGCTACCAAAACGGAGCACCTTCACTGGCCAACAACGCGATCAGAAAAATAAGAGCACGCGTCAACCTTCCTTACACCGATAAATCAGGAAATGCCTTACTGGCTCAGATCAGGCAGGAACGTAAAGTGGAACTGGCGTATGAAGGATTGTATTACTGGGATATGAGGCGTTGGGGCCTGGCCAGTACTGGATTCACCGGAACAAGGGTGCATGGCCTGAAGATCGAAAAAAATGGAAGCGGACAGTTTGTGTACACTTATGTAGACTGTGATAAACAAGACAGGAATTTCCCTGAAAAAATGTACAGGTTCCCTCTTCCTTCTTCAGAGATCACCAACAATGTATCCATCAAACAATTTCCTGAATGGAATTAACCTCTAAGCGCAAAACAGTTATGAAAAAGATATTCTACCTGACACTCGCTGCTTTCACAACAGCACTGGGTGCCTGTCAAAAAGCTGAACTGGTCCCTGCTGTGGGAACAGATACCGATCTGGGCAGCCTGACAGTAAAGTTTGCAACCGGTCCCTACAGGGGTGAGGAAGCGATCCGGTACATCATTCCTTCCACGGCCAAGGAGAAGATCATCATTCCTATTCCCTGGTACTATCCGGAGTCCAGCTCCAATGAAACCGATGTTTACCTGAAGGAAATGAAGCTGGAAGCGGCTTTGGTGAACAATGCCATGCTTTCACCAGCTTTGGGGATCATCGATCTCACCAAAGAGAATCAGTTCATCCTTACCGGCGCGGATGGAACGGCAAGGCCCATCACCATTTCTGCAGTTCGTACCAAATCGAACAAATCGGCCCTGACCTTTTTCTCCATCGAAGACCTGGGCGTTACGGGCTTGATTGATCAGAATGCCAAAACGGTATCGCTGATCACTGCGGAAGACCTCTCGAATGTGGATGTTGAGGTGTCCGTTTCTCCCCATGCCAATGTAGTGGAGCCGTTGACGCATATGAACCTGAATGCTCCCACTTCCATTACTGTGCTGGCACATGATGGCGTTTCAAAAACCGTATACCAGGTGCAAAAGATGGCGCCACCCAAGATCACTTACGGATTCAGGTCTGGCTCACAGGCCCTGAGCTTCAACCTGAAATTGGATGACCTCGGTTATTCCAATGGACTAAAGCCCAGCCTGGCAGCTTCCGGCAACTTCATCGCCGTTTCTCTCGGTGACGGATCAGCGCCGAAATATTACAATAGAAGTACCGGCAAGTATGTAGGTATTATGACCCTCGGTGCTGCAGCAGGCAATGGCTCTATTGCCAGCGATGCCAAAGGGAATATCCTGCTGATGGATCAGGCAGCCAATGGCGGAACGGTAAAGATCTACAAATCGGCTTCCATGACTGCTGTACCGGCATCCTATATCACCTGGACCAATGCTTCCGGCTTCCCGCTGGGCAGCAAATTGTCCGTCAACGGAGACCTGAACGATAAAGCCGTGATCATTGCCACCTGCGAAGGCACCAGCGGAGCAGGCAGCAAATCATTTGTTCGCTGGACCGTTACCGGTGGTGTAGTAGGAACTGCAGAAGTAGTGGAAGCAACCGGCATCCCTTATTGGGGAAGTGAGGTCAATATCGGAAAGATGTCACCCAGGTCCAACGACGCCAATGACGGTTCATTCATTGGATACTACGATGGTGGTAACGACAACCTCTACTACCTGAATAAGACCGGGACTATGACCTTATCCCTGGCCGCACAAACTTCAGGCAACGCATGGGGCATCAACAACAACCTGACGGATGCCAAAGAATTCAATAATGCCAAATACCTGGCGCTGTATTGCCCAAGCCATTTCCCTAACTGGGGTATCAACTCAGAATTGTACCTGTATGATGTTTCAGCCATGGGTAATTTCTCCGGCAATGTAAACTCCACCAACGCATTGGTATTCTCTGCCAATTTCGCTCAACTGGGCTCCATTGTGTCCGCATCTGGAGATGTGTTGATAGCGCCCACTGCGGATGGATACAAAATGCAGGTGTTCACCATCGACTTCAATACAGGCAATTTCGCCTGTTACGAATTTGATTGTATAGATAAATAAAGTATCAGCAAAACAGAAGTGGAGAGCCGGTAACAAAGCTCTCCACTTCTTACTTATAACAAAACCTATTTCTAACACGAAAGCCTTTGCATATGAATAGAAGGAACTTTTTTACAGGCATGCTCTTGTTGACATTGTCAGGCATGTCATTAGTTTCCTGCAAAAAGGAAGCGAAAGAGATCACCAGGGATTGGGGAGGCGGCGACCCCGGTACTCCGGGAACTGATAAAAGCAAGAAACCAAGGATTGTATGGATAGATGCCGCTGCCAATTTCCCCGATTATGCCAATAACAAAACAAGGATCGGACAGGATGTAAAAAAGATAAAGGATGCTGGCCTTACAGCCATTGTCCTGGACGTGCGCCCCACGATGGGCGATGTATTGTTCCAAACCTCACAAGTGGACCAGGTGCATAAACTGGACTACTGGGGCGATGCAGGGTATGGCTTCTATGAGCGTACGGAAACCTGGGATTACCTGCAGGCTTTCATCGATGCTTGTCGTACAGAAGGCCTCAAAATATATGCAGCCATCAACACTTTTGTAGCAGGCAATAAATACTCCTACGGCCTGGGCCAGCAAGGATTATTGTTCAGGGATAATACCAAAAAAGATTGGGCCAGCACCATGAACCATTCCTTCGGGTTGATCAATGTGCTGGACCTGGACGCCACTACAGATCCGAACAACGATTATGGGACCAAGTTCCTGAACCCTCATAACGACGCCGTACAGCAGTTCCTGCTGAATATGATCGGGGACCTTGCCAAATACAATGTGGATGGTATCATCCTGGACCGCGCCCGCTTCAATAATTTCCAGACTGATTTTTCACCCCAGGCGAAATCTAAATTCGAAGCATATATCGGCGAAACCGTCGCCAATTTCCCCAATGATGTAGTAGTTCCCGGCACTTCTTATTATCCCCTGCCCGGCACCATGCCAAAATATTTCAAACAATGGATGGCCTTCCGTGCCAAGACCATTCACGATTTCATGGAGAAAGCCAGGACAAAAGTAAAATCCGTCAACAGTAAAATGGAATTCGGCGTGTATGTGGGTGGATGGTATTCCACTTATTACGATGTAGGAGTGAACTGGGCAAGCCCGGACTATAACACAGCACAGTTCTACCCTTCCTGGGCCAATTCAGATTACAGGAATTACGGTTATGGCGACCTGATGGATATCACCATGATCGGCGCATATGCTCCCACCACCAGCATCTACGGTAGCACCGAATGGACCGTGGAAGGTTTCTGCAAAAGGGCTAAGACCATGATCGGTAACAATATCGTCATTGGTGGTCCTGATGTAGGTAACGGCTCTGGCTGGACAGGTGGCGGAAAGCCCAACGAAGTATCACAAACCGTGGATGCCGCCATGGGCGCCTGCGATGGATATTTTATTTTCGACCTGATCCATATCAAGAAATACAACTACTGGAGCGCGATCAAGAAAGGAGTAGATGATTATTTAGCCAAGCCTTAAGCCCGGATTATCGAAATGAATCACAAGAGATCAAATAACGTTTGTTGGTTGCTGTTACTATTGCTGATGAATACCGTTCCTGTACTGGCGCAACAGCGTATCACAGGGCGGGTACTCTGCGAAGGCAAGGCAGTGAAAGGCGTAGTGGTAAGTTGTGGAACAGCTACCACCCGAACCGACGCGACCGGAAAATATACCCTGTACCCCGATGCTGGTCAGCAATTTGTACAGTTGTCGGTCCCTGCCGGCTATATCACCGAGCGCGATACCACCATCCCACGTTTCTTCCAGAAACTGAAAAGCACTACCAGCGAATACAATTTCAAATTGCTCCGCAATCCTGTCAATGATGATCAGCATGTCTTTTTTGCTCAGGCTGATGTACAGGTCACCAGCAGGGAGGAACTGGCCACTTACCGCGAGGAGGTAGTGAGCGATATGAGGTCACATCTTTCCCAGTTCAAAGGAAAGGATGTATTTGGTGTGGACCTGGGCGATATGGTGGGTGATATGCCTGATCTGTTCCCGGAATACATCAGTTCGATGTCGCCCCTCAATATCCCCTTTTTCCGCGCCATCGGTAATCATGATATGTCTTATTGGGGACGAAGCTTTGAAACATCCGAAAGGACATTCAATAATTACTTCGGCCCAACCGTCTATTCCTTCAACAAGGGAAAGGCCCATTATATCGTGATCAACAATAATTTCTACGTAGGTAGGGATTATTTCTACATGGGTTATGTGGACGAGAAGACCATGCGCTGGCTGGAACAGGATCTGTCTTTCGTTCCCAAAGGCACACTGGTATTCCTGATATTCATATCCCTACCCGGTTGCAGCCAAAGCAGCATCCCTTCGCCTACGATTATTCTACCATTGCCGATCAAACAGTGAATGCAGCGGCCTTACATCATATGCTGGAAGGGTATGACACACATATCCTATCGGGCCATATGCATTATAACCTGAACATCCAGTTCAGGGATTCTTTGTTTGAGCACAATAC
>JAGIAP010000078.1:15810-17872 GCA_017744805.1 Chitinophagaceae bacterium | reverse complement strand
TTACGAGACCGATCCTGATGGAAAAGAAAAAAGGCGTATTGGTGATATCAACACCCTTACCCGCAAAATTGGCGCCTCATTCAGCGTTACCGTATCCTATAATCTTTAATACAGGTTCCGATAAAATATACAAATCATGAAGCATCATACATCAATAGCATTCTGCCTGGGCCTGGGCCTGGCCATCATCCTGCTGATGGGCTGCAATAAAGGAATGAACGATTATTTCTACAAAGGAGATAATCTACCTATTGCCTTCAAAGGCTATAATGGCAGCAGCGAAGCCCTTACAATAACCATCGACACCAGCAAGCTTCCTTTCCCGATCACATCATCCAGTCCATTCCAATTCTCTTCTGCTTACACTTTTTCCGGGGACCGGTCATCCGTAAAGCTGAGCGTTACGGAAGAAGCAACAGGAAAAGTAGTGATCGAAAAAGAATTGAAAAAAGAAGACGGCCCTGCAGAGCTGAACTTCCTCTATATGGATGGCAGGGTAAGCGCCTGGCCCGAAAAACCCGCTACAGAGGCCGATAAGATCAAGATCATTTATATGTTCATGCCGCAGCTCACTAATTACACGGAACCAGTAGATATTGTTTTCGGCAAATACTTCGTAACTCCACAGGTTTTTGAAGAGGTCACAAGGATCAAAAGCCTCAAACCTTATGAGTTCAGCGAGACCGCCGTTTTCCCTACCTTCTCCACTGCCAGGCAGGAGTATAATGGAGTAATGACATCGGTTTCATTCGTTGTTCGCATATTCAAAGCCGGTAGCAATACCCCTTATATCGATGGTACAGAATATACCTGGCATCCGATCAACTCAACGGCTCCCAAGCCTGCAGCTTCTATTCCATCTTCTAAACTGTATATTTTCATGGAACAGCCTTTGGGCAATATCATGAGATTCTATACCAGACTGGAACAATAAATCACCCAATCATGAAAAAGATCAAATCGAACATACAAACATTTTCCCTTGCCTTCCTGCTGTTATGGACTTTTGTGGCCTGCAACAAAGAGGTGGATGCTACCAAAGTCATAAGCGTAGAATTGAAAGGATTCAATATAGGGGATGCAGAACTGGAAATTTCTATAGACACGGTGGTATTCAGCAAAGAAAAAGTATCGCCCAATATGGAATTGAATTTTGCAAAAGTGTACGCTTACCCTTCTTCTCAAAAAGAGATATCCCTGAAGATAAAAGATATAAATTCAGGAAAAGAAGTGTATAATCAGCCACTCGACCTGAACAATAATGAACTGGAAAAATTCTTTCAGTTTATATGGATCGATGGAAAACAACTGGAAGTAAAACCTCCCGCCGCCGATCCCGCCACCAATAAAATAGGGTTCTATATTCATTACCCTCAAAGCAATGACCCCATCGATATTTTCATGCAGAACGATGAAGGGCAAATTGCCTACCTGGCAAGGAATGTACAACCCTCCACCTGGTTATACTCTGATTATCTTACCAGTGAAGGGTTCAAAAACCCAAACGCCAACTACAATATTTACTTTACAAAAGCAGGCACTACCGATACCTGGGCATTTGCAGAAAACCAATGGATGAGCACCGCCTATGCAAACGGCATCTTTCTGCCGCAAGATGGCCAAACGGGAAAAGTATGTTCCATATTCGTCACTCCCGGCACAGTGGATCTCAGGGCAGTGAGGCTATTCAAAAGGCCCCGGTAATTCATCTTTCATTCCTATGAAATAAAAAGTTGTGGGAGCTCTCCGGGGCTCCCATTCCTTTTTATATGCGAAGGGGAATCGCATCCACGGTTCCCGATAGCTTGCCCCTTCATCCGTTTTCATCATCCGGGCATCATTTTTATACCTGCATCGATGAAAGCACAGAACTGCCCGGTTGCAAAAACCGTACATTCATTAAATCAGGTAATATGCCAGAGCTTCCAGATCTACAGGTATTCAGTATCAATCTCCAAAAACAACTGGCGGGCAAAAAACTTGTATCCATCAAACTGCTGAACCGGCACAGCTCGGATGTATCGCAAGCCACTCTAAAAAAGGTACTGGAAAATGCTATTCT
>JAGIAP010000078.1:5170-15800 GCA_017744805.1 Chitinophagaceae bacterium | reverse complement strand
CTTAGAAAAGTGTACCGCGATGGAAAAGAACTGCGGATGGAATTCAGGAATGGACATTTACTTGGCATTCATTTCATGTTACATGGCAAGTTTGAATGGATCGAAAACAAGAAAGTTCCGCATTCCCTCCTGGAGCTTGCATTCACGGGCGGAAAAAGCCTGGCGTTGACTGACTTCCAGCGTAAGGCGCATATCATGTTGGATCCTGAGCCATCGGAAATACCGGACGCCTTGTCAAAAGAAGCGAACCTGGCATTTTGGAAAGACCAATTACAAAGAAGGACCACCATCAAGAACCTCTTGCTGGACCAACATATCGTACGTGGTATTGGTAATGCTTACTCCGATGAGATATTATGGAAAGCGAGGATATCGCCTTTTTCGAAAAGCAATAAGATACCACCTGCCAAAATAAAAATGCTGGCAACAGCCATAAAACAGGTGTTGACGAAAGCCATCAAACAGATCAGGAAAGAAGTGCCTGATATCATCGGTGGCGAACAAAGGGACTTCATGCAGATACATAATGCGCACGCAAAGAAAAGCCCCGGCGGCGCACCGATACTCAAAAAAGCGAGCGGCTCACGCAAAACCTATTATACCCGCGAGCAGGTATTGTATTCCTGAAATAGATCAATTGATGAATCTTATTACGGAATCGAAAAGCGTAGCTTTTGTAAAGGGCTTTTCAATAAAATCATCAGCACCATTTTCCATAGCCACATCCCTGGCAGCAGCATCGATCCCCGAGATCATGATCACTTTTGTTTCCGGAAGTTTCTTTTTGATGGTCCCGATATAATCGATACCGAATCCATCCGGAAGCCGGTTATCCAATAACACGATGGAAGGCACTTGTTGTAGAAGATATTCCTCGGCTTTGGCGAGTGAGGGAACATGATCTATTTCCAGGTTGTTGCCATCCAGGATAAGGTTCAATAATAAACAGAGATCGCCTTCATCTTCAATGATCAGTACTTTACGCGAAGGGGCTTTGGATGATCTTGGTTTCATATGAGCATGTTTAAATGATACGCAAAGCATCCTTAAAATCCCATGCCAGCCGGGCATCCACTAATTTCTCCTGATCAGGCATAGTTTTTTTCGTGGGTTCAGGAAAGTTCTTGTATGAAAAACCAGGTGGAAAATCAAAAGCAAATTTTCCGGATCGATATCGGCAAAAGCGTTCTCGATGATCTCCGATCAAGGTTGGCCAATACGCGCTGGCCGGATCAGGTGGAAAATGCCGGCTGGAACTATGGCACCAATAAAGAATACCTGGAAGAGCTTTGTGATCACTGGTTGCATCGGTTCAACTGGAAGGATCAGGAGGAATATCTCAATTCATTCCCGCAATTCAAGGTTGAGATAGATGACACCCACCTGCACTTCCTGCATATCAAAGGAGAAGGGAAAAAGAATATCCCTCTTCTCCTCACCCATGGTTACCCGGATAATTTCATTCGGTTTCTGAAGCTGATCCCCTTGTTGACCAAGGCTGATTCGCAGGGCCTCGCCTTCGATCTCATCATACCAGGTATACCCGGTTTTGGATTTTCATCCATCCCCTCCAGGGCTGGCATGAACACAGAAAGGATAGCCGCTATCCTGGCAGCGCTGATGCATGATGTGTTGGGATATGAAAAATTTGTGGCCCATGGCGGTGATTGGGGTAGTAGCATCACGGAACAACTGGCGTTGCATCACAAGCACCTGCTAACGGCCATCCATATGACAGAGATCCCTTTCCGTCATTTATTCACCATTCAGAAAGACGAGCTCACGGAACCGGAAAAAAAATATTTACAGGCAGGACGACAATGGCAGCAAAAGGAAGGGGCCTATGCGCTGATCCAGGGAACCAAGCCACAATCGCTGGCTTATGGGCTGAATGATTCGCCGGCCGGATTGGCGGGCTGGATCATCGAGAAATTCCAAAGCTGGAGCGACTGCGATGGCCACCTTGACAAGGTTTTTACAAAGGATGAATTATTGACGAATATCACCATCTATTGGATCACTCAAACCATCAACTCCGCATTCCGCCTGTATTACGAAGCGATGCAGGAAGTATCCGATCCATCAAAGAATCCTATAACGAAAGTGGCTATTCCCACAGCGATCGCTATCTTCCCTAAGGATATGGTGCCGGCTCCCAGGGAATATGCAGATAGGATATTCAATATTCAACAATGGACCAATATGCCACACGGCGGTCATTTTGCCGCCATGGAAGCGCCTGAGCTTCTGGCAAACGATATCAGGAAGTTCGTTTCAGGAATTGTGGAAAAGCAGCATTGACATGCCGGGCATTTAATAAAAAACGGAAACCCATCTGATGAAAGGCTTCCGTTCCGCTTATTGTAAGAATTGATATCTATATCGAAATGGACTCTCCGATACCCGGTAAGAGTAATTTGATGCCAGCCTCTTCAAATTGTTTGATAGCTGCCTCTTTTTGGATCTTGATAAAGCCGAAAGTATCATAATGAACGCCAATCACTGTGGAGGTGCGCACCAGGCGGGCGGCCTCAATGGCATCATCCACGCCCATGGTCAACCAATCGCCAATCGGGAATACGGCAAAATTGATGGTGGCGAAATTAGCCACGAGCTGCATATCCAGGGTAAGGCCGCTATCGCCACTGTAATAGAAATTCCCTTCATCCGTTTTAACTACAAAACCTGCCGCTACGCCTGCATAGGAGCCATCCTGGAAACTACTGGAATGCTGAGCCACTACGGCCTTCACTACACCAAAATCGAATGCAGCTTTCCCGCCGATATTGAGTGGAAGCGTGCTCTTGACTCCCTGCTTGCCGAAATAAGTATACAACTCCCAACCTCCGATCACAGTGGCTCCGGTACGGTTAGCGATTGCCACAGTATCCATCATATGATCGAAATGCCCGTGAGAAACAAAAATATAATCCGCTTTGATCTCTTCAATGTTGATATGCTTGGCCAGTTCATTACCACTGATAAATGGATCGAACAGGAGATGTTTACCAGCTACTTCAACAGAAAAGCATGAATGTCCGTAGTAAGTTATTTTCATATAATTGATTTAATCGAATGAGATGACCGCTGCAAATATAAAAAACCGGGAGCCATTACAGCTCCCGGTTTTGATCTATATACAACCCTGTTAACCAACCAATACCGGTAATTCTTTTTCAATATCGGCCCTGATGGGCTCGTATTGTTTTGGCAGCTTGAGAGCAGACCCCAGTTGATCCAGCGGTTCATCCACGGTAAACCCGGGATTATCCGTCGCGATCTCGAACAAGACGCCACCGGGCTCTCTGAAATACAATGAATAGAAATAATCCCTGTCTATCTTCGGTGTGATCTGTAATCTTTTACTGATTATTTTTTCGCGGAACTTCATCTGGATGGTATCATCAGCTACGCGGAAAGCGATATGGTGATTGGTTCCCGCCGCATTGTACCCTGGTTTTCCATCGGGTAGCTCCAGGAGATCGATGATGCCTGCATTCTCCACGGCATCCGTCGTATAGCGATAACGGTTACCTTCCTGTGCCAGTAATTTGTATCCGAAGATATCGGTAAGCACGGCGGCGGTACCGTCGATCCTTCTCAATGACAAGGTAGTACTGTGAAAACCCCTGGTAGCCATATCGGCTTTCAGATCGGCTGTTTGCCAGGGCGCTCTCGTATCGGCCTTTACAGGTTCTACCAAAGTTAAGTTGAGACCATCGGGATCCTTGAAGGAAATGAAAGATTCACCAAATCGTTTTCCTTCTTCTTTGATGGCGATATTGAAACCAGCTAAACGTTGCTTCCAGGAATCCAGACTGTTTGCTGGCACAGCGTAAGCTATATCAGTGGCCATTCCTACACCATCATGTCCCTGTGCAATATTCTCCCAGGGGAAGAAAGTGAGGATCGTGCCGGGTGTTCCCTGCTCGTTACCATAATAGAAATGGTAGGTGCCGGGATCATCGAAATTGACGGTTTTCTTTACCAGCCTGAGGCCAAGTATTTTGGTATAGAAATCGAAATTGCGTTGGGCATTTGCTGCAATGGCGGTAATATGATGAAGGCCCAGTATTTGTTCAGTCATAGTCTTGTTATTTATTGGTTTTGTCGATCATTTTGATAACACAAAATTCCCATCCTGCCGCTTTTCTACCAATATCCTACATTAAGAAAAAGAGTTAATCCAGATTAAGCGACCGGTAATTCCCCCTTTTGTCAGTATTTTAGCCGTAAACCAGGCCCATGAAGATTTCCGGGACAAGCTCCTTTTCTTCCAATATCAGCCTGTTCTCTGTGATCCGTCACCTGTACAGCTTATATGCACAAATGAAAAAACAGGAAAAGGATTGCAAAGAACGGATCCCTGCTGTGATAGCCGGCATCATTCCGCCTGAAGAATTCAGTTTTAGCCCAAAGGAGATCCAAAGGATCACTAAATATTATCAGCTTGCCCTGAATCTCGTTTGCGACAATATCTACCTGCTCACAGGGAAAAAACTATCGGATACCGAGCACAAGAGCATCCTGCAACTCAGCATCTTTGTGCCTCTCATCGATGATCTCTTTGATGAGGGGCTACTGCCCTGCGAACAGATCATGACACTGATCTCGGAACCGGAAAAATATACGCCGGTTCATAATACAGACAGGATCGCTCACCGGTTATACTGTCAACTGCTCGACCTGGTGCCTCACCGCGAGCGCTTTATCCGGAATCTTACAGAAGGGGTTTATTGGGAAAACGAATCGCTGAAACAATTCGACAAGCATATTGGGGAAGAGGAGCTCATGCGCATCACGTACAACAAAAGTTACTACAGTATATTGTTGTTTTGTTCCGTTCTGAATCACTATCCCTGTGAAGCCACGGAAGCCGTGTTGTACCCGGTATCCGGGCTAATGCAACTGACCAATGATGTTTTTGATGTATGGAAAGATACGCAGAAAGGGTTATATACGATCCCTAATTTGTATGCAGATTTTGGAAAACTGGAATCCCTTTTTTTGGATGAGATATCGGCTATCAACACACGAATATCATCGATGGGATACCCGGAAAAGAACAGGAAAGCCTATCTTATCAGGACCCATACCCTTCATGCCATGGGGTGGATGTCGCTTCAGCAACTAAAGGCAGTGGCATCGGAAAAGCCACTCAGAGAGCTGAGCCGGAAAGAGCTGGTATGCGATCTCGATAATATCCCTCAGCAAATAAGATGGGTGAAACATGTGCGGCAACTCTGCAATTATGCTGCAAAATGAAATGGGCGACAGATCACTGCCGCCCATTTCATTAAACACATATAACAAGTTCGATTGTTATTTTTTGTCCAGCGCATCGCTCAATCTTCCCGCGATATCCTGCAGGTGCAGGCGGGTAGTTTGATTGGGGGCCAGGCTGGCAGCCGCTTTGATCTCGGCCATCAGGCTACGGGCATGTCCTTTCAGGAGAGAAGTGGCATCGGAGATCTTGGATCCGCCGCCACCGCCCTGGGGCACCATCATGCCGGGCTGAGCAGCAGGTGCAGGAGCTGGTGCTACCTGAGCGATCAGTGCATCAACATATCCTTTTTGCAGCATACGGCGCTGAGGATCGATAGCAGCATGAGAAGCGAGCTCGCTCCAGATAGCTTTCTTCAGATCGCTGAGCATTTCAGCAGAGGTATAAGCAGCGCTTCCTTTGGTAGCTTCAAACAGATCCAGCTTACCGAGAGTGCCGGGGTTCAGCAAACGGGAGGCTACGCCTACCTGAATGCCTGCCAGTTGCGTACCGGGATTTACACCAGTTACGCCCAGCAGTTTGTAATCCAGCAACCAGGAAGGAGTGGTGAACAACTGCTCTTGCAGGAAGGCCATCGCTTCTTTCTGACGTGCTTTGGAAGTGAACTCATATACATTACCACCTTGCTCGATGGTTTTGGGGGTAGTTTCGATACCACCGATATTCTTCACTACATGGCCCATATATCTTTGATATTGACCAACCACTTCTTTGTAAAGGGTAGTGAGGTTATCATAGTCTTCATTAGGCTCTTTGGACCACTCGGGGATACCTGCCAGTACACGCTTCAGGTTCTTGATACCATAAGTGCTCGCCTTCATGGCATTGTCGCCCAGGTCTTCGTTCTGGCAACGTGGATCGTCACGATCCATTTCAGTGCCGAACCACAGGCGCTTGTTGGCAGTCAGCCTTTCGATGATCCATTTGTTTGACCAGCTTGCTTCTTCAGCAGCAGTCTTGAATTCGGGTTTCCATTTGTAACCCCATTCGATAGCCCAGATATCATAGTCACCGATACGGGGGAAAATCCCTTTTTCAGTGATACCATCTTCAGGTTGTGCTACATAGTTGAAGCGGGCATAGTCCATGATAGAAGGGGTATGACCATTGGCTTCAACCCATGCTTTATTACGCAGGTTCTCTACAGGAACAGTAGAAGAAGAACCGAAGTTATGGCGCAGACCGAGGGTATGGCCCACTTCGTGTGAAGAAACGAAACGGATGAGTTGTCCCATCAGCTCGTCGTCGAATTGCATTTTACGAGCTTTGGGATCTACTGCAGCAGCCTGGATCATGTACCAGTTGCGGAGCAGGCTCATCACGTTATGGTACCAGTTCACGTGTGTTTCGATGATCTCGCCGCTGCGGGGATCATGCACGTGAGGACCTGATGCGTTTGGAATATCGGAAGGTTTGTACACGATCACGTTATGACGCGCATCTTCCACGCTCCAGGTAGAATCATTCTTCGGAGCTTCTTTTGCGATGATCGCATTCTTGAAACCGGCTTTCTCAAAAGCAACCTGCCAGTCGTTTACACCAGCGATCAGGTAAGGAACCCATTTCTTTGGTGTAGCAGGATCGATATAATAAACGATCGGTTCTTTAGGCTCAACCAGTTCACCTCTTTTGTATTTTTCTACATCTTCAGGTTTTGGCTCAAGCTTCCAGCGGGTGATCATGCTGATCTTCTTTACTCCTTGTGGGTTGGCATCGAAATCGGTATAACCGGTAGCGAAGTAACCAACACGGGGATCGAAGTAACGGCTCTTCATGGGTGTTTCAGGAAGAAGCACCAGTGAGCTGTTCAGTTCAAAAGTAGCAGGAGAAGAACTTCCACCGCCCATCATCATGCCAGGCATACCGGCACCGCTGGTTTTGGTGTAGGTCTTTACAGTCTTGATCTCCACGTTAGATGGGAAAGACTTCACTTCAACTACATAAGATGCGCCAGGGTTCATGGCTGAAAGGCCCAGAGCTCTCTTGGAAGAAGCTTCAAAGAAAAGGATATCATTGTCGCCAGCGATGTATTCAGTAACATCGATCACGAAAGAATTCTTGTCTTTATTGTAAGCAGCAACGTTGAAAGATGAAGCGATCGGTTGCAGGTTGGAGTTGATCACAGATTTGTACATACCATTCTCGGTGGTATCTGAGCTCATCTCCGTATAGGAAATGGATTTCAGGAAGATCCTGTCATCAGGCCCTTTCTCGAACCTGATCACACTTTCGTTGATCTGGTCTCCACCATATCCCATCATTTGGCTGCGACCACCGGTAGCAGATTTGGAGATTCGGCTCACGGCCAGGATATCGCGTGCAATAAGGGAATCAGGGATCTCGAAAAGATAACGGTCATCCACCTTATGAACGGTGAACATACCTTTCCTGGTAACTGCTTTGGAAGTTACCACTTCATTGTAGGGTTTCGGGCCGGCTTTAGGGGCGCCACCGCGGGGCATGCCAGCCATTGGAGGCATAGCACCGGCAACAGGCTTCTTAGTAGTGTCAGCGGGCTGGGGTGCAGTGGGCCCCTTCTTACGCTGAGCAATGCTTGCCGAAGCGATAATAAGCCCGGCACTCATTAGCAAAATTGATTTACGCATCGAGTAGTTCGTTTTTAAAAAATGGACATGAAAATATGTGAAACTTGACAAAAACTGGATTTTACTATGTGAACAGGATCAATAGTATTGCGAGCTTCACTAACCAGTATTCCAATGGATGAACGGTCAGCAGTAATATTTCTACCGGAGAGCCCGGTACCAGTGCATCATAGATGGGAGATCATTGCCAGCTTTTCCTGATCAGGTCAAGCGCCTTGTCCGGGTTGAGGATACCCAGTGGTTTGAATTTCTTTTTTTCCAGTTCATTATAATTCCCGAAGAAGGTTTCCAGCTCTTTCACTATTTGTGCCGGCAGGTCGTCTATAGACCTGATCCCGGAAAAAATGCCCGAGCTTTCAGGGATGGCCAGGTAACGATCGTTGCGGACCATTTTCTTTTTGTTCTTTTTCTCCGACTGTTCGGCAATGAACGCGCCGATGATACGGCAATGCATCAGGCATCCGGGAAAACTTTTGAATTCACTGATCACGATCACATCTAACGGATCACCATCCTCCCCCTTCGTATCAGGGATAAAACCGAAATCATAAGGGAATACCATTCCCGCCGGAAGCACTTTGGCCATTTCAAAAAAATGATCGTCCTTATCATACCGGTATTTCTCCGTACTTCCTTTGGGTGTTTCGATTATTACTTTTATCGCTTTCATAAGTACATCGTTGGCTACTGAAATTCAGCTCAAAGCTTGTGCCCTGGCTATTTTCAACAAGTATTGGATTGATCTTTCCCGGTACCTGTAGAACATAATTCCCGAATCCGCCCATTAGCCCGGAATAGGTACGGGCAGCCCTTTACGAAAAATATTTGCGTAACTCAAAAGTTACACTTAATTTAGTAACCTAAAAGTTACATATTATGAATACAGAGATCAAAAACGAATGGATATACGATCAGGCTCCCGCCGAAGTATGGGAGTACCTGACACAGTCGGAGCTGCTGGCCCAATGGCTGATGCCAAACAATTTCAAACTGGAGCAGGATCATGAATTCCAGTTCAGGATCAACCCTATTCCCAGCCTCGATCTCGATGGGATCATGTACTGCAAGGTGATCGAGTTCATCCCTCTCAAAAAACTCGTCTATAGCTGGAAAGCGGGCCCACGTGAAGGTGTATTGACTATGGACACCCTTGTTGAATGGAACCTGCAGCCGCATGGGAAGGGATCGAAATTATCGTTGATACAAACCGGTTTCAAACCGGAGAACTATCCCATCTTCATGTCCATGACCACTGGTTGGGATAAGAATGTAAAAAAGATGTTCAATCTGATCACAGGGAAAAAACTGAATATCGGCGTGATCGGTGTGGGGCAGATGGGCGCCAGCCTGATCAGGCAATATGCCAAAGCAGGGCATACGGTGAGATTCGCAAGTTCAGGTGCTGCCGGTAAGCACAAAGCCCTTGCAGCAGAAACGAGCGCCAAAGAAGTTACCGTGCCAGAGCTGATGGATGCAGATGTATTGATCGTTTCCATTCCATTTAAAGAAATACCTGCATTGGCAAAAACAATAGCAGGAAAGATCGCAGCAAAAACCATCGTGATCGATACCACCAATTACTATCCTGTCCGCGATGGTAAGATCGAAGAAATAGAGAATGGGATGGTAGAAAGCGTTTGGGTAGCGCAACACCTGCAACATCCCGTCATCAAAGCGTACAATAGCATCCTGGCGGGCTCCCTGGCAGAAGCAGGCCTTCCTTCCGGAACGCCGGACCGGATAGCGCTTCCTGTTTCAGGTGATGACCTGCTGGCAAAATCAATTGCAGCAAGGCTTATCAATGATAGCGGATTCGATTCGATGGACATCGGTAACCTGCAGGGTTCCTGGCGGCAGGAGCCCGGTAGCCCCGGGTATTGCACAGACCTGAATTTGCCGCAACTGAAAAACTCCATCGCCAAAGCCGAAAGAAAAGGCCTGGGAGCTAAAAGAGAACTGGCCCTTCAATTCATTTTGAAGCAGGATCCTAACCAATGGATGGAATGGCATGCAGATTGCGTTTCCAATAATCGCGCTATTTTTGAAAGTGAGTTAACCGTATAAACAATAGCAGCAATGGCAATACCCAACCTCGATGTTTTCCAGGTAATAGCAGATCCCAGCAGAAGACAGATACTGGAATTGCTCACACAGAATAGTTACAATATCAATAGCCTTTCCGAGAACTTCGACATGAGCCGGCCTGCCGTATCGAAACATATCAAGATACTGGAGACGGCTGGTTTTGTCAATATCCGGGAGATCGGAAGGGAACGCTTTTGCGAACTGAACCAAAACGGTTTCGATGAGATCAGGCAATGGATCAATTATTTCGATAAGTTCTGGAACAACAAACTGAAGAACCTGGAAACATTGATGAACAAGAAAAAAAGAATGAACTGATATACAAAGCCATCCACTGCGATGGCTTTTTTTATTGACCAGGCCGATGCCCGGGCATAACTGTTGCAGCATCCATCAAAAGCGAATTATGGCCTTACGATACTCCTCTCAAAACCTCCACGTACAGGCTCATGAAGCGGAACAGGCCGGCGAGCGGGATACTGCTGCAAAGATCTATCAACGGGCCATCCGCGTGGATCCAATGGACGACCATGCTTATAACAGGCTGATGGTCTACTACCGGAGAAAAAAAGAATACAGGAAAGAATTGCAGATCATCCAGACCGCTATCGGCGCCCACCTGAAACATGCGCATGAAGAACAAATGGATTGGTTG
>JAGIAP010000078.1:0-5160 GCA_017744805.1 Chitinophagaceae bacterium | reverse complement strand
AAAGAAATAAGAAGAATGCGAGACTGGCCAAAGCCCTCGTGAAAAGTCTCGGACTGGTAGACAAGAAAGGTATCCCCAGGTTGGAGACCCAACAATTGATCAAATGGCGAAAGCGCTTAACGGTGGTCAGAAAGCGCATAGCACAGATCGCCAACGAAAAATGAAATACTGCGTTTTGTTGGGAAATTGCCGGTGCAGGTATTCCACTTCTGAAGGATCATGCAGCCATCAATCCAATCTATATTGTTGGGGTTCCGCCTGTAACCTGGATGGTAGCGCCCAAAATATAACTCGCTTCATCAGAGGCCAGCAAAACGTAGGCTGGTGCCAGCTCTGAGGGTTGTCCTGCTCTTTTCAACGGTGTGTTCATGCCAAATTCCGCAACTTGTTCAGGAGAGAAAGAGGAAGGTATCAACGGGGTCCATACAGGTCCCGGCGCCACACAATTCACCCTGATACCTTTCTCTGCCCACAACTGGGCCAGGCCTGCCGTAAAATTCTGAATGGCACCCTTGGTGGTGGCATAATGCAATAACACCGGGTTGGGCTTGTAAGCATTCACCGAGGCTGTATTGATCACAGCACTGCCAGGTTTCATGTGCGGTTCAGCCGCCTTGCAGAGATAGAACATGGAATAAATATTCGTCTTGAAAGTATAATCCAATTCTTCTGCAGAAATATCCTGCAGGGATTTATGGGACATCTGGTAGGCTGCATTGTTCACCAGGATATCTATCTGCCCAAATTCCGCCACTGCTGTTGAAATGATCTGCTGGCAATGAGGTTCCTCACTGATATCGCCGGGAAGCAGTACAGCTTTTTGCCCTGCCTCTTCCACCCATTTCATGGTTTCCTTTGCGTCTTCGTGTTCATTGAGATAAGAGATCAGTATATCGGCCCCTTCACGCGCAAATGCGATGGCTACAGCCCGGCCAATACCTGAATCTCCACCAGTGATCACCACCTTCTTTCCTTTGAGTTTCCCTGATCCCTTGTAGGATTGCTCCCCGTGATCGGCTTTTGGCTTCAGCTTTTTATCGGACCCAGGGATCTCCTGCTGCTGCTCAGGATAAGGCGGCTGCGGATATTTCTTCACCGGATCTTTCTTTGCAGATGTATGTGATTGTGCCATGATTCATGCTTTTGAACAGATATGCAAATAAATTATGCCAGTGGCAGTTCCCTTATGTTGCAAGGGCTATTGTGGAGGGCAGACCGCAATCCCGGAGTTTTTTCCAGAATATTGATCCTATTGTATGTAATCCTGCTTTGTAGAGCATCCAACCAAAAACCAATCAATTCTACGCGTATGAACCGGTTTCTTTTTATCATGTTACTCCTTCCGGGAATAAAAAGCCTCGCCCAATTGGATTCTACCCGGACCTTACAATTAAAAAAGAGCGCACCATCCTGGCTGAGCCAGGGAACCTACTCCCATACTACCAGCAAAGGAAAGATCTACAAAATGCCTTTTGATAGCATGCCCTGCTTTGTGCCTGACTCATCCAGGATGATACAAATGCCAAACTCCAGGATGGTTCCAGATAACAGGATGCCCAATGCATTCCGCCGGAGGGTGCCTGTAAATAAATAATTTCTAAAGCATTAAAATCCGTCAACGATTTTTTAACATCTTCGGGACCCGTTGCTGGCAAGTCTTTTGTTTTACTGAATAGGAACGAACAATATTCAGGAACAAAAAGACAGGTTATGAAAAAGAAAGAATTCAGGATCAGTTTCGATTTGCCGATACGGGGATCAGATATTGTAGTTCCCATGACAGCCATAGCAGAATTACATCACTCGGAGCCTTACTATCTGCTAAGGACAATCGAGATCATATCTAAAAAGAATGGCAGTACAAAAGGGGATGTATTTCTCCGCGAATTACGGATCAAACAATTAAAAGGAGAAAAAGAGAATATCTGGGTGCACTGCGATACAGGCCGGGAAAGTGAATTATCCCGCAGTGCAGGCCTCGCCATAGAAGCTTCAGGAAATGACGAATGAAAAGGAGCTCCGGTGAGCTCCTTTTTCGTTTCTAACCGCAAAGAGCCAGATACCCCTCATGAAAGCCAATTAAGTTGTGTACAATCTAATTTTACACGATCTTTGTGCTGTCAATGATGAAACACAAAGACGATCTGATCCTTAGTCACCAGGCCTGTTTCCCCCTGTATGCCTTATCCAGGGAGATCACTACTATTTACAGACCATTATTGGATGCCCTCCATATCACCTATCCTCAATACCTGGTATTGATGGTGCTTTGGGAAAATGAAGGACAGACCGTTAACCAGATCGGAGAAAGATTGCGACTGGACAGTGGTACACTCACCCCATTGCTCAAAAGAATGGAATTGAAAAAGATGATCACCCGCAAAAGAAAGGAATCTGATGAAAGATCGGTGGAGATCCATCTTAGCCCCTCCGGCAAAGCGCTCAAAAAAGAAGCAGCCAAGGTGCCGGCGCAAATGGTGGAAGCATTGGGCATCTCCGATGAAGAAGTGAACCAACTCAAAAGGATCGCCAATAAGATCCTGGATAAAATAAAAGATCGCGGCAATTAACAACTGCCTTTCTAACCTTCCTCTAAAAATTCCTTCCGGCCTGTTTGCCGGAAAACCAAACGCTGACTTTCAGCGATCCTCCAACTGCCTTACGGTAAAGGCCTTACCATTCGTTTTTGCGAATGGGCTGCTGATGCATGTATGACTGCCTTATCCAAACATACGAAACAGTCAACCTAAACATACAATATGGCAATCCTGGAAAATCTCAAGTGGCGCTATGCCACTAAGAAATATGATCCTGCAAAGAAAATATCAAAACAGGATATCGATACCATCGTGGAGGCGGCAAGGTTAGCCCCTACTTCTTCCGGGCTGCAGCAGTTCCGGGTTTTTGTGATCAGTGATCAGGACCTGAAGAACAAGATCGTCCCCATCGCAAACGGTCAACAGATCGTAGCAGACAGCTCTCATTTGCTCGTATTTGCAGCATGGGACAAGTACACAGCCGAAAGGATCGATAGCATCTACGATCTTACCACTGATGAACGCAGTCTTCCCAGGGGAAGATTCAGCACCTACACGGATAAGCTGAAAAACCTGTACCTCACACAAACGGCCGAACAGAATTTTGTGCATACATCCCGGCAAGCCTATATCGGGTTCAGCATGGCCATTGCCGCCGCAGCAGAATTGAAGATCGACAGCACCCCCATGGAAGGATTCAACACAGAAGCATTGGATGAGTTACTCGGTTTGAAAGAAAAAGGGTTGAAAAGTGTACTCATGCTGCCACTTGGCTACCGCGATGCGGAAGGCGACTGGCTCCATAGCATGAAAAAAGTCAGGAACCCGAAGGAAGAATTCGTTGTAGAACTTTAAACAATATAGCAGTCTGACAAATGAAGCCCGGATGCTCCCTGAGCTCCGGGTTTCTGGTCTTGACACAATCTGGTTATATTTGGATATGAAAGCAATACTTGCCTTTTCACTCCTGGTAATATTTTCTACACACGCAAACAGCCAGACCGTTTCCACTGAAACGCATGTCGATTTCGGCTATGTAGATTCTTCCTGGACCTACAAGAGTGAAGGGCTTGGTGTCAGGTTCCCAATCCCGAAAGGATGGTATTTCATGAATGCCGCCACCAGTCCAAGCGCTTATGTGAAGGTGGGCGCCAAAATGATCCATATCATTGGTTATAACAGGCCGATGCGCGTACCCATCGCAGATTTCAACAGGATACACAATAACTCCATCGCCATCCTATTCGGTTTTTCCAAACTGCCCGACTCGGCTATCATCATCAGGAAACCGCTGGACTATAACGCCGATAAAACATTCTACCTCGGCATCACCAAAGTGCTGGACACAGTCCCTTATAATTTCCTCCGGTATACCTGTCTGAAATGCACAGACGAAAGTTTCAAAGACATCTATACAAACAAAGTAAAGATCGGCAATACAGAGTTTGAAGGGTATATCACAGGAGTGACCGATAAGAAAGGAAATAAGATGGGGCATTTTTTTGGTATCAGGCGGATCAGCGAACATTACCTGGTCCTGCAATTCAACTTCCCCGACCTGAATGCTTTTGAGCAATACAAAGAATACCTGAAAGACCTTACCGTTCAATAATGCACAATAAGAATCCCTGCCCCGGTACAACACCAGAACAGGGATAGCTGCAAAAACGATTACTACAATAATTTATCCAGCAAAGCTCTCAGCGCCGGATCAGACGGACGCAGCGCATTACCGGAAACGATCTTCCCTTTAGGATCAATCAGTATAAAGCGGGGAATAGCAGCGATATTGAATTTCCTGATGAATTCAGACTCGAAGTCCTTATCAGCGATCAATTGAATACCACCTAATTTATTCTCTGTAACATATTTCTCCCATTTTTGTTTATCAGCTTGTTTATCTACGGAAAGGCTGACAAACTGAATATTCTTTCCATGGTACGCCTCTTCCACTTTTTGCAGGAAGGGGATCTCTGCCTTACAAGGTCCGCACCAGGTAGCCCATACATCGATATACACATATTTACCACGAAGGTCCTTCAGCGCCACTTTCCTGTTTTCTATATTTACATAATTGAAATCAGGGGCCGTGGCATTGGAAGCCATCATTTTGTTATTCTCGTGGATCTCTTTCATTTCATTCTTCACTTTATTATTGGTGACGATCTTCATGAATGACTGGTACGCTTCTTCCCGGGCGTCTTCATTCTTTGCCATTTTCAGCACCAGGCTGGATAGGTTATAACTAAGGTATTCCTTCATGAAGGGTTCCTGTATCTCTTTCAGTACCACCCGGAGTTTTACAAGGTTCTGTCCTTCATACCCCAGCGTAGTATCTGATTTGTATTTGGTTTGACGAAGGTTCAAGATATACTCCTCCATCCACTGGCGATAGGCTGCAGAACGCTTGAACAGGGCTGCTTCATTGATACTTCCTGCTTCCATCACTTTTGCTTCCAGCTCTTTCCGCTTTTCTGCCGATAACTTCTTTGCATACACTTTCTTAAAGGCAGAGTCCATCGATTGCTCAAAACCAGGTTTTCCCTTTTGGGTGGTGAGCACCTTTTCCAGGTTGGACATTCCCAGTGAATCCATTCCATAATACAGGATATAATGTTTCAGT
>JAGIAP010000077.1:16001-17874 GCA_017744805.1 Chitinophagaceae bacterium | reverse complement strand
CGCTTACCCCTTGTGCACCTGAAGAGAGGAATTATTGTATCGATCATAGGATGTAGCCTGGCACTGGGTTTGACGGCTTGTTCCGATAAGAACCGCGTTCCTTCGGATGTGCTTGACCGTGATGAGATGCAAGCCGTGATGTGGGATATGATCCAGGCAGACAGGTATGCAGCCATGTTCTTCCCTTCGGATTCCGTCAGGAAAAAAGATATCAAGACCGAGACCCTGAAACTCTACGACCAGGTATTCCAGATCCATAAGATATCACAGGAGGAATTTGTAAGAAGCTATAAATTCTATCTTTCCCGACCCGATATCAGTAAAGGGATGTTCGATTCCATCTATTCTTCTGCCAATCGAAAAAGGGAAGAGGATGCCAACAAACAGATGAAGGAGCAGCAGCGAAAAGATTCCCTGCAGAATGCCCTCTTGAAGGATTCATCAGCATCCAAACTGAAAAAGGATTCCCTTCTCAATAAATTGAAGAGTGATAGCCTTGCGCTGAAACAGAAGCTGAACAAAGATTCGTTGGATCTGAGGCGCAGAAAGGATTCCGTGCTTAACAGGCTACGCCAGAGAGCAGCGGAGCGACGTACTAAAACGGGATTGGTCCCAGTGCCGTAGGCCTGCCTTCAGATTATCTGTATTTTTACAGTCTAAAATTCGCTTGTCAGATATGAATAAAGTTGTAGCAAATGCCGATGAGGCAGTAAAAGATATACAGGACGGAGCCACCATCATGCTTGGTGGCTTTGGTCTTTGTGGTATCCCTGAGAATAGTATTGCGGCACTGGTGCGCAGGGGGGTAAAGGACCTTACCTGTATCTCCAACAATGCCGGTGTGGATGATTTTGGATTGGGCCTGATGTTGAAGACCCGCCAGATCAAAAAGATGATGAGCTCCTATGTTGGCGAGAACGCCGAGTTTGAGCGACAGTTGTTGCACGGAGAATTGGAAGTGGACCTGATCCCGCAGGGAACCCTGGCCACCCGTATCCAAATGGCTGGGATGGGCATTCCCGCTTTTTACACGCCCGCTGGTTATGGTACGGAAATAGCCGAAGGCAAAGAGGTTCGCGAGTTCAATGGAAAAATGTACCTGATGGAACATGCACTGCATGCTTCTTTTTCCATTGTCAAAGCATGGAAGGGGGATACCCTGGGCAACCTGGTATTCCGGAAAACCACCCGCAATTTCTCCACGTCCATGGCCAAGGCCGGTGATATCACCATCGTGGAAGTGGAGCAACTGGTGCAACCTGGTGAGATCGATCCCGACGATGTGCATGTGGCCGGGATCTATGTACATCGCATCTTCCAGGGCAAAGACTATGAGAAACGGATCGAAAGACGTACCGTTAAGCTCTGACCTGTTCCATTTTTTCACCTTCAAATGCTTTTATGGCTTTAGATAAATTCGGTATTGCAAAACGCATTGCGCAGGAATTGCGCGATGGAATGTATGTGAATCTCGGCATCGGCATTCCCACGCTGGTGAGTAATTATATCCCTGATGGCATGAGCATCATGCTGCAATCCGAGAACGGATTGCTGGGGATGGGCCCGTATCCTACCGATGAGGAAGTGGATGCAGACCTCATCAATGCAGGAAAGGAAACGGTTACCACCATGCCTGGCAGCGCTTTCTTTGACAGTGCTGAAAGCTTCGGTATGATCCGCGCGGGTAAGGTAGACCTCACCGTGCTGGGTGCGATGGAAGTATCAGAGAATGGCGATATCGCCAACTGGAAGATACCCGGCAAGATGGTAAAGGGAATGGGAGGTGCGATGGACCTGGTGGCCAGCGCCAAGAATATCATCGTTGCGATGATGCATACTAACCCGAAAGGAGAATCGAAAGTGCTGCCTGCCT
>JAGIAP010000077.1:6934-15991 GCA_017744805.1 Chitinophagaceae bacterium | reverse complement strand
TCCTCTTACCGGTGTGAACTGCGTAAAGCGCATCGTGTCTGACCTGGCTGTTCTGGAAGTATTGCCCGGCGGAGGTTTCAGGCTGCTGGAACGCGCGCCTGGCGTAACCGTGGAAGAGATCAAAGCGAAAACTGCCGGCAAGCTGATCGTGGAAGGTGATATTCCTGAAATGAAAATCTGATCCTCACTCAATATCTGAACTGATTCAGCCCTGTAGTTTCCTTCACTGCAGGGCTTTTTACTTTGGTGGAAGCAGCCAGGATGAAGAATATGCTGCGGATCACTACCACCAGCGATTGCATGATCATCATTTCTTTCTGCGGTTGATCGCTGCCGTTGGAAGGGATCATGGCCAGTAACAGTTCCATACAGGAGAAGGCGATGGTGCCTGCAATGATCCAGAAGAGCGGTAGTTGAAAGAGATAAAGCTGGTTGGATCTCAATAGTTGCACAATTCCCAGGATGGCGGCGGCCAGTAAGATCAGGTTCTGCAAAATTTCCACTGTACGGCCCGAAGCGGTTGCGCCCATGATGGCATACACCGTAATGATCACGGAAAGAAAGGCTATGGAAAAGATATGGAAAAGGTCTCTCATCCATTTCTTTTGGGAGGGAGGCCTTAGCAGGAAGAGTAGAAGGATGAATTCACTCAAACTGAAAACGGCATGCGCAAAAGTGTAACCACCCTGGTTGACCGGGATGATGATGGTGAATAGCTGGTGCATGAAGCAGAGCAGGGAGAGCACCATCAGAAAGTTCAATACATCCGAGTGCCAGATGCGTCTGAACAGAATGATCAGCGCCGGTGCAAGTGCTGCAAGCATGGCGATGATGCTGAGGATATCCTGTATAGTGGTTCCGGTTTTTACCATAATGGCGGAAAAGACTGTAACCGGGTTTTCATAAAGTAATAAATCTAATCGATCAGGTTGTTTTTAACGGCGAAGAAAACGAGACCGGCAGTGTTCTTGGATCCGAAACGCTCCATCAGTCTGTCTTTTATGGCTTCCACGGTACGTGGGCTTACTTCCAGTTTCTGGGCTATCTCATGGGCAGTGAATTCCATGCAGATATATTTGATCACATCCCGCTCACGATCGCTCAGCGTGATCTCACTGTTCAATGTAGGCACTACTTTTTGCCTGGCATGAGATTTTTTGAGGAGGATCCTGTTCACGAAATTGTTGAGATAATAGCCTTTGCTCATTACTTCCATAATGGCTTTCTTGATCTCGGCAGGATCAGCACTTTTCAGCAGGTAACCGTTGGCGCCGATCTCCATCATATGACTGACGAAGCGCTCATCCTCGTACATGGTGAGGGCGATCACGTGTATCTGTGGATATTGACGGGCGATGATCTTGGTGGTTTCGATCCCGTCTTTCAGAGGCATTCTCAGGTCCATCAGAATTACATCCGGCTGTTCCGTCAATCCCGGAAGATTGTCCAACAATTCCTGTCCGTTCTCCGCCTCCAGCACAAATTTGATATTGGTGTAGGGACGGAGGGATAGTATCACTCCTTTTCGAAAGATCTTGTGGTCGTCTGCGATAGCAACTTTAATGGGTCCCATTGTTTTTATGATATTGGCAGTCTAAATTTACAGAATGTATGAACATGAACCATTGAATCATTCTGCTACTACTTCTTCTTCAACTCTTGGAATTTCAATGGTTACTTTATAATAGGTTTGAGACATATCTTTTTCGAAGTAGATCCTTCCCTGCAACAGTTTGAGGCGGCTCTGGATGTTTTTGAGGCCCAGTCCTACATTGCTTTTGTTGAGCTTCTCGAAATCACTTTGTGTAATTCCTTTCCCATCATGGTGCATTCTGATATATAGTTTGGTGCCTCCGAGGTTCTGGGTAACATGGATGAAGCTGGCGTTACTGTGTTTGAGGATATTATTCACCAATTCCTGGATCACCCGGAAAATGATCAGCTCCTGGTCCGGATGGAGCCTGTCGCGATAATCATGGAACCGGCAACTGGCATTCATGCTGCCTGAGCCGCTGATCTTCTGGAACAGGTCGTTCACGGCAGATTCAAGGCCGAAGTTCTTCAGGGTTGGGGGCATCAGGCTATGGGAGATATTCCTGATGAGCTGGATGGTATCGTCGATGATCTGTTTGGCATTGTAAATGCTTTGGAGCTGGGTTGTTTTGTCCTGGTTCACCAGGTTCTCGTTCAAATAGAGGCGGGCCGTGGCCAGGAGGGGGCCTGCGTCGTCATGTAGGTCGGCGGCAATACGCTGGCGCTCTTCTTCCTGCAGGCGGATAGAGGCGTTGAGCAGCATTTTCTGTTGCTCCTGCTCCATGCGCTGGAGTTGTAATTGGTAGCGGATCACTTTCCGCTGGTGAAAGATGATGAAGACGATCAGCCCGATGGTTAACGCCAGCATACCTACAGTACCAAAGAACAGTACCAGGGAAACGGGACTATCAGTGCTGCTTATCTGAAGGAAGAGCATGGCCTATTACAGGTAATGGTTTTTTATAATGGGTTTAGTGGTGGCGGATCAAAGAGTTGATCCGGGTACTGTTTTTCCTGGGATTGGAGTGTATTCACCTTTTTAGGCATGATCACGGCAATGCCGAAAAGGATATTCTTAATTATAGTAAATATATGATTTATGATCGACCATTTATGCCAATCATCATCACTTAGATTGTCTGAGTACGCAAAATAGAAAAAAGTACCCGTAGAATAGATGAGAATGCTCACGATCACCCAGAAGGCGTAGGAAGAATAAATGAATACCGATTGGGGCTGGCTGATCTCTTTGAAGAAATAGAACATGCAGAAAATGATCAGGAGGATATTTTCCACCGTTATGGTCATGGAATCGATGGAGGAGTCCTGTGTTCTGAAATATTCAAAGACTGTATAAACCACAAATACGGGGGATGCGATCAGGATGATCTTCCGAAGGGTGCCTTTGGGGAGGTTGAAAAAAATGAAAGCTGCAAAGCAGAGGTACTCGAAAAGGGTGAACAGGCTCAACATGAGGTAGATCAGGAAGGAGTTGGAGGTATCGTCGCTCATGCCACCCATGATCACACTGTTCAGGAAAGTGTAGGCGCAATAAAATAGTATTACCCTTATATCTGTCCTTCTGTTCCTTTTATAGAAAAAGAAGAAGAGTAATAAGGGTAATAAATTCGAAAAAGTAGTAATATGTTTGTCCAGAGCCTCTATATTTGAACAGCATTTATGGTCAAATATATAAAAGGCATCATGAAGTTCAAATAAATTCTAATTAATCGATAGTCCAGGTGAATGTATCTGGAGTAGGAGGAGGTGTAGGCTCAGTGGAAGGTTTAGTTGTTGGTTTGCGCTCGAGGCGGTCGGCAACGATACCTTTTTCAAAAGCCAGTTGACCTTCTTTGTTTACAGTAGTGTACTCGAGGATGGTTTTGCCATCAGCATCTAAACCTACATAAACCAATGTTTTTTCGCCCATTTCATTATAGGCATTGTAGAACTGGATACCTACACAACCAGGTTGAGCAAGAATAGTTTCGATGATATTACGACCGATTACATAGCAATAAGCGTCCTGTGGATTGGCTGTTTGGTAGTCCTTAACCATTTGAGCGCCGAGCTCATAGCCGATCTCTTCACCAATAGCCTGGATATCGCGTTTAGTGATGAGTTCGTTTTGCATCATAGTAGTAAGTTTAAGAGGTTTAGAATAGTAGTTCCGAGTGGTAAAAGAACCTCCAAAAAAAAAGGTGGGCAACAGGTAGAAAGGCTCGGCTAAATGGTTTAAATTGCCTGCGATTCAGGCCTGTAGTGAGTTTACGAGAAAAAATAAAGTAGTATTACGATACAAAAATGAGTAGAAACTCTGATTTGTAACCGTATTTTTACTATGGTAAAAATCGCAGAATTGGAGTGGAAAACTTACGAGGCTTATCGGAGTTATACACAAATCATGCCTGATTGTGGAAAACTATTCCCAAAAAAATTAGCGGATCTTAAAAACGGGGCTGAGCAAGAAAGAGGATAGTAGGTACCAGCCTCCGCTGAAATATTGCCTGAAAGAGGCTGGTCAAATGCAGGCTTTGGAAAATCAGACAGGAAACGGTGGGATACCCGGAAAATAAAAGAGGGATGATGGTCCTTTCAGAGAATAGTGGAAAGAGAAGAAGTTGACTGATATTGGATTCTCTCGGCTTTCAGTGGATATTTGGAAATTAGTTTCTGGACGGTAAACTCAGGACATTGGATGATCGAAGAGGTTAAATCGTTTACCAATCAACTTCAGAACAAATATATTCCAGTGTTTATCAAGCAACAAGAGCAATATTGCTTGATTTTGACTGTTCAGTAAATACTTTTAAGTTCGTAAAAATTCCAGTACCGCGTGTTAGTAAAAACCCGGTACGGTTTCAATAAAACTAACTACCATTGTTACATGAGGCGGCTCCTGCAAAGGAGCTTGCCGGGAAGGTAAAGGCATGAAGCAGCAAACGGCAGTAACTGTCGTGGCAATGGCGAGGCTGATTGAGAATATCCGGCACGGTGTGATCAACGGATTTTTGACGGGATTTTTTCCCCGATACAATGATGATACACCGCTATCGTTTATACGTTACTAACCCAACCAAAAAAGTCAAACCTGCCCCGTTATGAGCGCTGAACTGGTAATCAAGGTATCAATAGCCGACGATCACAAGATTTTCCGCGACGGCATTAAGATGGCTCTCAAAGGCAAAGAATATCTCAAGATCCTTTGGGAAGCAGAGGACGGAAAAGACCTGATGCACAAGATGAAGCTGAAAAAGCCGGACGTACTGCTGATGGACATCCGGATGCCGGAAGTAGATGGTGTGAACGCCATCGGCATTCTCCGAAAAGAATACAATGATGTAAAGATCGTAGTGCTCACCATGTATGATGATCAGGAAATGATCACCAAGATGATGGAAATGGGCGCCAACGCCTATCTCACCAAAACATCAGACCCCGAAGAGATCTACCAGGCCATCCTCGCCTGTATGAATGAGGACTTCTACTTCAACGATCTCGTCAATAAAGCCGTTCTTTCCAAACTTCAAACCAAGAAACAGGTAAGACAATTCTACCCCAATCCCATCAAATTCTCCGAAAAGGAGATCCGTATTCTCCGCCTGCTGGCAGAAGACAAAACAACGGAGGAGATTTCCAAAGAGGTATTCCTCAGCCCGAGGACGGTTGAAACCATCCGGCAGAACATGAAGTCCAAGGTGGGTGCCAAAACCATCGCCGGACTGATCATGTATGGTATGCGGAACAAACTGATCGATTAAAAGCCGGATCTGCACAGTTTCGGACAGGCATGCAGGTAATATCACACTGGCCAAAGTGAGCGTTCATCTCCTGCCTGCAAGAGCATGATCCGTTATGCAGGTTGCCCCGGCAAAAGCTCTCTCCACCAGCGGTAACGACGCATCGGTGAAAAAGCATCTTCTGTCCGGTACCTCCTGCCATACAGATCCCGCCCCCGCAGTGCTGCGAAGCGGCAGACCCGGCGGGTTCCCATAGGGTGGATCTCAAACATGGACTAAGAAAAATCTTACTGGCCGGCGTCGGATATGCACAATGCCACTACGGATCGCATACATGGCAAGGCCTACCCGGTTCTTTACGCCCAACCGGATAAACAGATTGTCCCGGATCGTATCCAGTGAGCGCATCGGGATGCACATGATACCGGCAATTACTTTATAGGTACACTCGGTGGTGATAAGCTTCAGGAACTCGATCTCCTGCTCGTTCAATGTCCTTTTAGCCAGCAACTCATCGCGAAGCGGACTACGGAAGGTGGTGGTGATCCTGCCGGCCGTATTGTTGGAATGATAGAATCCCTCACGCATGATGCTCAGCATCGCCAGTCGTAACTCCCCGGGGTCCGCATCTTTCTTGATAAACCCCCTGGCCCCTGCGTTCAGCAGGCGGATCAGGAAGGAGTCTGTATCATACATGCTTACCACCAGTATCCTGATGGAAGGAAAGTATTGACGGATATACCTGGCTGTGGCATGGCCATCCACTTCCGGCATATTCTGATCCAGCAACAGGAGGTCGGGCACATTGCCTGCTTGTAACTGTTCGATCACCTGGGCGCCATCACCTGATTCGAACATCACTGAAAACCCACCGAAGGAGGTTACCAGCATGGCGAGTCCCTGGCGCATCACGTGGTGATCGTCCACCACACCCACACTGTACATGCTTTTTGTTTCCATGGTCCTTACTGATTGATAGGTATTGAGATGGCGACGGTTGTACCGCTGAGCGCATTGTTGCTGACAGTGCAGCAGCCCTGCAGCATTTCTGCCCGTTTGTACAGGTTGATAAGGCCGGAGCCTTTGGTCTTACTTTCTTGTGGGGAACCGATACCGATCCCGTCATCACTCACTTCCAGGTGCAGTCGGTTGCCGGTGAACCGGAGATGGATATCCACGATCCTGGCTTTCGCATGTTTGATGGTATTGTTGATCGATTCCTGGATCATTCGCAATACCACCAGTTCCCTGGTCGATTCGAAGTTCACCTGCTCACCTTCCACATGCAGGGCTATCTTCAGTTGATCCAATTCATTGATCCTTTCTATTTCCTGCTGAAGGGCATTCACGAGGCCCTGGTCTTCCAGCACATCGCCATTCATACTGCGGCAGATATGACGGAGTTGTTCGATCACTTTACTGAGCATACGCCTGGAGCCGTTGAGGCAATTGGCTTCTTCACTACCTCTTACCGGCTTTAGCCGGTGGAGGAAAAGTTTGATGGTGGTAAGCGTCAGCCCGATATTATCATGTATCTCGCGGGCGATCATTCTGAATACAGCTTCCTGAGCCCGCACTTCTGCATGTAGCAATTGCTTTTTGAAGTTGTTCAGGAAGCTTTGCATCGAAAAATGGAACCAGGAATGTTTTTTCCGGAACTGAAGGGTGATGGCGATCAACAAAAGAAAAATGAACACCAGTACACTTACGGCACCAGTGATGAATAAACTGATGAGGAGCTGGTTCATACAGGCTGGTTTTGGTGATGGATCTGCTTAGCATGAATGCATTCCTTCGGTTCAGGATGAGTAAGGGCAGGATGACGGGGATGCAAAATTAAGCGCTGTTGCCGAATGGTTAATCCTGGTGTTTTGGAGTAACCATCTTATAAGATAAGTCCATGGACCCGGGAAGGTCCATGGAACCTATTCAAGGGAGCCAGGCAAAGGAATGAGAAGGGCTCCCCGTGGCATACAGGAAATACACGGCCGGGTTAGGGGACATTGCTGGCAGAGCAATGAAACGATCGTTTGAAGAAGGCAAATAAGATATGATGTACATAAGTTCGATGGTTTAATGTATTGTGAACGCACTATAACAGTGAGGTATATGCGAATCAGTTATTAAATCAAAAATAATGAGCGGGAATAATGAAGCAAGGGGAAAAAAAACGGAAGATTGCGTTTTTTTTCCCCTTGCTATCCGGAAAAAATATTGTATGTGGAGGACTGCCTCAGTGATGCCTTCAAAAATACGCGCGTTGAAAGCAATACCTGAAAAATTGCTTTACCACCAGATGAAGTACATAGAAAAACTAATCAGAACCTTAGCCAAATGACAGGGATTGGGAAATAAGTTGCAGGACCTGGTTAATGTAATAATGTTGGGGAACGTTGAAAGGCTTCAGGTAGGAAAGGTTTGAAAAAGGAGGGCGATGCGCTGTATTGAAATTACGAAAAAATATAATGCAAATATCAGGCCCGGAAAACTTATTCGCATCTTATGGCTCCGGATCATGGCCCGCCTTCCGGATCCAAAGATCCCGATACCCGGAAAAGTTCCTTGCCGTTTTTTCTTTCATCCACCCAAAAATTGAACAAGTTCAACCATTCATTCATTCATCTCAAGTGCTGATTAGCTTGACAACGGTCTATATTGTGCATGAAAGCCGGTAAAAAAAGTGGATGCTGGGATACTAAAAAAGGAGATGGTAGCGGGGAAATAAAAAGGATCAGGAAGGATCAAAAGAAAGAAAGTTGATTGACATTGGATTTTGCGGGTTTCATAGAATATTAGAATCTTTTCTGGACGGTTATTAAAGGACATTGGATGGTGTGAGGTTGCTAATCCTCGTCAATCAACTTATGTAACAAAAGTAATTGTGGATAACTATGTGCACAAGAGCAGATTTCCTTCATTTTCAAAATTCGGTAATTACTGACCGAAGTGTAGTTATTCCTTTACAAGCCTCGTAGATCAACGATTTTGCCTCGTATTTTTCCTGTTCATAAATAGTTTCCTGTATATTCCGAAATAGTATAATTTCGTAAATCTGCTATAGTAATTGTCACGAAAAATTATCATTTTGAGTACGGTTAGAACTGGTTTCAACCCCTCAGTTTGATGCCTTATCAAACTAAAACCTGGAAACAATTAAAATACAATAGAACCCGTATGAAAAAACCAGATGGAGAAAGGCTCATTAGAGTAGCTATTGCAGATGATCATGCCCTTTTCAGGGCAGGCGTGAAAACGGCCTTGTCAGCCAAGAAGGATGTGGAACTGATAGCGGAAGCTGACAATGGCATGCAGTTGCTCAACTTACTGAAACACATTGAGCCTGATGTTATTCTCCTTGATATCCAAATGCCCATTATGGATGGTATCCAAACCCTCCCCGAGATCAGGAAAGTGCGTCCCGAGGCAAAAGTGATCGTTCTCTCCATGCACAATGATCATTCCATGATCAGCAAGCTGATGGAGATCGGCGCCAATTCCTATCTCACCAAGAACTCCGATTCCGAAACCATTTACCAGGCCATCAAAACCTGCTTCGAGCAAGAGTTCTTCTTCAACGAGCTCACCAATAAAGCCCTGTTGACAGGCCTTCGCACCAAAAGGACCGACCTGGCCGGGCCACAGGATGTGAATCTTTCCGACAAGGAAATGCGCGTGCTCAAACTCATGTGCGAGGAAAAAACTACCAAGGAGATCGCTGATATTGTGGAGATCAGTCCACGTACCGTAGAAGCGATCCGTGATAAACTCAAAACAAAAACAGGCG
>JAGIAP010000077.1:0-6924 GCA_017744805.1 Chitinophagaceae bacterium | reverse complement strand
CGCCAAATCAATGGCCGGACTGGTGATGTACGCCGTAAAGAATGGCATCATCGATCAGAACGGTAATTAATACTTTCCGTTGCGGGTTGCTGGGAACAGTGATCCCAACTGTTAACAGTCGCCCGCAACTACCCATGTCAACATTCGATTATTACAACGGTAAATTCATTCCCTCCGGTTCGCCGGTAGTGTCAGCCGACAGTCGCGCCCTCCGCTATGGCGACGGACTTTTCGAAACGCTCAAACTGATCGGCAATCAGCTCCTGCTGGCCGATTCCCATTTCGACCGCCTCTTTCACGGGCTCTCCCTGCTTCATTTCGACCTGCCTCAATATTTCACCAGGGAATTCCTGACCGGACTCATTCTTCAGCTTTGTAAAAAGAATAATACAGAAAAAGCAGCCCGCATCAGGCTCAGTATCTTACGTGGCAATGGCGGCCCCTTCGATCCGGAGAATATGCTGCCCCAATTGCTGATCCAATGCTGGCCATTGCCATCGCATGCGCTCAGTCTCAATGAGCATGGATGGCAGATCGGTATCTATCCCGAGGCGCGTAAAAGCTGCGATGTATTCGCCAATCTCAAATCAAATAATTACCAGCCCTACCTCCTGGCTGCTCACTTCGCCAAGCGCAATCAGCTCGATGAGGCGGTTTTGTTGAACGTTTGGGGCCGTATTTGCGATGCCAGCATCGCAAATATTGCGTGGATCAAAAATGGGACGATCTTTACCCCGCCTTTATCGGAAGGGTGTGTGGCTGGTGTGATGCGCCGTCACCTGCTTGAACATTGCGAGCTGGTGACCGGTATCCGGATGATCGAACAGGCAGGCACTGCAGAAGACCTTGCACAAGCTGATGAGATCTTCCTCACCAATGCCATCAATGGCATACGGAAGGTATCCCGGCTGGGTGGGAAACAGTACCAGCATCCGCTCACTACACAACTCTATGATCAACTGATCAGACCGATGCACCAGGCATGATCATGTATGAAAAAACTGAACGTTTTCTGGTTTCGCCGCGATCTTCGTCTGGACGATAATGCAGGATTATATCATGCACTTATCCAGCAGGATCCCGTTTTGCCCATATTCATCTTCGATACCAATATACTGGAGCAACTGGAAGAGAAGCAGGACAGAAGGGTGGAGTTCATCCATGCTGCCCTTGTGGAAATGCAACTCCAATTACAGCAGCTCGGCTCAACCTTACAGGTTTTTCATGCACAACCCCTGGCTGCATTCAGTGAATTGTTGAAGCTCTATGAGATAGGAGCCGTATATACGAATCATGATTATGAACTGTACGCCAAAGACAGGGATGAGGCTGTACGATTATTGTTGCAAGAAAAGGGCATCCAGCTGCATACATTCAAAGACCAGGTGATCTTCGAGAAGAACGAAGTAGTGAAAGAAGATGGAAAACCATACACGGTGTTCACACCGTATAGCAAGCGATGGCTGGCTACGCTGAACGGGTTTTATGAAAAGAGCTATCCCAACAGAAAATATTTTGGCAATTTCTATCAGCAGGAACCAGCTCCCATTCCTTCTTTGCGAAAGATCGGGTTCCAACCTGTTGGCCAACCATTTCCATCCACTGAATTGAAGAAGGCGCTGCTCCTGCATTACAGGGATCAACGCGATATCCCATCCATTCATGGAACAACGCATCTTGGTATTCATCTTCGGTTTGGCACAGTCAGCATCAGAAGGGTATTACAACAAACAAAGGAGCTGAGCGCCGTATTCGTGAATGAGTTGATCTGGCGCGATTTCTTCCAGATGATCCTCTGGCATTTTCCACATATAGCGCAGGGAAAGGCTTTCAGGCCTGCATACGATCTGATCCATTGGCGGAATAATGAAAAGGAATTTCAGCAATGGTGCCAGGGCATGACGGGTTATCCCATTGTGGATGCGGGCATGAGGGAGCTCAATGCTACCGGCTTCATGCATAATCGTGTCCGGATGATCACAGCTTCTTTTCTCACCAAACACCTGCTGATCGATTGGCGATGGGGCGAAGCTTATTTCGCAGAGAAACTATTGGATTTTGAATTTGCGTCCAATAACGGGAACTGGCAATGGGCCGCTGGCAGCGGATGCGATGCAGCACCGTATTTCAGGATATTCAACCCAACATTACAGGCAAAGAAATTTGATCCGGCAATGAAATATATCAGGAAATGGGTGCCGGAATTGGATGAATTCGGTTACCCGGAACCGATAGTGGATCATGAGCTTGCCAGAAAAAGATGCCTGGAAGTGTATAGAAAGGCGTTGTCATAAATTATTTTCCAGGAATAGCTCCGTCCCGTTGACACTGGTCCGATGCAGATCCCCATAAATATCCAGGAATTTTTTCACGGCTGATCTTCCATCCGTGCCAAGGTCCAGCGAGTAATTGTTCACATAGAGATCGATATGCTGACGCATCACAGCTTCGCTCATTTCCTGTGCATGTTGTTTCACATAATCGGTGACGGCAGGATAATGTGCGAATGAATATTCCAGGCTTTTACGGATCAGGCTATCGGCCTTTCTCTGCAGAACTGGATCCAGGCTGCGTTTCATCACAATGCCTCCCAGGGGGATCGGATTGTTGGTAGTGGTTTCCCAGTATTCGCCCAGGTCGGCGATCTTGAGCAGCCCTTTCTCCTGGTAGGTGAAACGATTCTCATGAATGATCACACCAGCGTCCACTTTTCCATCGAGGATGGCATCTTCTATTTCAGAGAAGAGCAGGAATTTTTTCTTTCTCGCCTGTGGATAAGCGAGAGAGAAAAGCATATGCGCCGTGGTTTGTTCACCGGGAATGGCGATGGTCATTTCTTCTACGGGTTTCACCTCTCCATCGTTACGCGTAATGAAGAGCGGGCCAACCCCTTTGCCAAGTGCGCCGCCTGCATTGAGCACGATATAATTCTTCATGATCAGCGGCAGTACACCATAGCTGATCTTGGTAATATCCAGTTTGCCTTGTAAGGCCCACTCGTTGAGTGTTTGCACATCTTCAAGCAAGGGCTCCACTTCAAGCCCTTCAGTATCGATCTTCTTATTCACCAGTGCATCGAAGATGAATGTATCGTTGGGACAAGGAGAAAATCCAAGAGTAAGTTTCATGATCATCAGTTATTGTTCTCGAATAGATCTGCTTCCTGCAGGATCCTGATCAGTTGTTGATTGAGGATATCGATGGATCCTTTCATCATCCATTTCTTTTTATCGCGCTCACCTACCATATTGCTGACGGACCTCAGTTGCAGGAAGGGGATCTGTTGTTGCAGCGCCACATAATGAAACGCAGCTCCTTCCATTGATTCAACAATTGCAGCATAGTTTTGTTGCAGCAATTTGATGCGATGGGGTGAAGTACTGATCTCATTGATGGTGACTGCTTTCACAAATGGCAGCCCGAGATGGGCCCAATGCGATGTGTATGGATTGAGCAGGGCTTTATCTGTAAAAGGGAATTGAGATGACTGTTGCAGATCCATGTCGAAGATGTCCTTGAAATTCCCTTCCTCTTCCACGCCCAGGTCGCCCAGGGATTCTTCCTGAATGATGGTGAGTGTACCCGGAGGGCAGGTGAGGGAGAAGCTGCCGGCGATACCTGCCTGGATCATGGCATCCGGTCTATATTGTTGGATGGCCTCCATGAGGCGGTAAGTGGTTTGCAAACTGCCGATGCCGCTGATCACTACCTTAACGGCCGTTCCCGACTTTGTGCGGAATTCATTTTTCTGCAGCCATTCCAGTGCGGGCGCGATCTCCAGCGCGGTGGCGGCAACCAGCATTATCTCCATACCGGCAAAGATAGGAGATGTGAACCCATTAAATTGTACCTTTGCGCGTCAATTTAATAATGACCTATGGTGTATCTGACTCGTGTTGAACACTTTAATGCCGCTCACAAGCTTTATAACCCCGCTTGGAGCAAAGAGAAGAATGAAGCCGTTTTTGGAAAATGCGCCAATGAGCACTGGCATGGTCATAATTATGAATTGCTGGTCACTATCAAGGGCAAACCCGACCCCGATACCGGATTCCTGTATGATGTTAAGGAACTGAGCAAGTTGATCCAGGTACATGTGCTGGACAAGCTGGACCACAGGAATCTCAATATGGACGTGGATTTCATGCGTGGTCAGCTTTGCTCTACCGAGAACCTGGCCATCGGCATCTGGCAGCAATTGGAGCCGCATTTGCCCCAAACCGTGAAGCTCCATTGTATCAAACTGTACGAAACACCACGGATCTTTGTTGAATACTTTGGCGAATAAGCTAAACTTTTTTACCGCTATTATCGTAATATATCAGGTATGAGCCAGAAAGTAGCCGTATTCCGGAAAGAACATTTCAATGCAGCCCACCGGCTGTACAATCCCGCATGGGATATGGCAAAGAATGATGCCGTATTCGGTAAATGCAATAACCCCAATTTTCACGGGCACAATTACGAGCTGATAGTGAAAGTGGTAGGAGAACCTGATCCGGAAACGGGGTATGTGATGGACCTCAAGATCCTCAGCGATCTGATCCGCGATGAAGTACTGGAGCATTTCGATCACCGGAACCTTAACCTCGACACCATTTTTTTCAAACACAAGAACCCGACTGCTGAAAATATCTGCATCGTGATCTATGAATTGCTGCGCCAAAAGATCGATCTAAAATTCGATCTGCAGATCCGCCTCTATGAAACAGAGCGGAACTTCGTAGAGTATCCGGTGAACATCTAACAAAAAATTGTTACAATGGCCTACAAGAAAACAGAACAATATGAAGACAAGATCACTTCCGGTCTCACCGAGAACTATCGTGAAGTATTGAGTCTTCTGGGCGAGGACCCTCAACGGGAAGGATTGGTGAAAACCCCTGAAAGAATGGCCAAGGCCATGCAGTTCCTTACTCAGGGCTACCAGATGGACGCCAATGCCATCCTCTCCAGCGCCATGTTCCGTGAAGAAGTAAGCGAAATGATCCTCGTTAAGGATATCGAATTGTACAGCATGTGCGAGCACCATCTCTTGCCCTTCTTCGGCAAAGCGCATGTTGCGTATATCCCTAATGGTCATATCACCGGTTTGAGCAAGATCGCCCGTGTGGTGGATGTATTTTCGAGAAGGCTGCAGGTACAGGAAAGGCTTACCACCCAGATCCTCGATGCTATCAAAACTACCCTGAAGCCCCTGGGTGTAGCTGTGGTGATTGAAGCTTCTCATTTGTGCATGATGATGCGTGGAGTGCAGAAACAGAACTCCGTTACCACCACTTCGGCTTTCTGGGGCGAATTTGAAAAGAACGAAACACGCAGTGAGTTCACCAAACTGATCTCATCCAGGTTGCACTAAGATTTTTATTGTGCCGGCTTGACCCGATCCGGGTAAGCCGCCCGGGACAAGCGTTTGCAAAGAATAGAATTTTCGTATGCCACAAAGATTTTGGTTTTATAATTCCTTTGTGGCATTTTTGTTTGTCTAAACCCCAGGTAACTTATGAAGCATGCTTTTGTGTTTCCCGGTCAAGGATCACAATTCCCGGGTATGGGAAAAGACCATTATAATTTAAGTGTTTTTGCCAAGAAGTTGTTTGAGCAGGCCAATGAGATCGTTGGTTTCCGCATCTCCGACATCATGTTCGAGGGAACGGAGGAAGATCTGCGCCAAACAAAAGTGACACAGCCTGCAGTGTTCCTGCATTCCGTGATCGCCTTCAAAGGCATCGATTCAGTGAAGCCGGAAATGGTGGCTGGTCATTCTCTCGGTGAGTTCTCCGCCCTGGTGGCGAATGGGGTGCTGAGCTTTGAGGACGGTCTCAGGCTGGTGAGCATCCGCGCTCAGGCCATGCAGAAAGCCTGTGAGCTTCAACCCTCCACAATGGCGGCGGTACTGGGGCTCGATGACGCAAAAGTGGAAGAGGTTTGTGCTGCCGTTGCCGCTGAAACCGGCGAGGTGGTGGTACCGGCCAATTATAACTGCCCCGGACAGTTGGTGATCAGCGGTTCCGTTAAGGGCATTGAAGTGGCTTGCGAAAGAATGAAAGCCGCAGGCGCCAAACGCGCCCTCATCCTCCCTGTAGGAGGTGCTTTCCACTCCCCCCTGATGGCCCCCGCCCGCGAAGAGCTGAAGGCTGCTATCGAGACCACTACCTTCTACAATCCTACCTGCCCCGTTTACCAGAACGTGGTAGCCAAAGCGGTGATGGACAAAGAAGAGATCAAGAAAAACCTCATCGATCAGCTTACAGGCGCCGTGCGCTGGACCCAAAGTGTTCAGGCAATGATCGCCGATGGTGGTACCCGCTTCACGGAAGTGGGGCCTGGTAAGGTCTTACAAGGGCTGATCAATAAGATCGACAAAACTGTCACTACTGAAGGCGTTGCCTAAAATGTAGTTTATTGACATTTGTCAAATTTCTGTCTTAGAAACAACGTTTTTATCCCATAAAAGGGTCAACTGTATACACCTTGTCGTTATGCGGTTGACCCGTTTTCTTGTAGGGCCATACCGGGAATTTGAACAGTAGTTTGACTAAAAATTTAGAACTGAATGAGGTTGAAGTATTTTTTTATGGTGATGGTGGTGCTGATGGCTGCAGCTTGCAGCAAGAACAATAATGAGCCCCAGTACCAGGCCTTCGATGTGGCGGGGCCTTATGCCGGAATTTGGGTGGAATCGATCCTGAAAAAGGATACCATCAATTTCAATGTACCTAAAGCAATGTTGGATCAGCTTCCCTGGAGGCCGCCTTCCAATGCCGGTGTATTTGTAATGGGCTCTGCCCTCTATAAAGATTCCGATGGCAGCAACCGGTCGCCGGGTGGTATATTCGCTTATTACCAGAAAACGGATAGCATCTTCATATACAATTATTACGTCAACAGCAATTATACTTCCTATTCATTCGAGGTAAAACC
>JAGIAP010000076.1 GCA_017744805.1 Chitinophagaceae bacterium | reverse complement strand
CGCCATATCTGCTATCCCAAAAAATGTTTGATCCAGCCCTGAAGTCCCTGCTTGCATACAACCATCCACTCCGCTAAAAATGTAAATCTTTATAACCCGCTATCCATCTGCATTTCAGCGATATTTTTTCTGCCTTAGCATAAGCTCTTGAAAATTACCTCTTCTCCATTTCCGAAAATATATCTGATCTTCGCCCTTACACTCAACCTTCTCCAATGTCATTTACAACAGACAAACAAACCCTTGAAGACCTGAATATCTTCGGTAGACGTGGCGGAGATTCCATTTGCAATATCTTCAACCGTTGCTCAACAAGAGGAGGAGCAACAGTCCTTGAAGAGCTTTTCCGTCGCCCGCTTTCTGATCATGAGGCCATCAATAACCGGAGTAAGATCATCCAGGCCTTTGCGACCCTGGGAACAAAATTCCCCTTTAAGAGCTCCGACTTCGATGCAGCCGAGCCTTATCTGGCCAACACCGATGAACGGTCCAAACTGACCACCGGAGATAATTCTGTAGCCCGCAAACTGACCCATATGATCGCCATGGACGTCAATACCCAACTGATCTACAAGGGTGTCGAGTCTGTCATCAGCCTGATCAGGACTGCCGCTGAACTATTAAAAGATCTCCAGGCTAACGAGTGCTACCAGAAGGAATATGCTGAGATCATGGCTATTCTCAAAAACCCTTCCTTCGCTCCCATTCACGAGAGTAAAGAGAAACTATCGCATGAACAGATAGCTGCATTCGATGTGCTCCTGCGTTTCAGGAATAGGGACCAGATTGAAAAACTCTTACGTCTTTTCTTCGACCTGGATGCTTATCTCTCCATCGCTGCAGTGGCCAATGATCGGGGATTCATTTTCCCGAAAGCCTTACCTGCCGGGCAGGAGGGACTGCTCAAACTGGAAGGTGTGTATCATCCGCTATTGAAAAATGCCGTTCCGAATTCCATCGATGTCACCACCGGTAGCAATATCATTTTCCTTACCGGCGCTAATATGGCAGGCAAGTCCACTTTCATGAAATCCCTTAGCATCGCTATGTACCTGGCTCATCTGGGATTTCCGGTAGCAGCAAAAAAAATGGAATTCGCTGTGCTGGACGGGGTTTATACAACCATCAACCTGCCCGATAACCTGGGGATGGGCGCCAGCCATTTCTATGCAGAAGTATTGCGCGTAAAGCATATGGCCGCAGAGCTAAAAGGAAAGAAAGATCTTTTTATCCTTTTCGATGAACTGTTCCGCGGCACTAATGTGAAAGATGCTTACGAAGCTACCATCGCCATCGTGTCTGCATTTGCAAAGAAAAGGAATAGCATTTTCGTGATCTCCACGCATATCATTGAAGCGGGAGAAGTACTGAGAGAGAAATTTGCCAATATCAATTTCGTGTATCTCCCTACCAGGATGAAAGGCAATCAACCTGAATACACTTATACACTGGAACAAGGCATCACCAGCGACAGGCATGGCATGGTGATCATTCAAAACGAAAAGATCCTCGACATCCTGAAAAACGGGAAAAAGAAACTTCGTAAAACAACCGCTTATGAGCTTCCTCACTGATAAACAAACCCTGGACGACCTGAATATAACCGGGAAGTTCAAACCCCAATCCATATTCAGTCTTTTCAACGGCACCCGTACTGCCGGCGGGGAAAGACTGCTGGAACAAATGTTTGGCCAGCCTTTGTCCGATCCTGCGGCCATCAATAGTCGCAGTGACCTGTTCAAATATTTCCACCACCATAACCTGGCATTTCCTGTTGATAGTGCCATATTCCAGGAAGCGGAATCCTATCTCGGTGGAAATACTGGTAGCTCTTTCCTGGCAATTGCCGCCAATATGCTGCAAAAGAAATTCCTGCACCTGGCAGTGAAAGATGAACGGTTTGAGCATTTGCAAAGAGGGGTGCTTGCCACCATTGAACTATTCAAGATCTTGCAAGCCTTTCTGCAAAATATCGGCTCCGATCTTCCTGACACCGAACAGTTCCAGGCTGTGAAAGCAATGTTCAACGGCCCTCAGATGAAATGGTTGCAGCAAGCTAACCAGCAGAGCCCAGCTTTGTTCCAGCTTGCCCGCTATGATCATCTCATCCGGCATACCCTTCGAAATGAGGTGGACGAAATACTCACATTCATTTATCACCTCGATGTGTATATCGCTGTCAGCAATGCAGCCCGCGCCAGGAACCTGTCCTATGCAAAGGCCCTTCCTAAGGACCGCTATGTATTCCAGACTTCTGCACTGAGCCATCCTGCTCTGGAAAAGGCAGTGGCCAACCCGCTTACCCTGCACCAGGACCAAAATGTGCTCTTCCTGACCGGCGCAAATATGGCGGGCAAATCCACCTTCATGAAATCTCTCGGCATTGCTGTGTACATGGCTCATATGGGTTTTCCCGTAGCAGCAAAGGATATGCAGTTCTCTGTCCGTGACGGGCTCTATACTTCCATCAATGTGCCTGATAACCTCAACCTGGGCTATAGCCATTTCTATGCAGAAGTATTGCGTGTGAAGATGGTAGCTGAACAGGTAGCGGACGGGAACGACCTGGTGGTGATCTTCGATGAACTGTTCAAAGGCACCAACGTAAAGGATGCGTATGACGCAACATTGGCGGTAACAAAGGAATTCTCTACTTATTACAACAGCCTGTTTGTTATTTCCACCCATATTATCGAAGTGGGGGATGCCCTCAAACTTGAATGCGATAACCTGCAATTTTCTTATCTTCCAACCATCATGGAAGGATCTGTGCCCAGGTATACCTACAAATTGACCACAGGTATCACCAGCGATCGCCATGGCATGCTGATCATCGGGAATGAAAGGATACTCGAAATGATTGAAGACTAAAGACCGTCCCATGTCAATCACTGCACTTGACAATGACATCATAGCGAAATTCAAAACCGGCGATGAGCCGGCTTTTACCGCTATTTACAATCATTTTTACAACCATATCTTTTCATTTTGTAAATACCTTCTGCCTACCATCGAAGATGCAAGGGACATGACAGCGCAGCTCTTCATCCTACTCTGGGAAAAAAGAGAAACCCTCGATTCGTATAAGAACCTGCGTGCCTTCCTCTTCCTGAATGCCAGGAATAAATGCTTTAATTTCCTGAGAGATCAAAAAGCCAGGTCTGCCATCGACAAAAAGATCAGTGACGAAAGCAATGCAGAAGAGCTGGCCATCCTCTTCTCCGGCATCGAATCTGAACTGATCACACGTATCCGAGAAGAAGTGGAAAAACTGCCCGACTACTACAAAAAGATCCTTCAGTTATCCTATTACCAGGGCTATAGCAACCAGGAGATCGCCACCATGCTGGAAATAAGCGAGAAAACGGTTCGCAATGCGAAGTCCATTGCATTGAAATCGGTCAAAATGGTTTTCATGAACCGGGACATCAAGATCGGATTTGCACTAAGCCTCTATTATTTTTTTAATTGATTCGGGACAAACAGCATTCCCTACGGGTTGTATAAGCAAGGGAAGGGAAAGATCCCCCGATCTGGGCCGGACCTCCTGTTTATAGCCTTACCAATATTTGATTTATGAACGAATTATCAAAAGCTATTGCTGATCTGATTCAGAAGCATCTGAACGATGACCTGAATGATCAGGAAAAACAGGATTTGGACAATTGGGTGCAGCAGTCTGAAGAGCACCAGCAATTTTTTCATCAATTCACTGATGAGGAAAAACTGGCTGCAATGCTCAGTGAGTATGAGAAAAGTAAAGTTCTGGTATTTGAAAAAATAAAAAAGTCGATCCCTCTGGGTGAGGTTAAAACCCAACCGGTCAGGTGGATGAATATGGGAAAACGTATCGCCATCGCTGCATCCATCCTGATCATCGGAGGTGTACTGGTTTGGTGGAGCATCAACAGCAAAAACGATCAAACCGCGGAAACGAAGACCAGTCCGCTGGTTCAGCAAGACAGGCAACCCGCATCGGAAGGGGCTATCCTGAAACTCGCCGATGGAAAGGAAATCATCCTGGACGATACCAAAGATGGCGCTGTTGCGCAGGAAGGCAACACGCAGATCACCAAGCAGGGAGGATTGCTGGCCTATAATAGCCAGCAGCAGTCGGACAAACCGCTGTACAATACCCTCTCCACGCCCAAAGGAAGGATCTACAAATTGGCTTTGCCCGATGGATCGAAGGTTTGGTTGAATGCAGCAAGTTCTATCCGCTTCCCCGCAACCTTTACCGGCGAAGAAAGGAAAGTGGAAATAACCGGTGAAGTATTCTTTGAAGTGGCTAAAAAAGCAGACATGCCCTTTCGGGTAAAAGTAGATGCACAAACCACAATTGAAGTGCTGGGCACTGAATTCAACGTGAATGCATACAGCAATGAAGAGCTTCTGCGCACCACCCTGCTGACAGGGGCTATCAGGGTACAATGTCAGGATCAGGAAGAGAATAGTGTGGTGTTGAAACCCGGCCAACAGGCGCAATGGAAAAATGCACCAACCAATCAATCTTTCATGGTCATCCGGAATGCCAATATCGAAAAAGTAGTGGGATGGAAAGATGGATATTTCAGTTTCGATGATCTCACTCTGGAAGAATTGATGCGCGAAGTGGAACGATGGTATGATGTGGAAGTAGTGTATGAGAAAAGAGCACCGGCAAAAATCTTCTTCGGCAAAGTGAACAGGAATCTCTCCCTGCTCGATTTTATGGAAGGATTGAATGATTGGGGCGTACACTCAAAACTGGAAGGAAGAAAACTGATCGTTACAGGCGTAGAATAAGAATTACAACAGGCTCACCAGGGCCAAACCCAAACCAAAACTGACGCATACATGCGACGAACTGCTTTATTATTAAATGCGGCCCTCCTTTGTATTGGCCTGGCCGGATGGTCTCAAACCATCACCTTCTCCGGAAAGGACGCTCCCCTGAAAAAAGTTTTTCAGGCGATTGAAAAACAGACCGGTTACCTGGTCTCCGGCGACAAAGGAATTCTCACAGCCTCCAAACCCGTTACTGTCAATGTCAGGGATATCCCGCTGGAACAATTCCTCAACCTCATTTTCAAAGACCAGGGGATCAATTATCGATTTCGCGAAAAGAATATTTTTCTTTCCCGCCAGGATTCGATACCAGACAAACACCAACCATCCCCACCTGCGCAACCGGTGCCTCCCGCCATCGTTACCGGTAATGTGCGATCCCGTTCAGGAGAATCGCTGGTAAGCGTATCCATCAGGGTGAAAGGTTCATCAAACCTGGGAACTGTGTCCAACTCACAAGGCTCATTCAGGTTGTCCAATATCGAAAAGAATACGGTACTCCAGTTTTCCAGCATCGGTTATGAGCCCATGGAAGTGGTGATCAGGGAAGCCTCCGAAGGCTATACAGCCTACGCCGTAAAAAAAGAACTGGAAGATAATGTGAAAGCCATTACCGGGCAGATCGTTACCCTGGATGTGATCATGGAAACCAGTAATAGCCAGATGAACCAGGTGATCGTCAATGGTTATGCGAATATCAATAAGAACAATTTCACGGGCTCTGCCGTCACCATCAAAAGGGAAGAACTGCTGAAAGTGTCTCCCAACAATGTATTGCGTAGCCTTCAGATATTCGACCCTTCCTTCAAGGTGATCGATAATAATAGCCTGGGCTCGGATCCCAATAATATCAATCCGATCTATATCCGTGGCCGGTCGGGCATCGGAGATGTTACCTTGCCGGATGATGAAGTGGCACTTTCTCCCACCCAACTTCGTAACGATCCCAATTTACCCACCTTCATCCTGGATGGTTATGAAGTGCCGGTACAAAGGATCTTTGACCTGGACCCCACACGTGTGGAGTCCATTACCATTCTCAAAGATGCAGCATCCACCGCTATTTACGGCTCCCGTGCAGCCAATGGTGTGGTAGTGATAGAAACAGTAAAACCAGTAAGCGGGCGCTTACGCGTGAATTACTCATTGAACGGAAGTGTGTCTGCGCCTGATCTATCCGGGTACCACCTGCTGAATGCAAGAGAGAAACTGGAGCTGGAAAAGATTTCCGGCTTGTTCGATCCCCGTGAAGGCGAACTTCCTTCCGAAGCCCTGAGGCGCCAGCAAAATTATTACAGCAAGCTGGCAGAAGTGAACCGGGGCGTGGAAACGGATTGGCTGGCACAGCCGCTGCGCACAGGCCTCAATCAACGCCACAATATCAATGTGGAAGGTGGTTCAAAAGAGTTCGTATTTGGGGCCGACCTGAACTTCGCCCGCACACAGGGCGTAATGAAGGGCTCTGAAAGGAATAATAACTCCATCGGTTTTTCCATTTCATACAGGAAGAATAACCTGATGTTCAGGAATTATATCCAGTGGAATAATATCCAATCGGAAGAATCTCCCTTCGGCTCCTTTTCAAAATATGCCGAACAGAATCCTTACGATACCTACCTGGACGAAGAAGGTAAATACACCAAATTATTGGGAGACTGGGGCCATCCCGGCAGCCGCGGCAATCCTTTGTACGATGCCCATCTCAAGAGCTACGACCGCACCAGGAGCAACGATTTCTCCAACAATTTCAATCTTCGCTGGACCATCACCGATGGTCTCCGCCTGGATACCCGTGTTGCCGTGATGCTGCAAAAAAGCCAGCAGCAAAATTTCAAAGACCCTGCCTCTTCTCAATTCGATAACCTGGACTTCACTAAAAAAGGAACGAAAAGTATTTTGGATGATGAGTTGCAAACCTGGGATTTCAATGCCCTGCTCGTGTATGGAAAAGGATATGGCAAGCATTATCTCAACACTACACTGGGCGCCAATGCCGCTCAGAAGAATATGACCAGGTCAGGTTATTCCGTGGTAGGATTTCTTACCGGCAATACAGACGACGTGAACTTTGCTGCCGATATCCTCAACAAGCCCACAGGTGACAATGAAAAATCCCGGCTCCTGGGTTTTATGGCTTCCGCCAACTATAGCTATGATAATATCTACCTGCTCGACTTTTCCGGTAGATATGATGGTGCTTCACAATTTGGCTCCAATGTTCGCTTTGCTCCATTCTGGTCGCTGGGCGCCGGCATCAATATCCATAACTATGCCGGCATGAAGGAGAACTATCCCTGGCTGACCAATCTGAAGCTGCGCACTAATTATGGGCAGGTAGGAAAGGCAGGTTTCTCCCAAAGCGTATCCAAAAGTACTTACCGTTATAATTTCCAGGACTGGTATGCTTTCGGGATCGGCGCTAATTTAGTGACCCTCGCCAACCCGGACCTGGAGTGGGAAAAGACCACCATGTTCGATGCAGGCTTCGATGTAACCGTTTTCAACAAGCTCAGTCTTACCTTCAACTATTACCATAAGAAAACCGTAGACCTCATTGGTGATATCACTCTTCCATTCTCTACCGGATTTAAATCCTACAAGAGTAACCTGGGGGAGATCCTCAATGAAGGATATGAGATCAGCGCCAGGTACCAGGTGCTGAATGGCAAGAACTTTAACCTGAATATATACGGTACTGCAGCGCATAACAGCAATAAATTCCTCAAGATCGGGGATGCCCTCAAAGAATATAACAAGCGGGTAGAAGAATATTACAGGGGACATTCCGTGGTGAACAAGCCACTGAACAAATACTATGAGGGCGCTTCCCAAACCGCGATCTATGCGATGCAATCATTGGGCATTAATCCTGCGGACGGCAGAGAAGTATTCCTGGATGATAAAGGACAAACCACCTATACCTGGAATCAGTCACAACACGTGGTGGTAGGGGATTCCGAGCCACGGGTCAGAGGTGCATGCGGTTTCAATTTCAGTTATCACTCCTTTTTTATTTTTACCGGATTCCTGTATGAATATGGCGGCGATATGTACAACAACACACTGGTCAGCAAAGTGGAAAACGCGAATATTTACAAGAATGTGGACAGTCGTGTTTTCTCGGACCGCTGGCAGAAACCGGGAGATATCACCAACCTGAAAGATGTTCGTCTCTGGAACGAGACCACCCAGGTGACTTCCCGATTTGTGCAACGCAATAATTATATCGACTTCAATTCCATAACGGTCGGGTATGATGTCCCCCAGCATTTTCTCAAAAAATGGAATATCAATAATTGCAGGGTACAGTTGACCAGCAATGAGCTGGGACGTATATCCAGCATCGATACCGAGCGGGGTACCGATTATCCTTATTCCAGAACCGTCAATCTCACCTTAAACCTGGGCTTCTAAATGAAATACTCATTCATAATACAAAAGATCCGCCTGCTCTTGTTTGCAGGTATCATGATACTTTCTTCCGGTTGCGTAAAGAAATGGCTGGAGCTGGAACCGAAATCGGAAGTGTCTGTAGATGTATTGCTGGAGTCGCCGGAAGGGTTCGGCATTGCACTCAATGGCATCTACACCAATCTTTCGTCCTATACTTTATACGGAGGTGAACTGTCTCATGGAATGGTGGATGTACTGGCCCGTTGCTACGATCTGAAGAATACCCTCTATGATCAGTTGAAGAATTACGATTACGTATCGGGTGGTATGGACCAGCGCATCAATTCTATCTGGGCCCTGGCCTATTCCACTATTGCCAATTGCAATGGCCTGCTGGAAGAAATGAAGAAAAAAGGACCAGGATTCTTCAAAGAGAGCGAGCGCGCCAGGCTGGAAGGCGAACTGCTGGCCATTCGTGGCATGTTGCATTTTGATCTTCTCCGCCTGTATGCTCCGGCGCCTGTTGTGCAAAATGCTGTAGCCATTCCGTACTACACAACGCTTACGCATATCCCCATGCCTGAAAAACCGACCAATGAAATATTGCAACTGATCATCGCAGATCTGCAGAAGAGCAAGGAGCTACAGAAAGAATATGATACAAAGAACGAAGCAAAGGATGATTACCACAGGATGCGCTTCCGTTTCAACCTGGATCAAAATTTCTTCGGATCAGGTAAGAGAGGTTACCGGATGGGCTACTATGCCACTACCGCCTTACTGGCCCGTGTGGCTTTGTATGCCAACAACAATAAGCTGGCACATGATAATGCCATGGAAGTGATCGATGATAAGACCAGCAGCAATGAGCCGACCATTTCGTTCACTTCAGCCACTATCATCGATGTAGGTGCCTACGACAGGCTGCTTTCCGAAGATCTCATTTTCTGTTTATACAGAAAACGTTTCGAGAATGGATTCAATAAGGTCACTTTCTTGCTGCCCAATACCAATCAGATCTTTGGCAGCGACCTGAATTCTGATTACCGGAAAAAATGTTACCTCACTACCAATGGCAGGCAATTGCTGAAATACGATACCACCCAGGAGAAAGAGGGGGATATCACAGCAGCCATTCCCATGTTCAGGTTGAGTGAGCTTTACCATATTGCCGTCGAAACCCAATATGATTCCGATCCTGATGAGGCATTGGCACTACTGAATACCCTTCGTGCCAAAAGAGGATGCACGGTCCCGCTGGCCTCTGTGCCAGACAAAAATGCCTTCCTGGATGCGATCATCAATGATGCCAGAAGGGAATTCGTAGGCGAAGGGAAATTGTTCTTCCTCTACAAGCGACTGAATAAAACAATTCTTGACGAAACCAACGGCAATCAAACGCTCACCGGCAAATTCGTGTTGCCGGTAACTGAAAGATAGCTGTTCACAAAATAAACTTCGGGTATATGAAACCTTTATACATCATTGCCATCCTAAGCTGTTGGCTCACCGCTTGCAGTAAGGACGCCATTGACCAATATGGTGATCGATCTTTCATTTATTTGGTCAATGCCGGAACTGATACCAGTGCCGTAAAACCCATCGAATATTCCTTTGCCTTCCACCCCGGCGAAGAGAAAGATACCATACCGGTATTGGTAAAGCTGATCGGGAAACTGACTGATCAGGATCGCGCCATCTCACTGGTGGTGGATGCTTCAGCCACAACGGCCTTAGCCAGCGATTACCAATTGCCCGCCACCATCAGGTTAAGAGGCCATAAAGCTGTAGATACCATCGATCTCATCCTTCATAAATCTGATCGATTGAAAACCGGGAAACTAAAGATCAGACTGGCCTTGCAGGCCAACGATATTTTCCAGTTAGGTCCTCCTGCCAACAGGTATATCGATATCACTTTTTCGGATATGATCGCACGTCCGGGCTGGTGGACCTCCGTGGTGGAGACCAATTTCCTGGCAAAATATTCAGATGCCAAATACAGGCTATTCATTGAGGCAACCGGAATTGCCGATATGACCGACCTCTCGGAATCCGAACAAAGGGCCTACGCCATCATCTTCCGCGATTTCCTGGCCCGTGGCCGTGAGAATGGAGAAGTGTACGAGGACGAGAACGGCCAGATCAACGTATCACCGAATCTATTCTGATAAAGCAACCTGCTAGTAACATGAAAAAAATATCATTATATAGTCTCATCAGTTTGTTGTTCCTGCTAGCAACCTCCTGTTATAAGGGCAAGGGCAATTATTCATATGATGAGCTCAATAAAGTAACGATCCTTTTTAAAGATGGAGCATTCATCAGCCCCAGGGTGAGCGATACACTGAACATCGATCCAAAACTGATCTATAAGGGAGATACCATCCTGGCCAGTACAGCCACCGAAACTTTTTCCTTCACCTGGTATTGTAACGATAAGCAGATCGCTACCGGGCCCATCCTTCACTATGCCGTGCGTGACCTCACCGGTATCCGCCCTTACCTGAAATTGAAACTGGTGAATAAGAAAGATGAATCTGTCTTTCTGGCCGGCATCACTGTGGATGCGATCCCTGCTTACCTGACAGGATGGGTAGTGCTCACTAAAAAAGATAACAGGAGCATCATCTCATTCATCGATCCTCTTACGTATGAGGTCACGGCTGATTTTTATACCACCATGTCAGGGGAGGAGCTCGGCCCGCATGCCATTGAAGTGAAAGAGCACTGGATGGCGGGTGCTGGATTGAGCAATCCGGGTAACCTGCTCATTGTCAGGAATGATGCGGCCGGCAATCTGGAACTGGATGGGAATGACCTGAAGCCTATTTACAAGACCAATAATTTCTTCCTGGGCAATGCAACGCCTGATGATTTCCGCCCGGCAGGCGAGTTTTATATGTGGGATTACAGCATGATGCTGGATGATAACGGAAATATATATACGAGAAAACATGTCAACAACGCTTTCTCCCAATCCGGCGTATACCCCAACAAACCGATGTTCATACCCGGCGGGGTAAAATTCGATAGAGGCTGGGCAGGAACTTACCTGAGTGGCCAGACTGTATTGTACGACAAAACCAAGGGTAAACTTTTCCTGGGATCAGATCGTGGACTGGTGCTTCCGGTCAGCTATATGCCCGGCCCTCCGATCCCGCCCGGCACTACGCTCATCGACGCTATGGATAAAGAGCTGGTGTATGTGGGAGCCCTGAAACAGGGAAGATTTACTTCTTCCTATTACCTGGTCTTCTCCAACGGAACCAATCATTTCGTTCAAAAGATCATGGCTATCGATCAGTTCTATACCGTGCAGGCAGTATTCTTCTACGAAACTGGATTTGGCTCCGGTACTGCCAATGCACAAAGTATTTTCTGCCAGTTGCCCCGCATCGATAACTATATGTTCTATTCCGGCGGAAGCGGCAATAAGACCCTGTACCTCTATGAGCATGGAGCAGCCAGAAGTTCAGAATATTACAGTTTCGATTCTCCCGTCAAAACCATTTCGGTGAACCAGAATATGGTAATGGGCGTGCAGACTCATGATCAATTGATGGTAGGGCTCGAGAACGGGGATGTATATATCCTCGGTGTGCTATCGGATGAAATGGCCGATCCTGCAAAGCGACTGAAAAAGAAGATTGTCCTTGACAAGGGCGTGCCGGTGAGCAGCATGTACAAGATGGGATTCGGTTTTAATCAAATGATGTAAAAGAAATATGAAACAACCAATAGTAAAAGCTGTTCAGTTATCGCATCGTTATACTGCACAATGGGCCATCCGGGATATCGATTTTGAGATCCCTGTCAGGGGTATCTATGGATTGCTGGGGTCCAATGGATCAGGAAAGTCTACCATGATGAACATTCTGTGCGGCGTGTTGAAACCCACAAAGGGTGAGGTTTTCATCAGTGGCGTGGATATCAGGAGAGATCCCATTACTGCCAAAGGACTTATGGGATTTCTCCCCCAGCGCCCTCCGCTGCATATCGATCTTACTATCGAAGAATACCTGAAACATTGCGCCGGGCTGAGATTGATACCCGGCAAAGAGCAGGCAGCGGCAATCGACAAAGTGTTGGAACAATGTGGTATCACACATTTCAGAAGAAGACTGATCAGGAATCTTTCCGGCGGTTACCAGCAGCGGGTAGGGATTGCGCAGGCCATCATTCACAATCCCGAACTGGTAGTGCTGGACGAGCCTACCAATGGCTTGGATCCCAACCAGATCATTGAGATCAGGCATCTCATCAAAGAGATCGCACAGGAAAGAACGGTGATCCTCTCCACGCATATGCTTTCGGAAGTACAGGCTGCCTGCAATCATATTTTGATGCTGGCCGAAGGCAGGGTGGTCTTCTCCGGAACGGTGGATGAGTTTGATCGCTATGCGGCGCCTGGCACCATCCTGCTCACCATGCTGGAAGAACGGGGAGCAGAAGAATTGAAACGCCTGCCCAATGTGGTGGGAGTGGAAACACTGGGCGGATCGAAGTATCGTGTAAAAGTGGACAGTGTGGATGATATGCTGGAAAAGATCATCGATCAAAGTGTACACAATGGCTGGCGATTGAAAGAGATCAATGCAGAGAAGAATTCGATGGATACCATTTTTGCGGAACTGTCCAAAAAGCAATCCAGGCACTAACACTAGAAAACAAAGTAATGAAACAAGCTATAAGAATTGCGCGTACAGAGTTACAACTACTTTTTTATTCACCGATCGCCTGGCTGATCCTTATCGTTTTTACCATTCAGGCCGGCCTCGTGTTTACCGGCGTTCTCGAAGGAATGGTACAGATCAAAGAGATGGGATATAATCTGGATGCCGTTACCCTGAAATTATACACAGACCCCTGGGCTGGGTTTTATACCCGGCTGCTGGGCTATCTGTATTTCTATATACCCATGCTTACCATGGGCATGATGAGCCGCGAGATCAGCAGTGGCTCCATCAAACTCCTGTATTCCTCGCCCATCAGCGATGCCAGGATCATCCTTGGGAAATTCATATCCATTGCGGCTTATGCATTGTTGATGACGGCCATTGTTTTCATCTTTACCCTCTACGGTGCTTTCATAGTGGATAAATTCGATTTCGCCGCAACCATGCCCGGACTGCTGGGCATCTTTCTCCTTATCTGTGCTTACGGCGCCGTGGGGCTCTTCATGTCGAGCCTTACCTCTTACCAGGTAGTGGCGGCGATGGGAACATTCGCCGTTTTTGCGGTATTGAATTATACCAGTCAACTCTGGCAGGATGTTGCATTTGTACGTGATATCATGTACTGGTTATCCATCGGGGGAAGGACCAATGAGTTCATTGGTGGTATCATCAGCAGTGAGGATATGATCTACTTTATTACAGTAGTGGGGCTTTTCCTGGGGCTTTGTATTTTCCGCTTCCGCGCTGTTCGTCAGAAAACGCGAACTTCGGTCTCTCTTGGCCGTTATGGACTGGTGGTCGCTTCCGCCGTAATGATCGGATACCTGAGCTCCCGACCCGCCATGATGTATTTCTACGACGCTACCAGAACAAAGCTACGCACACTTACCCAGGCCAGCCAGGACATTATGCGTAAAGCCAAGGGCGGTCTCACCATCACTACCTATGCCAATGCCCTGGATGATGACCGCTGGCTCTGGATGGGCATGCCAAGAGCCGAACTGGATGATATGCGCCGCCTCCGGGAATACCAGCGCTTCAAGCCTGAGATCAAAATGAACTATGTACGGTATTTCGCCAAAGGCAATAATGAAGAGTCCCTGAACCAGCGCTTTCCTAAATTGAACGACAGGGAGCGGATGGGCAAAGTGGCCCAAACCTATGGTGTGGATTCTGCCATGTACTTGTCGCTGGATGAAGTGGGTGATATCAAAAAAACGCTGGCAGAAGAAAATTACCGCTATATAAAAGTGTTGAAGCGCGATAGTGGCCAGCAATCCGTTTTACGCGTTTTCAATGATGCCATGGGCTTCCCCTCCGAAGCCGAGATCAGTGCCGCCATCAAACGCATTGTTACAAATCTGCCCAAGGTAGCTTTTGTGGGAGGACATGGAGAACGGGATTGTATCAGGGAAGGAGACCGCGACTATAATAAATTTGCCCGCGAAAATACTTTCAGGTATTCATTGATCAACCAGGGTTTCGATTTTGAACAGCTTACCCTTGACCAGGAAGTGCCCGCCTATGTGAGCATCCTCGTGATCGCGGATGTGAAAACGGCCCTTCCGGAATTGCACCTGCAAAACCTGAAAAAATATATAGCGAGGGGAGGGAACCTGCTCATTGCGGCTGAGCCTAAAAGGCAGGAAACGATGAGCCCCATCACCGAGAATTTTGGCGTGCAATTGATGGAAGGCAGACTGGTAAAACCCAGCAAGGACTATCAGGCTGATCTTATCCGCACTACGCCTACAACAGATGCAAGCCAGATTGCCGATGCTTTCGATATGATGCGTAAGAACAAGCAGGTAGTGGTGATGCCATCAGCCATCGGCCTCCTGTACAATAATGCAATGGCAAACGGTTATACGGCCAAACCCTTACTGGTAACCGATTCCACAGGCACCTGGAATGAATTGCAGACCATCGATTTTGTAGATGACAGCGTTACATTCAATCCCGCCACCGGCGAATTGCCTGCTGATAACATGGCTGCTGCCCTGGCGCTTAGCCGGAAAGTGGGAGAAAAAGAACAGAAAGTGATCATCCTGGGAGATGCTGATTGCATCAGTAACGGAGAGCTCGGGCATTACAGGAAAGATATTCCATCAGCCAATTTCCTGCTGATAGCCGGCGCTTTCAACTGGCTATCCGATTATGAGGCTCCTGTGGATGTGAGCCGTCCGCCATTTACCGACAATGATATCCATATCGGTAAGCGTGGCTTCAAGATCTCCAAGATCATTTTCACCGCAGTAATTCCGGCCATCATGCTGATCGGTTACCTGATGATCTGGTTCAGAAGAAGAAGACAATAAGTAGTGTAAGATATTATTGGTTAAGGCCTATCGATACAAAGCAGGGGAGTACCCTGCTTTGTTGTTTTACAGGAAGATCACCCCAACACATCTTTATTCACCAGTCTTTTCCTGGTTTTCTGTGGTAGCCTCACGGCGGGGAGCAAGGCCAGTAAGATGAAACCAGCTGTTGCCAGGAAGCCATCCTGCAGGGCATGATGTTCTGCCAGTTGATGTATCCCTGTTCTACTTTCGTAATGCGATAACAAATGTGTGTGCAGGGCACTGCTAAGGGCAATGCCGATAGAGCCTCCCAATTGCAGCATCAAAGTGTTCAGGGAGGTGGCGGTTGCGGTTTGTTCAGACTTCACAGAATTCAGCAGGGCAGTGGACACGGGCGCAATGAGGAAGCTGATCCCCAGCCCGCGCAGGACCATTGAGAAAACGATAAAAGTGATGGAGCTTCCGATATCGATAATGGAAAACAAAACAAATGAGGTGGATAACAGGAAAATGCCCAGTATCGAAATATTCCGGATCAGGCCTTTGTCGGCCAGTTTGCCGGACAGGGGCCGGGTAACGAGCATGATCAGGGCATTGGGCAATAGCAGCATAGCGCTTTCAATCTCCGAATAACCCAGGTAACCCTGCAAGAGGAAGGGAAGGAAGAACATACCGCCGAACAATGCGAGCGAGCGGATGCCTACGATCAGGAAGGGGCGCCGGAATTCAGGGATGCGGAAAATGGAAAGATCCAGTAAGGCATCAGGCCGTTTGGAAGAGCGTATGTATTGCCAGAGAACAATCACTGTCATGAATAAGCAACTCAGGAACTGCCATGAAAGCAAGCCGAAGCGGGACGCAAAAGGGATGATAGTGGCCTGCAACAGCAGTATGAACCCTGCCAGCAGAAAATATCCTTTTACATCGAAAGCTGGTTTTGTGATGGGGATCTGCTTCAGGAACCGCAGGTGAACGGTAGCCATCCAGATGGTAATGATGCCGATAGGAACATTTACATAGAAGATCGATTGCCAACCGAGGTACTGGGTGAGTATGCCGCCCAAAGTAGGCCCCAGCGCGGGCCCCATCACATTGCCGATACCCCACCAGCCCACGGCGCTGCCCCTTTGTTCTTTGGGAAAGGCCTCACTCAGGATGGCTAATGAAGTAGGGGCGATGGCTCCGCCGCCCACGGCCTGCACCATCCGGGCCAACACCAGGAAAGTGATACTGTCCGCCAGGCTGCAAAGCAGGGAGCCTGTTACAAACAGGATGATACTGGCCATATACAATTTGTAATATCCTATCCTGCTCTTCAGCCAGTTGGTAAGGGGAATGAATAAACTATAGGTGATCATGTACACCGTTACTACCAGCGCAACAACATCCAGTTGAACATCGAATTCCCGCTGTATAACGGGGAGGGATACGTTAACAATACTGCTGTCGATGGCTGCCATCGATGTACCGATCATGAGCGTGACCAATACCAGCGATCTGTTGAAAGCCATAGGCGGATCTTATTTGTATAAAGATATTTATAAAAATACCAATATATTTTCTAAGCGCCGTCTTGTTTGGCTACCTGTTGAAAGGGAACTCACTCACCCAATGGAACCCTCTGCTCATCAGCAAAAATTGTTGCTCGTCGAATCTTTTCAACTTGATATGGATACTGTCCTCTTTGATTAGTCCGGTCAACTCAAGGTATGGCTGATTGTAGGTATAACTGAATACAGATTTGGCGGTCGTATCCCTGTAAGAGCTCAGCACAGCTTTGCGGGAGGCTGTATCGATTTTTAACGAGTACCGTTTGGTGGAGTCGTTCATGAGTTGAATTGAAGCATATGAAGCAGAAGAGATGATCACTCTCTTCCACCTGGACGTATCTGTAGTCAGTGGCGCAATATGCTGGTTATTCCTCACAAAATCTTCTGTATAGTAGATGCCATGGAGCGGTGGTTTGGGCGCTTTGGCCCCATACATTTTTTCTGCCTGTACAGCCTGCACGATATTGGTTCCGGTAATGTAAACGATGAAGAGCCATTTCAGGGTGATAAGAATGATCTTCGTTCTCTTACTCTTATAAGGCATATCTATATGGGAGGCCGGTACAGATCTGTTTTGCAGGAAGAAGGCCACCATTCTTTTTCCATCTTTCCATAAAAGGAAAATGGACATCAGGATAGTATTGAAGGAAAGCAGCTTTACCGGTACATCGTAGCCAATATTGATCATGAATACATTGGTCATAACGCCCAGGCACACCAGTGCACCGATAGTAGTGGTTTTCCGGGAAAGCAATAAAAAGCCTCCCAGCAATTCGGCAATACCCGTAAAATAGTTGTAGGATTTGGAGAAGCCCATATACGTCCACGCGAGGCCCATCGGGGATGAATTCCCATAAGCGGTCACCAGCCTGTCTAGCGACGGATCCGGGAATTGGAGCTTTATCACTTTATACATCCCATAGATCACCATCGTAAAGAAAAGATAATAACGGACTATTACCCTGATCCAATAATACAGTGTATTGTAGTTCTTCCTCTTTCTATCCAGCACGCTCCAGATGATAGTGCCGGCAAAGGTGAGTAGCAAGGTGAAGAGCCATAACATGTAAAAATAGGTAGTATCCCCACTACCGCTTGGCCCCATGTACAGATCTTCTTTATGGC
>JAGIAP010000075.1 GCA_017744805.1 Chitinophagaceae bacterium | reverse complement strand
GAGCAATGTGGTGGCGCTGACTACCAGTAAATCGCTGGGAAGGCTCCGTACCAACTCGGTTTTCGGGTCTGTGGACTTCAGTTACAAGAACTATCTCTATCTTACTGCATCTGGCAGGAACGATTGGTTCTCCACCCTCTCTCCAAAGAACAATAATATCTTTTATCCGTCTGTGGGCGCCAGCTTCATCCTTTCCGAAGCTTTTCAACTACCGGTTTGGGTGAACTTCGCCAAATTGAGAAGCTCCATCGCGCAGGTGGGCGGCGCTACGCCGATCCCTTATGCGCTCAACCTTACATACAGCCTGGTACCTGGTGGCGGGCACGACAAACGCCCGCTCCAGATGATCACCAATTTCAACGGCCTCAACTCCGGTCAGTTGATGGTGCCTAACCAGGATCTGAAACCACTCACCTCCACCACATTCGAGATCGGGCTGGAAGCCAGGTTCCTCAATGGCCGACTTTCTACCGACCTGGCCGTGTATGATCGAAGGACCACGAATGATATCGTTCGCGCCTCCATTTCACCCGCCACAGGATTCAATCATGCCCTCTTCAATGTTGGTGAGATGAGCAATAAAGGAGTGGAAGTGCTGGTATCCGGCCTTCCTGTCAAGAACAGGAACTTCAGTTGGGAAGTGAGTTACAATATCGCTTACAACAAGAACAAGGTGATCAAGATCACCGATGACCTCACCACTATCGAGGCGGACATCAGCGTGAACAGGTATGCCTTCATCCATCACCCCGAAGGAAAGCCGTACAGCACCATCATGGCCACTACCGGCCTGAAGGATGCTAAGGGGAACCAGGTATATGGGGCCGATGGACGTGAAGCGCCCAGTCCAACCCTGGTGGATATGGGCACAGGCGTAGCGCCGCTGACCACCGGCATCACCAATACTTTCAACTACAAGCGCCTTTCATTGAGCTTCCTGGTAGATGGAAGATTCGGAGGGAAGGTCTATTCAGCAACCAACCTCTACGCTACCCGGATGGGATTGCAAAAGATGACGCTGCCCGGAAGAGAGAATGGCCTCACCGTAAATGGGGTGGATGGTAATGGCAATCCATTCTCCAAAACCCTTACCCGAGACCAGATGTGGATGTACTACAATAACTGGCAGGTGCTTTCCGAAAAATTCGTGTATAGCTCAGACTTCGTGAAACTGAGGCAGGTGATCATCAGTTACAATATCCCCGTGCAAAAGCTTTCCTTCCTGAAAATCCAATCGCTCACCGTTTCACTGGTGGGAAGGAACCTGGCCATCCTGCACAAGAAAGCGGATAATATCGATCCGGAATCCACCTTCAGCAACTCCAATGCACAAGGCTTCGAAATGTTTGGTGTGCCACGCACAAGAAGCTATGGTGTGAACCTCCTGGTCAAGTTCTAATTCACGATCTAAAAACTAACAACATGCCAAGATTCAAAATATATCAAAGTATACTGGCGCTGGGCCTTCTGGCCGGTCTGAGCTCCTGCGATAAGGATTTCGAAGAGATCAATACAAACCCCAATGCTTCCACTAACGGCAATCCGGACTTTCTCTTTTCCCAGGCCATCCTGAAAGGTAACTATGTGTTGGACCGAACCTACTTCTATACTTCTTACCTGGGAGCAGGCATGTATATTCAGCATTATGCCAATTACAAGGATGCTTCCCTGGCAGGTATGGGCGATAAATACGGCGTGAATGATCTGTACCAGGGCTTCTATTTCACTTATCTCTATCCCAATGTTCTCGAGAACCTGCGGCAATGTATTGAAGGCGCCAATAAAGCAGGGCATGTGAATAAAGTGGCGGCAGCCCGCATCTGGCGCGTGCTTCACTTCCAGCGCCTCACGGATCTTTACGGAGATGTGCCCTATAAGCATGCGCTCAAAGGCTACCCGGAGAACGAATTCCTGCCTGCATATGATCCGCAATCCGAGATCTATGATGGATTGCTCACAGAACTGGAACAGGCCATCAATTCTTTCCAGGCAGGGGCGCCTACTTTCGGTCCGGCAGACTTCATCTACCAGGGCGATATCCCCAAATGGAAAAAATTCGGTTATTCCCTCATGTTACGCCTGGCGATGCGCCTCACCAAAGTGGATGAGAACAAAGCAAAGACCTGGGCACAGAAAGCCATTGCCGGCGGTGTGATAGAGAATGCAGTGGATATCGCTGCTGTGAAATATTTCAATTCCGGGCAAGTATACAATTACAACCCCATCGCGTATGAGATCGGTGCGCAGGATTACAAGGCCGATGCTTATGGCGATGGTAATGTGGAAGGAGGAAAATACAGCCAGGCGTTTATCGATTTCCTGAGATCTAATAACGATCCACGCCTCGGGGCAATAGCAGTCACTTACAATGGCACCACGCCGGATACAACCGCTGCCATCGCCAGGGGGCTGCCCAGTGGTACAGGTAACAAACCCAATAATTTCAAGACCTATTCCGAGCCCAACCCCGCTACCATCCTGCGCAACGACGCACCCCTGCTGGTAATGACCAATTCCGAAATGAGCTTCCTGCTGGCGGAAGCGGCACTTCGCGGCTGGACCAATACCAACACCGCTTCGGCATACTTCAAAAACGGCATCGAGAACAATATGCGTAACTGGGCCAGGTTCGGGGCTGCCGGTGTGATCACTGAGCCCAGGATCTCGGATTATGTGGGCAATCACCCCCTCAATACCGCCGGTACTTTTGCAGATCAGATGAACCAGATCCATTCACAGTTTTGGGTAGCTTTGTTACTGGATGAACTGGAATGCTTCGCCAACTGGCGCCGTACCGGGTACCCTGTGCTAACACCTACCAATGCTCCGGGCAACCAGACCAATGGAGTGATCCCCCGAAGATTCCCTTATCTGCAAACAGAGAGAAGCAATAACAAGTCTGCCTATGAAGCGGCCCTTGCCCGTCAGGGTGCCGATAATTTATTGACAAGAGTTTGGTGGGATAAAAAATAATGAAAAAGCTAATCGTACTTCCGTTCCTGATGGCAACGATCTGCCAGGCGTATGCACAACAGCAAGAGCCGGTTCAGCCGGCGCTGATCCCTGTACCTGTGAAAGCGCAATATGGTCAAGGCTATTCAGTGATATCAAAACAAACAGCGATCGATGCCCCCGGTGAACTGAAGTACGAAGCAGCTTTCCTGAATGGGCTGGCCCGGCAATATCTCGGCTATGCATTGCCGGTGATAGCGCATACCAACCGGTATTCCATAAAACTTTCGATAGATACCCTTCTGGTGAGAGAGCCGGAAGGCTATCTTTTGGAATCCAACGGGAATATCAGGATCACCGCACATGACCGCCCGGGCCTGGTGCATGGTATTCAAACCCTGCGTCAATTATGGGCTGTTCAAAAAGGGGGCTTGCGTGTGCCCTTTGCCACCATCGTGGATCACCCCCGGTTTCCCTACCGCGGCATGCACCTGGATGTGAGCCGACATTTCTTTCCCGTTCCATTCATCAAACAATACCTCGACCTGCTTTCTCTCTACAAATTCAACACCTTCCACTGGCACCTCACCGATGACCAGGGCTGGAGGATCGAGATCAAAAAATATCCCAAACTGCAATCCATAGCAGCCTGGAGAGAGGAAACGATGATCGGTCATAAAAAGGAATTACCACACCGCTTCGATGGAAAACGATACGGAGGATATTACACCCAGGAACAAGTGAAGGAAGTTCTTCAATATGCCGCCGAAAGGCATATCACCGTGATCCCGGAGATAGAGATGCCTGGCCATGCACAAGCCGCCTTGTCCGCCTACCCTGAATTGGGCTGCACCAGCGGACCTTACAAAGCCGCCACTTTCTGGGGCGTATTCGATGATGTGTTCTGCGCGGGGAAGGATTCCACTTTTACATTCTTACAGGATGTGTTGGACGAAGTGATCGCTTTGTTCCCCTCACAGTTCATCCATATCGGTGGCGATGAATGTCCCAAAACCAGGTGGAGGGCCTGCCCTCATTGTCAGCAAAGGATCCAAACAGAAAAACTGTCCAATGAAGAGGAGTTGCAGAGTTACTTCATGCAACGTGTTACAAAATATTTGCAGGCCAAAGGCAAGAGTGTGATCGGGTGGGATGAGATACTGGAAGGAGGCCTTGCCAAAGGCGCTACTGTCATGAGCTGGCGAGGAACGGGCGGCGCCGTGGAAGCTGCCCGCATGGGTCATGATGCCATCATGACCACCGAGGATGATTATTATTTCGATCATTACCAATCACTTTATCCTTCAGAACCCGTAGCTGCCGGTGGCTACACGCCTTTGAAGGAAGTGTATACTTATCAACCCCTCCCGGATTCTATAGAGCCCAGTCTGTTGCCGCATATCAAAGGCATACAAGGACAATTATGGAGCGAATACTTGCCCACCAACGAACAAGCGGCCTATATGCTACTGCCCAGAGCCATCGCACTGGCCGAAGTGGCCTGGAGCCCGGCGGCCAACCTCAACTACGATGGGTTCCTGTACAGGCTAAGAAAACAAAGCCCCATACTGAAACGTATCGGCCTCGCCATGGCCAGCAACTTTGATGAGATCACTTACACAACTGATAAAGTACTACGGGGTAGTCTTTCTTTTCATCTTCATTCCAGCCTCCGGGAAGCTGTGATCCGATACACTTCTGATGGCAGTTTACCTGACAAGAGTAGCCGGGTTTGTTCAGGCCTAGTGCAAACAGGTGGCAGAAATGGTGTATTAAGGGCACGGCTTTTCCGGAATGGAATGCCCATGGGGCGGATGTTTGAGCTACCCTACTATATAAACAAAGCAACTGGCGCAGACATTACTGTTACCAACCTGCCTTCGGGAAAATATGGAGGCCCTGCGTTGAAGCTGGTGAATGGATTATCAGGCTCGCACAGGTTCAACGACAGCCAGTGGGTGGGATTTACAAATAACTTTGAAGCGGTGATCGATCTGGGATCTGAACAAACGCTCACCAGGGTGGGCGCCAATCTGCTCAATTATGCCTGGCAGAGGATGTGGCCGACTGTGGCTTTGGAGTTCTACATATCTGATAACGGAACTAACTATACGAAGATCGCAACGCTTGACAATTTTCCTGTCAATGGCATCAACCAGGCCAGGAAGACTGTACCTGCTGTAAAGGCGAGATATGTAAAGATCACCGGTCTTCATCCCGGCACCATTCCTGCAGGAAAATACGGTGCGGGATCAACAGCCACGATGATGATCAGCGAATTCATTCTGGAATAATCAATAATAATAGAGAACAAGTATTAAAATTTTCAAGCGTATGAGCACTGCAGAAGAAAGATTCAGGCAACTGGGACTATCCTTACCGCCCGCTCCGGAACCATTGGGCGTTTACAAGCCCTATGTGATCGATGGAAAATACCTCTACCTCAGCGGCCATGGTCCCGTACAGAATGATGGCTCACTCATCATCGGGAGGATCGGTAAAGAGATGGATGCAGACCAGGGCAAGCTTTCAGCCAGACAGGTAGGCCTCACCATGTTGAGTACCATTCACACGAGGATCGGAGGATTGAACAATGTAAAAAGGGTGATCAAAATGCTGGGAATGGTGAATGCCATTCCGGAATTTGAAAGGCATCCCTATGTGATCAATGGATGCAGCGAATTATTTGCTGCCGTTTGGGGAGAAGAGAATGGAGTTGGCGTTCGCAGTGCCGTTGGATTTGGCTCCTTGCCAGACAATATCCCGGTAGAAATAGAAGCGCTCTTTGAATTGTATTGATGTATATAGTTTTTTAGATGTTTTGTGTTGGCCGGCTTTTGTGATGAGCTTAGGATTAATTAGTTTGCCGGAAAATCAAGCACATGGAGAAGCCTGCCGGGAAATCAGTTCAGTTGGCAGCCTTTGGTGAATTCCTGTTACGATTGCACAGTCACCAGGCAAAACGGTTTCAACAAACCGATGGCTACACGGCTTATTATGCCGGTGCAGAGGCCAATGTTTGCGTACTGCTGGCCAGGCTGGGCATGAATGTGAATTATATCAGCCGCGTTCCGGACAATGATCTTGCCATCGCTGGCATTCAGCAATTGAAAAGCCATGGTGTGGGAACGGATCATATGGTGTTCGGAGGCGACAGGCTCGGATTGTATTTCACGGAATCAGGCAATCATATCAGGAGTAGTCGTGTTATCTACGACAGAACAGGCACCAGTTTCACGGAATTGCAACCCGGCATGATCGATTGGAAGGAGGTATTGAAGGATACACATTGCTTCCATTGGTCTGGTGTGGCCGCCGCCCTCAGTTCCAGCGCTGCAGAAGTTTGCAGGGAAGCCCTGGAAACGGCTTCTGATATGGGTTTGACCATCTCCGGCGATTTCAATTATCGAAGCAAGCTCTGGCAATACGGCAAGCATCCGAAAGAGATCATGCCTTCATTGTTGCAACACAGTACGGTGGCTGTGGCCGATCTCGATGCCGTGAATATCTATTATGGTATCGAAACCAATAAGGAACTGCCATTGGAAGAAAGGTTCAAACAAACCGTTCAGCAATTGCAACATAAGATGCCGAAGCTGCAAACACTGGGCATGAGTTTCAGAAAAACTATCCAGCAACAGACCGTTTACCTGGCGGCGCTTGCACATAAAGGAGAATATTATTTTTCCGAAGGGTATATGATCCCGCATGTGACCGATCAGATCGGAACAGGCGATGCCTTCACGGCTGGTATGCTGTATGGACTGATGCAGCAAATGCCACCACAACATATCATCAACTTCGCCACGGCCTGCGGCGCACTCAAACAAAGCATAGCAGGCGACTGGGCCATCATCAACAGACCTGAAATAGAAGAATTCATTCAGACAGGGGTGTCCGGACGGATCATCCGGTAACAGCATTAGCCGGAGGGCCGCCTTTGGAATAGAAGTCACTCGCGGGACGCGAGCGACAACCACTCCCTGTTCAAAAAATATCACTCATGTTCATCATCGATGCACATCTCGACCTTAGTATGAATGCCCTGGAATGGAACCGCGACCTGCGTTTGCCGGTACACACCATTCGTGAAAGGGAGCTCGGGCTCCATGATAAGCCCGACCGCGCAAAAGGGACTGTTGCACTGCCGGAGCTTCGTGCAGGCAATATCGGCTTGGTGGTAGCTACCCAGATCGCGAGATATGTAGCTCCGGAAAATCCACTCCCGGGCTGGCACTCGCCTCACCAGGCATGGGCCCAGAGCCAGGGACAGCTTGCCTGGTACAAAGCCATGGAAGATGCCGGTGAAATGAAAATGATCAGGAACCGGAAAGACCTGGATAGTCATATAGAATTATGGAATGATGGAAAACCGAACAATGCAAAGCCCATCGGGTATGTGCTCAGCCTCGAAGGCGCAGACAGTATCGTAACCATCGATCACCTGCAACGTGCCTGGAACTATGGCCTTCGCGCTATCGGCCCCGCTCATTACGGCCCCGGCCGTTATGCCAATGGAACGGATGCTACCGGTCATCTCCATGAACAAGGACGGGCGCTGGTGAAAGAAATAGAAAGACTGGGCCTTATCCTGGATGCCACCCATCTCTGCGATGATGCATTTTGGGATGCGATGGAGATCTTCAATGGCCATATATGGGCCAGTCATAACAATGTGAGGGCGCTGGTGGATCACAACCGCCAGTTCAGTGATGATATGATCCGGGCCCTGATCAGCAAAGGCGCTGTGATCGGCGCAGCCCTCGATGCCTGGATGATGGTGCCTAACTGGGTGCGTCAGCAATCCACACCGGAAGGCATGCATTGTGGCCTCGAAGTGATCATCGATCATATCGATCATATCTGCCAGTTGGCCGGCAATAGCCATCATGTGGGTATCGGTACAGATCTGGATGGAGCATTCGGCAAGGAACAATCCCCATATGATCTGGAAACGATCGCCGATCTGCAGAAGCTACCGGAGATGTTCAGTCGAAGGGGATATAGCCAGCAGGATATTCAAAACATCATGCATGGGAATTTCCTTCGTTTTCTGAGGAATGCGTTGCCGGAGTGATATCTCAATGACCATGATTATGACCATTCTCGCGTAATAATTTTTCCTGCTCTATATCCAACTGTCCTTCAACCTTACGGATCAGTTCATCTTCGAACAGGTCCCGGTCGCGGAGTTGGAAAAGTCTTTCCCGCTGTGTACCCAACAGTTCGAGGTAAATACTGTTATACACCAGCGAAGCTTGTCTGTCTTTTTCGTTACACTCCTCTCCCTCCAGGTAGCTGGAAGTGAGTTGAAGATCGTTCTTCATTTGCGTGTACAGGTTTTGCAATACCGGTTGTTTCTTCATCAGGTCTATGTATTGCTCTTCCAACAGACCAACGGCAGCGGTGAGCAGGTGCTGATGGATCTTAGCTTCTTCTTCCGCTTCAGAAACTGCTGGTTCCTGTTTGTCCAGGCCAACCAGCCGGATCACCCAGGGGAGTGTGAGGCCTTGAACTACCAGTGTTATGAGGATGACGATGAAGGTGATGAAGAGAATAAGACTACGGTAAGGGAATGGTGCTCCGTTATTCAGCAATAGGGGGATGGAGAGCGCAGATGCCAGTGACACCACGCCACGCATACCGGCCCAGCCGATCACGATGGGGCCACGCCAACCGGGCCTGGAATCGGCAACCGTGATCCAGCGGGCAATGAAGCGGGTCCAGGCGGCAGTGCCGAGAGCAGTGAGGATGCGGGTTACGATGATCACCAGGGAGATCACCACTCCATAGAAAATGGCTTGCCCTTTGGAGTAATCGCCCAGGTTGCGCATGATCTCCGGCATCTCAAGTCCGATGAGCATGAACACCAGTCCGTTCAATATGAAAGTAATGGTATTCCACATGGCGTATCCCTGCAATCGACCCTGGTGGCTGAGATAGGAGTGACTGCGGTATGATAGGAACAAACCGCCACTAACTACGGCCATCACACCTGAGAAATGGAAGGCTTCCGCCGCCAGGTACATCAGGTAGGGAGCTGCAAAGGAAAGAGCTATCTCGATACTGGTAGTGGTAGGCAACCAGCGATACATGGCGTAAATGATCAGTGCGATGGCGATCCCAACGGCCACTCCCATCACGGTCACCAGTACAAAGGATATTGCGGCCGACTGCAACACGAAGCTACCGGTAAGGATGGCGGCCAGTGCAAAGCGGAAAACGATCAGGCTGGACGCATCGTTCACCAGGCTTTCTCCTTCCAGGATCTGCGTGAGCGGTTTGGGTAAGTTGATGCCTTTCAGCACGGAGGTGGCCGCCACTGCATCAGGAGGCGATATGATGGCGCCCAGCAGGAATCCCATCGGAAGCGTGAATCCCGGAATGAGTGCGCTGGAAACAAAGGCCACAATAGTGCTGGTGATCAATACAAATCCGAAAGCGGCCATCGAGATCACCCGCCGGAATTTCCAGAAGGCCTTCCAACTGGTCATCCAGGCGGCCTCAAAAAGCAAGGGTGGTAAGAAGATCAGGAAGATCAGTTCAGGATCTATAGTGATGGAGGGAAGGCCAGGTATGAAGCTGATCACCAGCCCACCCAATACCAGGAAGATCGGGTACGAGATACGAAGCCGCTGTCCGAGCATCACGAGCATCGAAACAACGATCACAAGTGCAATGCAAAGCAAAAGAGAATAATGCATGTGGGAATCAAGGATTTTCAGGTAGGAAATTAGGATTTGTTTTCATACTTGAAAAAACTATCATGAATGCAAAAGCCGCACCCGGGATGGAATGCGGCCTGAGCATAGGGTGTGAATGATATCAGAGGGCCAGTGCAGGAATATTATTGCTGCTGCGGCGTTCATATTTTTTCCATACATAGTAAGTGAAGAACATCACTACCAGCAAGATCAGGGGGAATACAGAGTAGGCAATGGGCGCACCAACGATGGCCCAGGAAACGGCGGCGGAAATGAAATTGATGGTGAAGCCGGCATATGCCCACTCCTTGATCGTTTTATACCTGGTCTGCAACAAAGCGATGGCCCCAAGTACCTTACCAGCCCCTACCAGGTACATGATATAGTTCGGGTAACCCAGTTGCTGCATGGCGGCTTTTCCGTCTTCAGTCATGGCAAATCCGGCAAATCCGTCCATAAGCATGAGCGCTGAAAAAATGATGGTTACTATCCAGTACAAAGTTTTTGAAGGTTTCATGTGGTTACATATTGTGGGTGAATAATTGTTTGATGACAACAAAATTGAAAAGGTTTGACCAAATTATTCGGGTGTGTTCACGTCAATATCCGGGGTTGATTGCGACAGTGCACCATCCTATTTTTATTGCATGAAAAACATAACGCTAGTTATCCCGAAAGGTGAAATAAACCTGGGGAACATCGAAGCTGTAACACAGATCTTTACTACGGTAAACGAGCTGTTACATGAAGCAGGAAAGCCTCCTGTATTTGAAGTACACCTGGCCGCCAATGAGCGGGTGAACCAGAGTAGCAACCACTTATCCGTCACTGTCAACAGGCAACTGATAGATGTGCATGATGCAGATCTGCTGATCATTCCCTCTGTACAGGGCCACCTTGAAATGGTGCTGGAACGTAACCGCGATATGATCGACTGGTTGAAAGTGCAAAAGGAAAAAGGAGTGGAAATTGCCGCGCTCTCCCTTTCTGCCGCATTGCTGGCTGAAACAGGCCTGCTCGATGGCAAAGGCTGTACCTCACATTGGATGATCGGCGAAGAGTTGAAGAAGAGATTCCCTGAGATCAGGCTCCAGTTGTTCAAGGTATTCACAGATGAAGATGGCCTGTACACCAGCGCTGGTGGCTTCAGCTTCCTGAACCTGATCCTCCACCTGGTGGAAAAAGAAACGGACAGGGAAATGGCCTTGCTGATCTCCAAGATCTTTGAGATCGATATCGATCGCAACAGCCAAAGCCCCTTCATCATCTTCAGGGGATTGAAACACCATGGTGACGATCCGGTGATCCGCGCGCAGGAATACATTGAAGCCAATTTCAAAGAGAAACTGACCGTAGATGAATTGGCCCGCAAATTCCTCATCGGCAGAAGAAGCCTGGAAAGGCGCTTCAAGAAAGCCACCGAAAATACCGTGATCGAGTATATCCAACGTGTAAAAATGGAAGAAGCGCGCAAGAGCCTGGAAAGCTCACCCGGAAGTGTACACGAGATCATGGCAGAAGTAGGGTATTCTGATCCCAAGGCCTTCAGGGAAGTGTTCAGGAAAATGGTAGGGCTCAGCCCGGTGGAATACAGGAGTATGATCGGAAGACAAGCCCCCAGCGAATCCTAAGGGTGCCCTGGTGACGGATTTCAGGAAAGGATCCCCGTGAATTCGTGGAAAAATGTAAATTTGGTTAAGGCCTTTCTCCAAAGCATTAACCCAATTGCAATGCCTGAAAATATAACAGACAGAACGGTTTTTTCATTGCTGGAAGTTCAACGGAGTATCCAGAAAACGCTTACCGACAGGTATGGCAGCTCCTTTTGGGTAAAGGCCGAAATGAACAAGCTCAACTATTACAAACAATCGGGACATTGTTATCCGGAGCTGGTGGAAAAACAAGAGGGCAAAGTGATAGCACAAATGAAAAGCGTGCTCTGGCGCGAAGACTTTGTACTCATCAACAAACATTTTCTTTCCTATCTCAACGAGCCATTGAAAGATGGCATCAAGATCCTGTTCCAGGCTAAAATGATCTATGACCCCGTTCATGGTCTCAGCCTCCGTATCCTCGACATCGATCCCAGCTACACGCTGGGCGACCTGGAAAAAGAAAAAATGGAATCCATCAGCCGGCTGGTGAACGAGGGCATCTTCGATCAGAACAAATTATTGCCGATCCCACTCCTGCCTCAGCGGATTGCCGTCATTTCCGTGGAAAGCAGCAAGGGCTATGTGGATTTCATCGAAGTGCTGGAAGGAAATCCCTGGCGATACAAATTCTTTCATTACCTCTTTCCTTCCCTCCTGCAGGGAGAGAAGGCCATCGATACCATCCGCTTGCAACTGAACCGTATCCGGAAAGTGATCCATCACTTTGATGTGGTGGCCATTGTTCGTGGAGGCGGCGGTGATGTAGGATTGAGCGTGTACAATAATTATGAGCTCGCCAGGGCCATCGCGCTGTTCCCCATTCCCGTGATCACCGGTATCGGCCATGCCACCAATGATACGGTAGCAGAAATGGTAGCCCATGCCAATGCCATAACGCCCACCAAGATTGCGGAATACCTGATACAGCGATTCCATAATTTCTCCGTACCCGTAATGCAGGCCACCGAAAAAATAACAGACAGGGCCAGGAGACTGATCCTGGAAGAGAACAATAAGCTCAGGGCTGATGTGAAATTGTTCCGCTCGGTAACGGCCACCGTTACCCTGGAGCACCGCAATCAGTTGCTCAGCTCCATGAGCTTCGTGAAGCAGCAGGCCAAATTTTTGCTGCGTAACTTCCAGGAAGAACTGGCGAGGGTGCAGCTACCCGAAAAAGCGACCACTTTTTTGAAAGAACATAACACAGCACTTTTCCAGTTGGAAAAGAATATCGATAATATGAGCCCTGATAAAGTATTGCAAAGGGGCTTCAGCATTACCCTGAAAGATGGGAAAGCGGTGAAAGACGTAGCAGAAGTGAAAGCAGGAGATACACTTGAAACGGTACTGGCCAACGGAACCATCAGCAGTACTGCCTTATCCGGAAATAAATAATAAGAAATATGGAAGCGTCATCATTGGATTATACGCAGGCCTTTGAAGAACTGCAACAGATCGTGGGTGAGATAGAGCAGGGGGAGATATCTGTGGATGAATTATCTGCAAAAGTGAAGCGAGCTGCCGAGCTGATCCGCTTTTGCCGCAACCGGCTCACCACTACCGAAGAAGATGTGAACAAGATCATCAAAGAACTGGATGCGGCCGGAAGGGATCCTTTCCAGGAAGATTGACCAGGCCGCAATATCATCGCATTCACCTGCTCCGGGAGAGCAGGTTTTTTTATGTAGTGAAATGATCACTGTCTCTTGAATGTGATAGTGCTAACCTGTCCCCATAAATGCGGCCTGAAATTATCGAAGACCAGGGTGTCCGGTGCAGTGAAACGGAAACCGACAGGTCCGGGAGAGGCATAAGATTCATGAGTGGGCGGGGTCATGATCAGCCGGCTATCAAAGTCTACACGGTACTTGTATTCCACAAAGCTCTGACTTGACACCCTGAGATCCTGAATGGTGAAACTGTAATCGTCATGGAAAGTGATGGAGGAACCTCCATTGAGAGGTGTTACTTCATAAAATTTCCCCAGGAGTGGAGGGGATGATTTTTTAGTGCATCCAAACAACATCATTGGAGCAAGAAGCAGCGCCCAAAATCTGAGCTTGTTCATAGTCTGGTTTTCGGTAAGACAACCGGAAAGCGAGCTCCGTTGCAGATTTCGGTAAGATTTTGATCAAAGCAACCGGGACGGGCTCTGAATTGTATGATCCGATCCCCGTATTATAGTTTTACCATACCAGTCCTGATCGCGAACAACACCATTCCTACCCTGGTGCTCACTTTCAGTTTTTTGAATACAGATTCCCGGTATCCGTCAACGGTCCTTTCGCTCACCTGAAGGTCGCGCGCGATCTGCAAATAGCTCTTTTCACTGCAGGCGTGGCGGACAAAGCTCAGTTCGCGGTCTGTGAGCTTTCCGGGAGCCAGCTCCCTGGTATTGTTATTGAAAAGGTCGCCTACTGCTTGCAAAACAAGGCCGGTGATGGCATCGTTGTAGTAGAATCCTTTGGAAAGGGACTCGCGGAAAGCTAGCTGTAGTTCAGAAGGATCGGCGTCTTTGAGAATATAACCCCTGGCGCCATGCTTGATCATTTTGATAATGGCAGTTTCACTTTCCATGGTACTGAGGGCCAGTATGCAGATACCGGGATGGTTCACGCGGATCCAATCGGCAGTAGCATAGCCATCCATTTCAGGCATGGAGATATCCAGCAGCACGATATCCGGCAGGTGCGGCGGTTTCAACTGATGGATGAAATCCTTTCCATTGGCGGCATCAAACAGTACCCGGTACCCGGGAAACAAATTGATGAGGGCAGTGATGCCCTTTCTGAACATCGTATGATCATCTACGATAGCTATGTAGAAGGTTTCATGCATGCCCGATATTTATGCGTAAGCAAGTGCCTTTCCCGGTATTGCTGTTGATCTCAGCTACCCCTCCGATCAGGGCTACCCGGTTCAGGATATTCTTCAGGCCCAGCCCGGAATGCCCGTTCAGGGCGGCGTCCGGATCAAATCCGATCCCATTGTCGATGATCATGATATTGGTATATTCCTTCGACTGGTAGATATTGACCAGCAGGCTGGATGCTTTGGCATGTTTGAGGATATTCTGTATCCCTTCTTGCACCACCCGGAATGTGATGAGCTTTTGCTGGTCTTTCAGGTAACATTCTTCCTCCCCTTCCAGGATCAGGCCCGCGGAAAGCACGCCGCTCTTGTTGATGCGGTTGATCTCTTCCCGCAGGTTCTCCTGCCAGTTGAAATGCTGGGCCTGATCATGGTTCAGGCTTTTGGCGATCTCGCGGAGCTCCGTCATGGCCTTGCCTACATTATCCCTTACTGAGACCACTAGTTCGCCATTCCCATTCAGTTGTTGTTGAAGGATATTCAGTTCCACCTTGGCCAGACTGAGGATCTGACCTACATTATCGTGGATCTCCTGGCTGATGAAATGAAAGGTCTGTTGTTGGATCTCCAGCCTGGATTCGAGCAATTGTTTCTCATATTGCTCCTGTATCCTCAGTTTTTCACGGGCCATCTGCTTGCGACGGCTGCTATGGTACATCACCATCACCAGGAAAAGGATGGCAAGGAAAAGAAGAACGGCTACCACAGCGATGATCACTACGAGGATCTGGTCAATGGGACGCGACATAAATAGAATCCATAAGAATAAGCGGTGTATAAAATGATATTGGCTGTAGGGATGACGGCATAATACAAACTCTTGCGATGGATTTCAATGCCATGTTCCCGGATATAGGGCTGTAATCCCAGCAATACAAGTGTTACCAATGCAAACAACAGGTTACCGGCATTGATCCAGAAAAAAGGATGTTTGTACAGTGAGCCACTCAGGCTCTCTGTCAGGGATATGCGGAATAAGATCAGGCAACTGAACACGATGGTGAGGATCATCAGGAGAAGGAGCGACCATGTATTGAATTCCATCACTCCTTCTCCAAAAAAATAGTTCATGCAAATAAAGCTCATAGACAAAATGGCGATCCACCTGTAGATAAGAAGTGCGGTCCCGCTCAGATCCAGCATCTGCCTGAACAGGTATAACCAAATCGGAGTGGACAATAACAAGTAGAGATTGTAAATGAAATAATTGTTGGCCCAATGAAAGGCATGGAAATTATTACCGACGATCTCTATCAGGAAAATAAAAACCAGCAATGGCAGGAAAGCCGCTATGGACCAGCCTTTCAGGTTCCGGTAGAACCAAATGGCAAAGCATAGGCTAACCAGTTGTATACATTGAAACAGGTGGAACTGCATGTAAATGGCTTAAGGTTGAACGCCGCCCAATTCCCAAACCGTTGGTCCCTGGAAGAAGGGGCTCACCATTCCTGATTTGAAATGCTTCACCATATGCTTGAACTTGAGCCCTTCCGATTTGATCACGGGAACGATGAAGATACTGGTGCGGTTCAGTTTGTATTTCCACTCGGAAGGGTCTTCTCCCACTTCTTTGAGGAAGGTCTCATCCAGGTGGCCTGGCACCATCAGGAAGCCGATATCTTTTGGCTCATTTCCCGGAAAGGCCTTGAGCATGCGCTGCATCCATTCCACCAGTCTTTCCCCATCATAGCTCACAGCAGTGGTGAGGGGCTCTTCCTGTACTGTAATGGTGACTGTTCCTTTGGGTGTAAGAACAAAGGCATGCGCTTTCATCATGGCTTCATAGCGCTGGAAGCAGGGAATACTGTATTCAAATTTTACTTCGCGGCCCGTGAATTGAGGACCTGCGCTGGGAGAATTGGATCTGTGATCGGTATTGGAGTGGGTAAGTTTGGTTTTGCCGGTTTTCGCATATCCATCAGCGAAACTGTTGTCGGCAACTGCCTGTTTTGTTTTACAGGAAATGAAAAGCACGAAGGCGATTGCGGCTGCAAGGCAGCGCAGGTGGTTTTGGTTCATGGCATAATGAATTTTCGATTAAAAGGTACAAAATAATATGGGTTGAGGCCCTTATCTTACTGATATGCCATTGTATAAATATTATGATTTCCCAAATGCGGCAGGGTGGCGCATTTGATGGGATTGATGAGAAAGGCGATTCCTAAAAATGGAGAAATACACGGTAAAGCATACCGGGAAAAATACCCGGAAAGGAACAGGGTGGTTTTCCCCGATGCTCATCTTGCAAGGGATCAATCCCCATGATTGTGAAAACTGATCTCTCCCGTTTCTTCAAAAATGGCGCATTCATTGAAGATAACGGTAGGCAATACCGCAATGATCTTTGATCTGGCAGCAATATGTTTCACCTGTACCGGTCTTTGATCATTGTCGATTTTGAACACACGCAATTCTTTTTCCCCTACCAACGCAAAATGGCTGGCATTGAGCCAACTGATCTGATGAGCGTTGAAGTGCACTGCAAATGCTGTGGCATGAAAGTGAACCTGGTCACTGGCAGTACCCAGGTAAAAACCATTCACCGTTTGTACCACCATCGGGTTACCGTTTGAGTTGGCGCCCAATATCGAGAAGTCGATGATCTCAGATCCAAAATCCCTGAAATTACTATTCCCTTCCAGGTCTACAGTAACCATATGTCCTTCGCTGCTGAAAAAGAAATAACCATTGCAGAATTGAAGGCGCTTCCCGAGATCTCCCAACACCAGCTTTTCATTATTGTGCTGAACATAGAAGGAGCTCTTTTCTTCTCCCTTCTCGTCCAGTATGATGATCTGTAGATATTCCATGGTAAAGCCAATAGTGGCAAAGGTTCCATCTGGCAAAACAGTATATGCAGCATTATTGCTTCGCCTGATCATTTCTACTGTTACAGCTTCGGGGAAGTTCCTGCTTTTAGGCATATATTTTCCAACCAGTCCCGGTTGATCAGCGCTATCATAAAGTACCAGGTAGGCGGGCTTATCTTTGAAAGGCTCGCTGAAGAATTCAAGTGCAATATCTGGCTCGATATTCTCCGCAAGGAAATAGGACTCGAGCTGGCCCTTCCAGTTCCCTCTCATCAGGCATACTGTATTATTACGTACCCCTGCAACAATAAAGGAATGATGCTTGAGTATGGCCTGTTTCCAAACTATTTCTTTATCGAGTACAATGGCCTGCTTTGCTGTTGCGGTTTTCGCCTGGTTGAGCCTGATAGCATAACGGGAACTGTCTGCTCTCAGCAGTTTATCGCCCGTAATGAAATCCGGTAGCCTTCTCAATGCCCGGTGATCTTTCATTTCCATACGCTCATGAACGATCTCGTAGGTGAGATCCAGTACGGTTTCCTGCAGCTCGGGGTCTTTTTCACTTCTCTTCTTCACATACTCGAGCACATTCAGGAAGCTGAGTTGTTGATGTGGGTTTAGTTGATGTTGATGCAACTGCTTCAATTCTTCCGGCAACTGATCTGGCTTATTTGCCAGGCTGATATCCGCAAATTTCTTAAGGCAATTCTCTTCATTGACGGAAGATTGCCAGCCTTGCAGCAACACTTTTTGGGCCTCCCCGGGTTCTTCCATTTTTTCGTTGAGTAACCTGGCAGCATCGAGATAGTTCTTATCACCTAGCCTTCCATCCACACAGGTTTGAAAGGAGGCCTTCGCCTTTTCTTTCTGACCCAGCTTCAGGTAAAGGTCTCCGGATCTTTCATGCAATCCCAGTTCATCGAGGATGGCGATAGCTTCATGATAAAGCCCTCCTCTTTCATAACAGTTGGCGGCGGCATGATTATTTTTCAGGTGCTGGATATACAGTGTAGCTGCTTCCCGGTAATAGCCTCCTTC
>JAGIAP010000074.1:3044-18042 GCA_017744805.1 Chitinophagaceae bacterium | reverse complement strand
CTGCTGTACGTTACAATGGAGAGAACAGGAATTTGAATGAAATGAACCTTACCATAACCCCATAAACCTATGGATCGCCTGTTGCAAATACTGATAGTACTGATGGCCTGTTTGCCTGCATCTGTATGCGGACAAACAGCCGTCGCTATCGCATTGAAAAATGAAAAACTGGAATTGCAATGGACAAAGGATGAAGCCGGCTTCAAACTGAGCAGGATCGCCGTTTCAAGCCCTGGTGGCTGGCAGTCTTCCGGCAAACCCGATGGCGCTTACACTTTATTGTACTCGAAGGAGAAACCAGATCAAACGCCCGTGAAGATCCTGGATGAAAAAGGACAGCCCATCGATTTCCCCGAAGCTCATTACCGTTACATCATCCCTGTTTGGAAACAATCCATTTCCCCGGTGGAAATGAATACAGCCGGCGAAGCCATCCATTTTTTTCCGGCTACCGTAACAAAGACCGCCGAAGGCTTGCTCTTCAAACAGGAAAACGATAAAGCGTCCATCAGCGCCAACTGGTCTTTCGATCCGGGATTTGCCAGCGATGTAAAAGTGCAGATCATCGTGAAAGCCAGGCAGGCAGGCTATTTCAGCATGGCCAGCCCTACCCTCGCCTCCCTTGATAAAAGCAATTTCAACTGGGCCACCGTGCCAGGCGTTTTCCAGGGTAATGCCATTGAAAAGAAATTCATCAACGCTTTTGCTTATGGCCAGGGGATCCCGGAGATCCCTGTGATGGTACGTGAGCGCACAGCTTCTACCCTCGCCCCCATGGTGACCACCCATGAAAATATCACCCTGGCAGTGATCCCCGATCCCGGACAAGGCAGGGATCCCTGGGAGAAAAATGAAAAAACAAACTCCGACTGGTTACTGGGATTGTCCGTGATGAACCGTAAAGCAGAACTGATGCCTACCGTGTATCATCCGGTATTGGGTGAAAAGAATTCCTGGCTGAACGCAGGCGATAGTCTCGTTTTCCACTTCCGGTACAGCATCCGGGCCAGTAACTGGTACCCCGTTCTCAAACATGCGATCGAAGATGTGTATCGCTTCAATGATTTCCTGGCACTGAAACAAACGAAGCAATCCCTGACTAGCAGGTTGCTGGGGATGCACCGGTACCTGGTGAATGATACTTTATCGAAATGGCGGATCGATGAGTATAAAGGCGTGAAGATCGGAGCCCAGGATTATCTCGGCGGCGTTTACAACGCTGATAAGGACGCCATGAAGAATGCCGATTATGGCGCCATGTACATGCTGGCCAGGATCACGGAAGACTATAGCCTGCAAAGCACGCGGCTTCCCTATGCCCGTAACTTCAAACTGATGCAGCAATATACCGATACCGGTTTCTTCCATGGCGCCGCTGCCGGTCAATACTATCTCTACAAATCGAACAGGTTCACGGAAGAATGGGGCAACTATTCCGAGCCCATCGGTTCCACTTTCTATATGCTCTGTGATATCGGTAATGTGTTACTCTTTGAGAAAAAAGATACAGCACTGATGACTGCTTTGAAAAACGCAGCCGACAGATTACTGCAATGGATGGGGCCCAACGGTCAGTGGCAGGTAGCCTACGATAACCAAACGCAATCCCCTTTATTCACAGATGTAGAAGACCTCCGCCCTACTTTTTATGGGATGCTGGTTGCTTACAAAATACTCAGGGAGCCTCAATACCTGTCGGCCGCAAAGCTGGGCGCAGACTGGTATATAGCCAATGCAGTGCAACGGGGTCGATTCCTGGGCACTTGCGGAGATACCAGGTTCATGCCCGACTTCGCTACTGGTCAAAGTGCGCAGGCCCTCCTGGATCTGTACGATATCACCAAAGAGGAAAAATATAAAAATGCAGCCATCGAGGTGGCCAGGATCTATACCGCTTCCGTATATACGCACCCGATCCCTTCCAGGGCCATCAAAACGGTGAAAGGCAGGCTGCGCCAGGATTGGGAGATCACACAGGCCGGCCTGAGCTTTGAGCATGGCGGCATCCTGGGCTCGGCCAATCACCGCGGCCCGATATTGTTGGCCAGTCATGCCGGTATGTTCGTCCGTTTGTTCGGCCTCACCAAAGATTCCCTGTTCCTGAATATGGCCAGGGCGGCCGCTCTGGGCAGGGATGCCTTTGTTGATTCCATCACTTCCGTGGCCTCCTACTATTGGGATGTGATGAACAATGGCGCTGGCCCCTATCCCCATCATGCCTGGTGGCAGATCGGTTGGATCACGGATTATTTGTTGGCAGAGATCCAGGTGAGGTCAAATGGAAAAGTGGAATTTCCCCGTGGATTCATAACACCCAAGGTTGGCCCGCATCAAACCTATGGATTTGCCAATGGAAAAGTGTACGGTACAAAGGCTTCCCTCCTGCTGAAAGAAGGATTGGTTACCCTGAACGATCCCTATATCGATCATTTTGCCGCCATCAATAAAAAAGAAAAGAAACTCTTCCTCTTTCTGTTGAACGATGATGATGAAAAAAGGGAGATCGAAGTGAACCTTGATCCCCGCGCGCTGATAGATGGGAAAATGATCGGGATCACCCGCGTAGAGGAACTGAATGGCCCGGCCAGCCGCAGATGGAACAATACAGGGAAATGGAAGACAACCCTGCCACCCTATAGTTTGAAAACGATTGCCATAACTTATCGCTGATGAAAAAAACACGCTTCTTATTGTACCTAATCATATGCTGTAGTTCAGTATTTGCACAACAGCCCGGCTACCTCGTGGAAGCGGAGTCCTTCCAGTTCAAAGGTGGTTGGTACGAAGAAAAAAGCGGACCGGCCATGGGGAACTCCATCCTGCGCGTACAGGGCACCAAACATGGAGCGGCAGACGCTTTGACCGTAATAGCCATAAAAGAGAAAGCGCAGTATACTGTTTGGGTAAGGGCGATGGATTTCAAAGAAAAACCAGGCACCAGGCTGTTCCGCCTGTTTGTGGACGAACATCCCATGGAAGAAGCCGGCAAGCACGGCAATGAAGGGTTTGCCTGGGAAAAAGTAGGCACGGTAGCATTGGAGGCAAAACAGGTTTTACTTCGGTTGAAAGACACCAAAAAGAATTTCGCCCGCTGTGATGCCATATTGCTCAGTGCAGATGCGGCTTTCGACCCCAATAGCAGTCAGTTGCCGGATCTGGCAAAACTCAGAACCAAATCAGTGCCTGTACAGGTAACGGAATCGGGATCACCGCAGGTATCCCCCTACCTGCTATTGGCCGCCGATTCCAAAACCATTGCAGAGATATCTAACGGCAAGGTACAACTGCGCTTTGCCACCGGTGGCATCAACAACAAAAGCATCGTCACCCAAACCTTTATCGAAGGGGATGGGGAATGGCGAAGCCTGAATCGCTTCCAGGAAGACCATAAAGTATATCTTCTTTCTTCCCAGGATCCCTCTCTCACCTTTGGCAATTTCTTCCCTTCATGGAATGGCTCCAAGGCCATTAGCTGGTTTGAGCACGATGGTAAGAAAATAGAATTACAGGAACCGAAGGACCTGCTGAATCCCTTCATGGCAGGCGATCTGAGCGAGGCCATCCCCGTAGAAGCAAAAAAAATAAACAATAACAGGATCGATGTAAGATACGTGACCAGTGACGGATCCATGATTACAGGCATCTGGACACTCGAAAAGAACAGTGCCCATATTTCCGTGAAACTACATTGCCAGGTGGCAAGATCGGGTTACTACAGCATGGCCCTTGCTGCCTTCCAGGGCATCCCTGCCGACAAGATCACGAATATCCAGATGCCGCCCATGTTCCAATACAAAAGATTATCTCCCCAACCGGTGATGCTGGTATCGGCCATGATGCAGCAACCCATCGCAATAGCGGAGACAAAATCCGGGAATGGGCTTTTTTCCAGTTTTGTTTGCGCTGACCCGTCCACTATCCCATCGGAATGGGGAACGCCGGAAAGATCCCCGATGGGATTTGCCATCCGCAACGAATCAGGAAGCGTGCAACCCGTAGCCTTCGCTCCTGTACTGGGTTTGGAAGGATCCAAATTGAAAGAAGGACAAACCATCGAAAAAGGATTCGTGATCGGCGCATTGAACGATAACTGGCAGAAAACCCTGGAATATGTGTCTGACCAGGTGTTCAAAGTGAAAGATTATAGAAAACAGGAACAGGGCTCACTGACGGATGCCGTGTTCAATATGATCGACCTGGTCAAAAATGATGAAGCAGCCGGCTGGAGCAAAGAGCTGAAAGGATTTTACGATATCGAAGGCGACCCGTCCACTGCACCAACAGTAGTGCATCCCTCTCCGCTCACCCTCCTCAGCACTGCCGTGATCACGAAGGATGAGGACTTCTATCTTACCCGTGCATTGCCCGTGATCGAGTATACTTTGAGCAGGAGCGGTTACAGGTGGGCGAAAGACATTGTGCCAACCGGATACAATAATTCAAGAAAAACATTATTACTGAATCCCTTGAATTCGCAGTTCACTACTGCCTATTACGAAGGGCTTTACCGCTTCACCAACGGTAGCAATCCATGGATCGATGAACTGGCAATGCCTGGCGGTAAACCCAGAACAGCCGCAGGATATTCCGTCAATATCCCGGCCTGGGTGCAGGAACTGGCTGCATACCGGCTTACCAAAGAAAACAAATGGTTGACCAGCGCCAGCGCCAATGCCGATAAATTCCTCACCACCCAGTTGTTCAACAATACCATCACACCGATGGGAAAAGGACCATTCTATAATTCCCAGTTCTATGCCTATTGGTGGAACCTGCTCGATCTCTATGAACAAACAAAGGACGATAAATACCTGAAAGCTGCAGAAGCAGGGGCCTTCATGACCATTGCCGGTATCCGGTCGTTACCGCAGGTGAGGGACACCGTTATGACCATCCACCCGGGCAACAAATACGAAGGCAATACCACCCTTTGGTGGAAAGGCAATCAGAAATACAGGCTGGGCTTCCCACGCCAGGTGGGAGATGCGCCAGAGAAACAGGTGCCACAAAGCTTGGTAAGCCCCGTGGGACTTGGGTTTGAGCAACCCTTCACCTATTTCGATCCGGGCAAGACCGTTCGTCCTGTTTTCATGAGCAGTTGGGCCCCGCATTTACTGAGACTGTACCAATATACCAAACGCGATATCTTCCTAACTTATGCACGTAATGCCGTTATCGGAAGGTTCACCAACTATCCCGGCTATTACGCTACAGGGTTCACCGATATCACCATGAAACCCGATTTCCCTTACAAAGGGCCTGACGTAAGCTCCATCTATTACCATCATATTCCTGCGCATCTCAGCTTCAGTTGGGATTACCTGATCACGGAAGCGATACAGCGCTCCAACAATAAGGTCGTTTTCCCATACAGTCAGCAAGATGGATTTGTATGGTTCACCAACCGGCAGTATGGCGCAGAAAAAGGGACCATCTTCGACGACAAGCAGGTAAAACTTTGGATGAAACGCGGCCTGGTGGAATTGAATACACCGGAAGTGAACTATATCAGCGGTATTTCGAAGGACAGGTTCTGGGTGGTGTTGATGAGCGAATCGGAAAAAGAATTACCGGTTACTGTAAAAATAGACAAAGGGACCGGTGTGGCAGCCAACGCAGTGGCCAACCTCTACACCAGTGAAAGATCAAAACCAACCAAAGCAGTACTGAACAACTCAGGCATGGCTGTAACCATTGCCCCTAAAGGGCTTACAGCAATTTCCTTCCCACTGTCGCACACAAACCAGGATCCTGTATTCACAACTGTCAAAGATGGAATGAAGATCGGGGACCTGGGTGAGCCCTGGGGCAAAATGTTCCTGTTCAGAATACGCGCTCCGTTCGGATGGGATTCTATGTATGGATGCATGGAAACTGCGCCCATAGATGGTGCACAGGTAACGGTGACCTGTAATGGAAGATCTGTCACCAGTACTACTTATCCCTTTGAATGGAGCTTCCCGAAGCTGGGAATGGGTGAAAAAGCTACGCTCAGGATCCAATACCAGAGCGCGGGCCAGCCAGAAAAAGAAACAACCATCATCATGGAAGGGAATTGAAATCATTAACACCAGGAACCAATGACAATGAGAACCATATTTTTCTTAAGCCTTATCATGGGATGCTTCACTAGCTATGGCCAGACAGCTTCTGACCGGGCAAAGATCGCGGCCTCGCAGGCTGGTGCATCACCTTTATTCTTCGATCCTTTTGCGGAAAAGATCCCGGCCATCGGGGTAAGTGATTTTTCCGATCCACGTGAACTAATTGCCCGCGGAGGATTGCCTAATTTTTTTGCAAAACTGAAGGCTGGAAAACCCGTAACGGTCGGTTTTATCGGAGGCAGCATCACGCAGGCATTGTATGGTTATCGCATTCAAACGGCCCGGTACATTCAATCCGCTTTTCCACAATCGGCTTTCAAATGGATGAATGCCGGTGTTTCCGGAACAGGCACTGATCTCGGCGCATGCCGCATTTATGAACAGATCCTGAAACATGATCCTGATCTTGTTTTCGTGGAGTTTGCCGTGAATGGTGGTTATCCTTCAGGTATGGAAGGCATCGTACGCCAGATCATCAGGAACAATCCTGCAACCGATATCTGCTTTATCTATACCGTTCTCAATCCCCAGGCAAAGCTGTATCTGAAACCGGCAGCCATTCCGGAGAATATCCAATTGCTGGAGGATATCGCGGCACACTACCGGATCCCCGGTATTCATCTCGGCATCGAAGCGGCTACCCTGGAAGCTAACGACAAACTGGTTTGGAAAGGAGAGACAAATGGAATTCAGGACAAAATAGTATTCTCTGCCGATGGGATCCATCCTTCCCGTGAAGGAGGGAACCTGTATGCGGCAGCCATTGCCAGAAGCATGCGCAAATTGTCCGGCAATGCCGTAGCGCAACCTCACAAAATGCCAGCAGCGCTTATACCCGGCAACTGGGAAGACGCTAAAATGCTCGACCCGCTTGAATTTGCTACGTTCAGCAAAGGATGGACAAAAACAAAGACTGCCAAACATGCATTCCTGAAACAATTCAGCGGCTGGTTCCCCTATGTAATGGAAGCGGAAGAGCCCGGCAGCTCATTCAGTTTCAAATTCAAAGGCACCATGTTCGGCATCTTCGATATCGGTGGTCCCGAAGTTGGGCAGCTTTCGATAAAAGTGGATGGCAAAGAAATGAAGCTGCAGGATATTTCAGGTAAGGGTTTCCGTTTGTACAAAGCCAATCCCGTTACAGGCGACGACCTGCTCAATCTGTTCAATTCATTTTGCAATAACCGCTATCGGGGGCAATATGACCTGATCGCTACAGAAGATGGAGAACATACCGTTTGCATCACTATCTCTGAACAAAAGGCCGATAAGGGAAAAATACTGGGAGAAAAACAACTGAAGGATATAACCGAAAACCCCGAAAAGTACGACAGGACTGCGTTGTACCTGGGAAAGATACTACTGCGCGGAGAGATCATAAAATAAGAAAGAAAAAATTATGAAGCAGATTGCAACCGTAGTGCTGGTGATGTCTTTTACGACATCCTGGGCACAGGTGTACAAAGACAGGCATGCACCGGTGGAAGCCCGTGTCAACGACCTGGTTTCGAGAATGACGCTGGAAGAAAAGATCGATTATATCGGTGGTTACAAAGGATTCTATATCCGTGGCATCGAAAGATTGGGCCTGCCTGAGATCAAACTTACGGATGGACCGGTAGGCACACACAAAGACGGGAAATCGACTGCCTATCCTGCCTCCGTTCTTTCAGCCGCCACCTGGGACACAGCCCTGGTGTATGAATTGGGAAAACAGTTGGGCAGGGACTCCAAAGCGAGGGGCGTACATGTATTGTTAGCCCCCGGCGTCAATATCCTTCGTGCACCCATGGGCGGTAGGAACTTCGAATATTTCACGGAAGACCCCTTCCTGAATGCACGCATGGCTGTGGCCTATGTGAAAGGGTTGCAGGATGAAAAAGTGGTGGCCACTGTAAAGCATTATGCCGCCAATAACCAGGAATGGGACAGGCATAATGTGAGCAGCGATATCGATGAGCGCACCCTGCATGAGATCTACCTGCCCGCTTACAAAGCCGCTGTACAGGAAGCCAGGGCGGGATCCATCATGAATAGCTACAACCTCATCAATGGCGTACATGCATCACAGCATGATTTGCTCAACAATAAGATCCTGAAAGAAAGCTGGGGATTTGATGGGTTCGTGATGAGCGATTGGTCCTCTACCTATGATGCAGTAGGCGCAGCCAATGGCGGGCTCGATCTTGAAATGCCACGCGCACGATTCATGACAAGGGAAAAACTGATCCCCGCCATTCAGGAAGGACTGGTGAAGGAATCCACTATCGACGATAAGGTAAAAAGAATGTTGCGCATTATTTTCCGCTTCGGATTCTTCGATAATGAACAGTTGGATAAGAATATCCCACTGGATAATCCTGATGCCGCCAAAGTGGCGCTGGATCTGGCCCGGGGCGGAATTGTGCTGTTGAAAAATCAAAAAGGCCTGCTGCCATTGAATACAGCAAACACCAAAACCCTGGCCGTGATCGGACCCAATGCCAATGCCTATATCTCCGGCGGCGGCAGCTCTTATACTTTTCCATTTCATTCCGTTTCTGTGTTACAGGGAATTCAGGAATTCTCGAAAAATGTAAATACTGTGTACGCTCCCGGTTTGCCTACCCTCCCGGACCTGGTAGCTCAATCTGTTTTCTACACGGAGAAAGGAAGCAGGATAAGAGGATTGAAAGCCGAATACTTCAGCAATATCAAACTGTCAGGCATACCCGCCAAAACAATTATCGACAGTACAGTGAGCATCAACAATGGCTGGCATATCGCAGCAGAGAACCAGGGAATCCCCTTTGACCATTGCTCCATGCGCTGGACCGGCGTGATCCGCCCTGACAAAACCATGGGGTATCAATTCACCGTCCGCGGATTTGACGGATTCAGGCTATACGTAGACACTGCCCTTGTGATAAATGAATGGCGCGACCAGGGGATCACTACACGCGATGCCGTGGTTCAGCTTGAAGCTGGAAAAGAATACAATATCCGCCTCGAATATTTTGCCAATGTACATCCCGTAGATATCAGCTTCGCCTGGAGGCCCGATAAGATACTTTTTGATGATGCCATTGCTGCCGCTTCAAAAGCTGATGCCGCCATCGTTTGCATTGGCTTCAATGAAAGCAGTGAACGCGAGAGCAACGACAGGCCCTTTGCCCTGCCACAATTCCAGGATAGTTTGATCCAATGCATCGCCAAAGCAAACCCGAATACGATCGTTCTGTTGAATGCCGGTGGAAATGTGGACATGGAAAAATGGATATCCAAAGTCCCTGCCCTGCTGCATACATGGTATGCAGGACAGGAAGGAGGAACTGCCATTGCAGAAGTTCTATTCGGTAGAACGAACCCATCCGGAAAACTGCCGGTAAGTTTCGAAAAACGCTGGGAAGACAATCCTGCTTTCAATTATTACTATGATCCCACCAATAGCAAACGCGTTCCTTACAAGGAAGGCATATTCATGGGCTATCGCCATTACGATCGTAGCACCGTGAAACCAAGGTTCCCATTTGGTTTCGGCCTGTCCTATACGGATTTCAAATACAGCGGGCTCAAACTGGAAAAGACTGGCGATGCCACATTGAAACTGAGCTTTGATATCACCAATACCGGCAGGCTCGATGGTGCAGAAGTAGCGCAGGTGTATGTAAGAGAACTGGGTCCCAAACTGCCACGACCTTACAAAGAGCTGAAAGGTTTCTCGAAAACCTTCCTGAAAAAAGGCGAAAAAAAGACGATCACCATAATGCTCGATGCCACTGCATTTGAGTACTACAGCACGGAAAAGCATGGATTTGTACATGATGCAGGCAAATATGAGATCATTGTTGCCGCTTCTGCAGAGGATATCCGTTTGAGAAAAACAGTACAGATCCGATAGTTCAGATAACACTAAAATGAATAACCGAAAAATCAGAGAATATGATCTTTAGCGAAGGAGGAGAAAAGAGAGCACTGGCTGTACATGAACTGGAAACAGAGCTGGTGATAGTGGGTGGTGGCGTGAGTGGTGTGTGTGCAGCCATCACAGCAGCGCGTAAAGGCGTGAAAGTAGTGTTGATGCAAGACAGGCCAGTATTGGGTGGTAATGCCAGCAGTGAGGTCCGTTTATGGATGCTGGGTGCTACATCGCATATGGGGAACAATAACCGTTGGGCCAGGGAAGGTGGAATTGTGGACGAACTGATGGTGGAGAATATGTACCGCAACAAGGAAGGCAATCCGCTGATCTTCGATACGGTACTGCTGGACAAAGTAGTATCCGAGCCAAATATCACCCTGCTCCTGAACACGGCAGTGTATGACCTGGTTAAATCATCGCCCGATGAGATAGAAGCCGTAAAGGCTTTTTGCAGCCAGAGCTCTACTGAATTCATAGTGAAAGCCCCGCTCTTCATCGATGCATCCGGCGATGGCATCCTGGGATTCCTGGCAGGCGCAGCCTTCAGGATGGGCGCAGAAAGCAAGGATGAGTTCGGAGAGAGGTTTGCTCCCTCGCAGGAATATGGGGAACTGCTGGGGCATAGCCTTTATTTCTACAGTAAAGACACAGGCCGGCCAGTGAAATTCGTTCCCCCCTCCTATGCATTGCAGGATATCACGCAGATCCCGCGCTTCAGGAATTTCAATACAAAAGAATACGGTTGCAAGCTCTGGTGGCTCGAATACGGAGGCAGGCTCGATACCGTTCACGATACGGAAAAGATAAAATGGGAATTATGGAAAGTAGCTTATGGCGCCTGGAATTATATCAAGAATTCAGGGAATTTTCCGGATGCGGAGAATCTCACACTCGAATGGGTAGGTACCATCCCCGGCAAACGCGAGAGCCGTCGCTTCGAAGGTGAGTATATGCTCAAACAACAGGATATCGTTGAACAACGCCAGCATGAAGATGCCGTAGCGTTTGGGGGTTGGAGCATCGATCTTCATCCTGCTGATGGCGTATTCAGCGAAAAACCCGGATGCAATCAATGGCATAGCAAGGGCATCTACCCCATTCCTTACCGCTCCCTTTACAGCAGGAATATCAGGAATCTTTTCCTGGCCGGCAGGATCATCAGCGCAACCCATGTGGCTTTCGGCTCCTCACGCGTAATGGCCACCGCTGCGCACGCGGCACAAGCCGTTGCCATGGCAGCCGTGCTCTGTCTGAACAAGCAACTGCAACCAGCGGATATCTATCATAAAGGTCATATCAAAGCTTTGCAAACAGCTTTGCTGAGATCCGGCCATCATATTCCCGGACTGGTTTTGAACGATGCCGAAGATCTCGTAAAACAGGCAACCATCAGTGCTTCCAGCGAGCTGGTATTGAAAGAACTGCCCGAATGCGGATCATTGAAAAGCCTTGAAACGGCCGTGGCTCAAATGGTGCCATTGGTTGCAGGAAAAGTGGACAATTTCATTTTTCATGCAGAAGGAATTACAGCCACGGAACTGGAAGTGGAGCTCCGTATCAGCAGTAAGCCCGATAACCATACCCCCGATATGACCATAGAAAAAAAGAAGATCCCCATACACCCCGGAAGGAATTGCATCCATATCAGCTTTGAAGCAGTGATACAACAACAGGCCTATGCATTTATCACCTTCCTGAAGAACGCGGATATACAATTACATTTTTCTACAAAAAGAGTGACAGGGTTGTTATCCGTTTTCAATTCCATCAACAAAGCAGTATCGAATTATGGAAAGCAAACACCACCCGAAGAGCTGGGAGTGGATGCCTTCGAGTTCTGGTGCCCAAAGAGAAGGCCCGATGGCGAGAATATTGCGTTCAAATATCCCACAGGCATCAACCTGTTCAGGGCTTCCAATATCACCAATGGGATCGACAGGCCTGTTGCCTCTCCCAACGCCTGGGTAGCGGATTGGGACGACAAAGCACCGAAGCTGGAGATCAACTGGACGGAGAAAAAACATATTTCTTCCATCGATATCCTTTTCGATACTGATTATGACCATCCGATGGAATCCGTGCTGATGGGGCATCCTGAAAATGTAATGCCTTTCTGTATCAGGAATTATTCCATCAAAGACGACCAGGGGAATATCATTCACCAGCAGCAGGATAATTATCAGACCGTGAATAGCATCAGGTTGGCGCAACCTGTTTCTACCACCAAACTGACCATCGAAGTGGAACACCCATCCGCCGAGGTGCCCGCTGCCATTTTTTCTGTAAGGTGTTATTAGAAAGTCAATGCTTTAAATTAGCGATATGAATTCAGTCATCGATGCTTCCGTAATTGTGATCTTTTCCATTTTCATCATGTTGGTGGGTTTCTCGTTTTCCGGAACCGGCCGCAACCTGAAATCCTTTTTTGCCGGTGGAGAAGCCGTTCCCTGGAGCATCGGGGGACTGAGCCTCTTCATGAGCTTTTTCTCTGCCGGAACCTTCGTGGCCTGGGGCTCCATCGCATACAAGTATGGCTGGGTAGCCATTACCATACAATGGACCATGTGCATCGGGGGATTGATCACAGGACTTTACCTGGCACCGAAATGGAAAGCGACGGGAAACCTTACCGCCGCTGAATTCATCAAAGAAAGGCTCGGGGAAAAAGTACAGAAATCCTTTATTTATATTTTCATGTTGGTGTCTTTGTTCATCAAAGGCTCCGTACTCTATTCCGTAGCCAGACTGGTAGGGTCCTCCCTGGATCTTCCCCTGGTGCCGGTGACCATCGTGCTCGGGATCCTCATGATCGCCTATACGGCTGTAGGTGGATTATGGGCAGTAATGGTTACCGATATCCTTCAATTTGTGATCCTGACCGCTGCAGTATTGTTGATCATTCCACTGGTTTTCCAGGAAGCCGGCGGATTCAGCCATTTCATCGCAAAGAAACCTGAGGGATTCTTCGATATGGTGAATGGAGAATATACCTGGGGCTTTATCGCTGCATTCGCGATCTATCATATTTTCTATATCGGTGGTAACTGGACATTCGTGCAACGTTACACCAGTGTGGATACGCCCAAATCCGCTTCCAAAGTGGCTTTCCTCTTTGCAGCACTCTATGTGATCAGTCCCATCCTATGGATGTTGCCCCCCATGGTGTACAAGACCATCAATCCCGCACTGGTTGGCCTCGATACCGAGAATGCCTACCTGCTGGTTTGCAAACAGGTGCTACCGGCCGGATTGATGGGACTCATCCTTACAGGAATGTATTTTTCCACTTCCGCATCTGCCAATACAGCCTTGAATGTTGTATCTGCGGTTTTCACCAATGACATCTATAAAGGCAGCATCAATCCCAACGCATCCGACAAAAAACTAATGCGCGTAGCCCGCACCTCTTCCTGGCTTTTCGGCCTGGGGATGATCGCGATCGCATTGATTGTTCCCTACATAGGTGGAATAGTGGAATTCACACTGAGCATCGGCGCTATCACAGGTGGCCCATTGCTGGCCCCTCCTATCTGGGCCCTGTTCTCGAAACGTCTTACAGGAAAGGCTACTATTTTTATCACAATTCTGAGCCTGGCCGTGAACCTCCTCTTCAAAATGATCCTTCCATTCATGACCGGCTTCAAGCTTTCAAGAGGAAACGAAATGCTGCTGGGAGTGGCATTGCCGGCAATCCTATTGCTCATTTATGAACTATATGCCGCCAGCAGGGGTACGGTCAGTATGGAGTATATAGACATGCAACAACGGAAAGCAAAAAGAAAACAAGAGGCTATCGAAGTGAGTGAAGAGGAACAAGCCATGATCAAAAAACAGAACAAATTCGGGTTGCGCATCATCGCTTTTTCGCTTGCATTCACATCCGTATTATTGTATGTGTTGAGCATACTTACTACAAAGGCTTCAACCATGGTGGCAGGCATCGCCACAGTGATACTGTTTCTGGCATTGATCCCTTTCAGGGCTTCACGAAAATAAACGGTACCATTTATTGAATTCCAGTAAGCATTCGGGAACAACTATCTCTTGAATGAACCTTTATATTCCCGAATAATTTCGTGCCAATGCTTTGCCAATATTTACCAGGAAAAAAATCTGGGCGATCAAAAACAATAAGCCAGGCCCTGAAGTCCACCTGAGGAACATCATTAAATCTCCTCAAGCGATACATTCATCACCTTACACCATTCATCTACGGGTAATATCCTTTCCCAGTGATCGGTGATATAAGGGCTGATGAATCTATACAATTGTTCATTGAGGAAAATGCAGCAACCGTCATTGCCACTGGAAGACAGGAATAGTCTTTCAACCGAGCCTTGTAATTCCAGTTGATCATTGATCATATTGGCGAATCTTTGTGCTGCTTCGCCCCAGCCGTAGCCGGTAAAATGGTGGAAAAGAATATATCGTTTGCCATTGATACTGATCTCATGATTCAGCCATTGATGCTTGTTGTCCCATTCTTCCAGGTGGTCGGTGATCTTCAGCACAACTCCTATTTTATTGAAAGTTGGTTGCATTTGTTCCAGCGTGTAGAGTACACCTCCCTGCTCAAACAGGTCTTCTCCATCGAGGCCGAAATAACGGAGATCAAGGCTTTTATATGGAGCCTTATCCATTCGAATGGATGGGATGATGCCTCTGAGCAGGTCTTTAGCCATCACCAGCTTCATTTCTTCCGTCACTTCCGGCGATGCATAATTGAAATAGCCGCGGCTCTCCAATTCCGCCACCGCCGCTTTCGCCCTGGTATTAGGGGGTAATACAGACGAATCCCCCGGCGGCTTACCATTGTCTTGTTTTCTATTTTTTCCGAAAAATGAAAATAATCCCATGATGCAGCGATTTAAGGCGCATAAATATAAAAAGAAGTCCTGTTTATCAAAGGATCAATTCCTGGTTATCTTCAAAATAATGGATGCGGTAAAGATCATTACGCCTGTCGAGCCAGGTGCGCACCTGACCCTGTCTC
>JAGIAP010000074.1:0-3034 GCA_017744805.1 Chitinophagaceae bacterium | reverse complement strand
GTTTGTTTCTTTTAATGAGGTTCATATCGAGGTCCTGGTAGATCAGTGTTTCATCTCCCGGTTCGGCTTCTGCGGCTATACCTTCGCGATGGAACTCTACGTCGGAAGGCGTAAGGATGGCGCTTTGTGCATACTGTATGTCCAGATTATCCACCTGCGGCAGGTTGCCTACGGCGCCTGCGAGAACGAGGTAGACCTGGTTCTCCACTGCCCTTGCCTGCGCACAATAACGGACTCGATTATACGATCGCCTGTCGTCCGTATTGAAGGGGACGAAAATGATCTGGGCTCCTTTGCTGGTAGCGATCCTTGCCAGTTCGGGGAATTCGATATCGTAGCAAATGGAAATAGCTATTTTGCCGCAATCCGTATCAAACACTTCCACTTTATCTCCGTGTTTCACGCCCCACCATTTCTTTTCATGCGGAGTGATATGCAGTTTGTATTGTTTATCGAAACTTCCATCCCGGCGAAACAGGTAAGAAATATTGTACAATTCTTCATCTTCTTCTGTTTGCAAATGAGATCCTGCGATGATATTGGTATTGTACTTGATGGCCATTTTACGGAAGAAATCTATGTATTGATCCGTATAGGCATTGAGTTGACGTACGGCAGTGCCCGGCCTTTTATTGGGGAGGAATGAAAGCAGTTGCATCGTGAGCATTTCCGGGAAAAGCACAAAATCGCTTTTGTAATCCGCCGCTACATCGATGAAGTATTCGCAGTTCTGAGCAAATTCCTCAAAGCTGCTCACCATGCGCATCATGTATTGCACAGCGCAAACGCGTACATAAGTATTGAATTGTTGTTCGCCTTCTGCCTGATAGTCCAGGTTCACCCATTCCATAAAAGTGGCATAACCACCGCTTTCCTTATCACCGGGCAGGTAATCTTTGATGATCCTTTTCAATACAAATCCGTTGGACAGTTGAGTGGTGAGCACGGGGTCGAATATCTTTTTGTCCATGACATTCTGTACATATTCCCGGATATCCATTTCTGCTGCATGGAGATGATAATTGGGTAGCCTGCCACCTACAACAATGCGTTTGAGGTTCAGTTCCCGGGCCAGCTTCTTTCTGGCCTCATAAAGTCGCCGGGCCAGTTTCATATTCTGGTATTTGGGATCCACCATGATCTCGATACCATAAAGGGTATCACCCAGAGGGTTATGCGTAGAAAGGGTGCCATTGCCCGATATTTCCGCCCAGGAGTGATTGACGGAAAACTCATCAAAATTCAACAACAGGGAGCTGGAACTAGCCACCAGGTCATCATTCAGCATTACCCCGATCTGTCCTTCAGGAAAAGTGGTTACACTTTGTTCCCATTGTTCTTTGGACCAGGGCTTCATTTGCGGGAATGCAGACAACTGCATTGCCACCACTTCATCAAAATCATCAACGGTCAATTGCCTGATCCGGATGCTCAGTTCTTTGTTCTCCGCCATAGCTCGTAATATTAATGGTGAATGATCATATAATTTACGAAATATCGGCGGCATGCAGCAAAAAGGCACAGAATGATGGAATGCCGGTTCCGGCATTCCATCATTCTGTGCCTTTTTCTATTATTCTATGAATTAAGCGGTGTACTTCTTGAAAATGGTAGTGGCCGTATGACCCCCAAATCCAAAAGTATTGTTCAGTACATAATTCACTTCCATTTTTTTAGCTTCTCCCAGCAGGATATTCAGGCCCTGCGGGATCTGTTCATCGATAGTGGTGGTATTAATGGTTGCGGGCACAATACTATCCCTGATAGACAGAATGCTGATGATGCTCTCGATGGCGCCTGCAGCGCCTAACAAATGACCTGTCATCGATTTAGTGGCACTGATCACAGCAGGATGCCCTTTCAATACCCGTTGAATAGCTATCAGTTCGCTCACATCACCCAGCGATGTGGATGTGGCATGAGTATTCACATAATCGATGGCGTTAGGCTGGATGCCTGCTTCCCTGAAAGCGAACTCCATGCCAACGCCTGCTCCGTACCCATCGGGCGCAGTACCGGTGAGGTGATAGGCGTCCGCAGCCATTCCACCAGCAACGATCTCGGCATAGATCTTCGCGCCGCGGGCTTTGGCATGGTCCAGCTCTTCAAGGATCAACGCTCCGGCGCCTTCTCCCATTACAAAACCATCGCGGTCCTTATCGAATGGGCGGGAGGCACCCTGTGGATCATCATTTCTTTTCGACAATGCCTGTGCAGCATTGAAGCCACCGATGGCTGAAGGGGTGATAGCCGCTTCCGATCCTCCGGTAACCATCATGATAGCCCTGCCGAGCCTGATGGTATCGAATGCATTTACGATGGCTGTATTGGAAGATGCACAGGCAGAAACTGTACAATAGTTGGGACCATAGAGTTTGTTACGGATAGAGATCACGCCTGCAGCAATGTCCACGATCATTTTAGGAATGAAAAAAGGATTGAAACGGGGTGTACCATCGCCTTTATGGAAATCGCGCAACTGTTCTTCGAAAGTACCGATACCGCCATTACCGGAAGCCCAGATAACCCCCACTTCATTTCTCTGTTGTTCCGTCCAGGTAGAGAAATCGATGCCCGCATCCCTGATGGCCTGGTCAGTGGCCACAATTCCGTATTGAGTGAAGAGATCGTATTTCTTCAATTCTTTTTTGTCGATATATTCTTCTGCGTTGAACCCTTTCACTTCGCAGGCGAATTGTGTTTTGAACTTTGAGGCATCAAACTTGGTGATCGGAGCTGCGCCCGATTTCCCAGCGATGATATTTTTCCAGAATTCCGAGACTGAATTTCCGAGCGGTGTAATTGCTCCCATGCCTGTTATAACTACCCTTTTCATATGATATTCCGTGTTTATTCTATATTGTTGATATAAGCCATCATGGCTTGCATGATACTGGATCTGTAAGCAGGTTTATCCAGGATGCCCGAGATCATCATACCACCTTCAATGATGGCAATGATCACCAGCGCTACCTGTTCAGGATCGGTTCGTTTACTGAATTCTTTTGCCTGTATCCCCTCTTCTACCACTGTC
>JAGIAP010000073.1:12370-18126 GCA_017744805.1 Chitinophagaceae bacterium | reverse complement strand
ATTGTTGTCCAACGCAGCGCGCACGCGTCTGAAATCTGCTCTGGCAAAGGGCCCTGTGAAATTGAAAGTGAGTATCAAAACCAGGATCCATACATCGGAAGAGCTCACCGTGGTGGCCGATGTACATGGCATGGAAAAGCCGGATGAGCGATTCGTGTTCAGTGCGCACGTGCAGGAACCCGGCGCCAACGACAATGCTTCAGGAGTGGGAACATTGGCAGAAATGGCAAGAGTGACTGCCGCGATGGTGCAATCCGGCAAATTGAAACCCGGCCGTAGCCTTACCTTTTTATGGGGAGATGAGATCGTATCCACCAGGAGATATATCCGCGAGGATTCGGTGCGGGCACTGGGCATCAAATGGGGATGCAGCCTGGATATGGTGGGAGAGGACACGAAGAAGACCGGCGGCACCTTCCTGATAGAGAAAATGCCTGATCCTTCTGCAGTCTGGACCCGCGGTAACGACAAGCATTCAGAATGGGGTGGAAGCCCTTTACCGGAATCGGCCATCGTTCCCCATTATTTCAATGACCTGCTGCTGACACGGTGCCTGAATGAAGCGGCGGGCAATGGCTGGGTGGTAAAAACCAACCCGTTTGAGGGAGGCAGTGATCATACTCCTTTCCTGAATGCGAAGATCCCCGGATTGTTGATGTGGCATTTCACAGATCAGTTCTATCATACGGATGCAGACCGTTTGGATAAAGTGTCCGGCACCACTATGAAGCATGTTGGGGTGAGCGCATTGACAACGGCCTGGCTGTTGATAACGGCGGACAATACTACTGCCATTGCACTGGTGAAAGACCTGAAAGCCAGTGCCATCAAGCGTTTGAGAACGGAGTTGGAATTGGGTAAGGCCAATTTGAAAAAAGGGAGCGATGCGGAGGCCGAAGCGCATATAGTGGAAGTATGGCAAAAATATTACTCCGATGTATTGGGAACGATGAGGGATATTCCAGTGGGAGGGGCCTCTCAGGCGCTTACTAACGCAATAGAATATTCGAAGAAAGAGATAGAAGATAAAAAATACCGGCTGCGATAATTCGCTGCCGGTATTGCTACTTAATTTACATTTTACATTCAGGCAACAATCTTTCTGCCGCAACGATACAATTTGGCTTTCTTGTCTGGCGAAATAATCTGCGCCTCCAGGGTAAATCCTGCTTTTTCCAGAGCACAGAGCAGGTTACAGTCCTCTTCCAGAACCATCAGTATCCTTTCCACTTCGGTGAAGGAAAAGAAGAAATCCTGAAATGTCTGAAGGATTCCCAGAATCCATTCCTGGTTGTTTTCTTTTTCAGGGTCCATCAGCAATTGCAGGCGGTAATCGCCGGGTTGTGCCTCATAGTAGGAGCTGATATCATCCTGAACGGCATGATGAACATCTACCTGGGCGGCGGCTGCTTCATTTACCTGAACAAAGAAAGACTGTACGGAACTGGAATCAGCGATGCAATTGTAGGTCTCATTGAGATGACGGATATGCGCGTCTTTTTTCATGAACCTTGTGAAACGCCATGGGAGCCAGTTGTAGATCACAGGCAGGTCAGTTCCGAGGCATAATAGCCTCACGCTAACAGTGAACTGATTAGATGGAAAGAACCTTGTGCACACAGGGTGCTGTTGAATTGCTGCATAGGAAACAGGTTTACAAAGCATTGTCCGACCGATTTCCAGTGGACTGCTGCTCATAGGATGCGCTTCGAAATAACCTGTTGATGCCATTGCGGCGAACGGGAATTTAAAGCTGGTTGACATTTGCTATAGGTTTTTAAGGTATGCCCAACCAGAGCCTGAGCCAATTCTAGCGTTTTGGGATTTACTGGGTTCCAAACTTTCAGAGGGGATAGATTGCCTGTTAACGCGTCTTCTTTAGCGTCAATTGGCTATAGAAAGGTGACAAATCAGCGGTAAAGAATCTAATTTGAAGGTAGTTTAAATTACAAAATAACCCAAAGCATCTAAGCAGAAATACACAAAAACCCTTACAGATACTGGCCTGTAATGGGAAAAAACTCCTTATAAAATAACGCCTTTTCGATCCAATGTTCGAAATTTGGTAACCTGCCTTTGCGCAGCCTTGTTACTAATCAGATATTATTACCATGCCATTAAGCCTACTATCCGAAATCACCGGACAGGTGACCCTGTCCTCCTGTATGCCTACAGCACTGTGGGAATACAAATTACCCGATGCAAAATGCCTGGTGGCTGCTGGTCCTAACGGACAGTACCTCCTGCAGGAGCTCACAGGCAGCCATTACTCCATCTGGTACAACACATACCAGTTGCCGCATCAGGACACCATTACCATCACTGATGATCTTCCCGTGATCAGGATCCCATTCATGATCCGGAACAGTTTTCATTATCAGCCAAAAGGCCTGCCAGACTGGTGGATGCACGAAAGCTCTTTTGCCATTTACTATAACGCAAAAGGGCAAACGAAATTGAGGTTCGATAAGAACCGTTTGTATTCCAGTTTCGAACTTTGCATCACTCCCGAACTGCTGAGGCCCATGGCAGCTCATTTCCCGCTGGCAGCGGCATTGCTTGACCGTGCTGATAACAACGGGCATGCCCTGGCCGGAACTGCGCCACTGGTGGCCACTCCAGCCATGATGGCCATCATCAAGGACATTCTCAACAACACGTATTCAGGTCCGTTACGCCAGTTATACCTGGATGCCAAAGTGAATGAGCTATTGTTGATGGCGCTTCACCGGACCATCAATTACAAAGCGCCTGCAGCGGTCAAGCTCAGTGAAGACGAAGTGGAGACCATCTATGATCTGAAAGCCTTCCTGTTGAAGCAACTGGACAGATCCTATTCCGTAGAGCAATTGGCCAAGCGCCGCGGCTTGACGGCCCATAAGCTGAAACGTGGGTTCCTCAAGATCTATGGAGCAGGCATCTTCGAGTACCTGCTGGAAGCGAGGATGGAGCGCGCGGGAGCATTATTGCATGAAACACATATTCCCGTAGAGCAGATCGCAAGATTGACCGGATATAAGAATATGGCCAATTTTTCGGTGGTGTTCAAGAAGTATTTTGGGTTCCCTCCAAGATATTTCAGAGGTAAGTAACCGGCGATCAACGCATTACCGTCACCGTTTTGCCTTCGATGGCAAAGCGGACAATATTCGTTTTCTCCAGGATCTTCAGCATTTCCGACATCTGGATATCGCGGGGAAAGGTAGCTACGAAGCGGGCATCGATATTGTCCCTGAAAAGCACTTTTACATCATACCATCTGGCCAGTTGACGCATGATGCTTTGGATGGATTCGTTCTGGAAATTGAACCGGCCATCACGCCAGGCCACGGTGCTGCTGGTATCTGGCATTCTGATCACTACGTTACCGAGACTGTTATAATCTGCCTGTTGGCCGGGGCTGATCAGTTTTGCCTGATCGGGCCTGGACGATGGAACAATGCGGACGCTTCCCGCCAGGAGCGTGGTTTTGACGGAAGGCTCGTCGTTATAGGCATTGATATTGAAGCGTGTGCCCAATACTTGTACTTCACCGGTAGAGCCCGATGCCTGTTGGATGTTCACAATGAAGGGCAGTCTATGCTGGCCGCGTTTCATATGCGTTACATCAAAAAAGGCTTCGCCGGTGATGGTGACCCTTCTCTCACTACCGGTGAAGGATAGTGGAAAACGGATAGAAGAGGCTGAGTTGAGCCATACCCGGGATCCATCGGGCAACACAACATGGTATTGCCCCCCTGACGGCGTACTGATGGTATTGAAACGGGCTTTGCCATTATCTACCTGGCTGCCGGCACTGTATTCCAGCCGGTCGTCCGCTGTTTTCTGAACGGTGGTCTCTCCTTCGCTGGCCAGCAATCCTTTGGCGGATTCATCCAGGCGGATAGTGCGCCCGTCTGCGAGTTGAAGGGTGGCCACATTACCGCCGGGGGCAATATCATTGAGGTAGCGTTCCACAGGTTCTTCCTGTGCCTGTTGTTGTTTGGTGGTCCTGAAAAAATAATACCAGCTACCCAGCGAGAATATGATCACGGCCGCTGCAGCGGCGGCCAGCCATGGGATGCGGCGGGAAGCAGTGGGAGCGGGCATTTCATCAGTAACAGGCTCCTCTTCAGGTGAATGGAATTTATTGATGTATCTCTCGTAACCCGAATCAACGTCTATCCTGTCCAGCTCTTCAATCCCTCTTTTCACCCATTCTTCTTTGTGTACGAATTGAAAAATATTATGGCGATCATCGGTTGAAAGCCATAGTTCCAGTTCCGCTTTTTCGTCGGTGGAAATATCTCCTGCAAGGAATTTAGCTAACAGTTCTTCTATTCGGTCGTTTGTCATTTGTATTTATTCAGTGGGAAAACAGCGTCAGTTGATTGGTGACTGGAAATGAATGTAATTCGCAGTATATGCGTGCCGATCACGGTAATGTCAGCTAAAAGCTGTGCCTGGTGTGGGTTGGGACGTTGCAGGTATTAATGAAAAAACTCTATCGAAATTAATAAAAACAATTGGAAAAAGATGGTGAGTGGCATCAGATTCTTTTTGGCCAGAATACCTCTCAGGAGGTTCAATGCCTTGGCTTTGTGGTTCAGTACGGTTTGTGGGGAAAGCTCCAACTCTTCTGCGATCTGCCTGGTGGTCATTCCCCTCGTGTAAATGAGCTTGAATATCCTACGGCATTGCGGTGGCAGTTGTTCTATTTCGTTGTACACTTCCTGCAGGATCTTTGCACGGAGCATTTCATCATCGGCCTGCGCATCATTATAATCCATAAGGTACTGCAATTGCTCCTGCGATCTTTCATAACGTGCTGTGCGACGGAGATAGTCCAGGCATTCATTTCGGGTGGTGATATACAGGAATGCCTTTACATCACGGATGGTGGGGAACTGTTCAATTCGGCCGGTGAGCTTGAAGAAGGATGTGCCAACAATGTCTTCCGCCTCCTGCTTATTGTCCACCAGTTTGTCGGCAAAATAGATCAGTGGTTTATACAACTGATTGAAGAGCTCCTTCACTGCTTCCGGCTGCCTTCTGTGCAAAGCCGCAATAAACGCCATATCCGATTTCATTTCAAGATTGTTTTATGATGCAGTAAAACATGGCCGCCTGACCAATATCAGTACGCGCCGGAAATTCGGATAAGGAGTCTGTTAAGGTTTGTCAGTGTTCTTTGCTAAAATCAGGTGTCCATCACTGTTATGATCTCGCCTGAACCAATGGCTGCACAAAAGAGATTGGATCTTACATCGATGGGCCGGTAAAATTTAGTTGGGTCAGTCTGGGAACGGAAATGATAGGGATGAAAATAATCGAAAAAACCGAAAGGAAAAATATGGGGACTGATTCTGTGAATAAATTTCTTTTCAGATTCCCAGAACAGTTTTGAGTTTGGCATAGCCTGTTTTGCTCACGGGAACCGTAACTGGTGCAGGGCTTCCTGTATTCAGAACGGCCAGGTAACTCTCCTTTTCGTAGGCATCCAGTCGCGTGATAATCTGCACATTAACGATAAAAGAACGATGGGTCCTCACAAATTGGCGATTATCCAGTGTCTGTTCAAAATGGGCCATGGTCTTGTTCTTCAGGAACACGCCATCGGAGGTATGCACCTTCACATAGTCATCGTCAGCCTCCAGGTATAGTACTTCCTGGATGGGGATAATGCGGATCTTACTGCCGGTTTTCACCACTATGCGTTGGTTTTGCGGCGAGGCAGTTGCGGCTTCCTGCAACAGGTTTTCGGTTTGTTCATTGTG
>JAGIAP010000073.1:0-12360 GCA_017744805.1 Chitinophagaceae bacterium | reverse complement strand
CATTGTGTGTTGAGGTTGTCTGCTGGTTGCGTTGCTCCAGCCATTTGCGGAGGGCTTTATCAAACCGTTCCTGGCTGAAGGGTTTCAGCAGGTAATCCACTGCATTGTTCTCGAAGGCCTTCAGCGCATATTCATCAAAGGCAGTAGTGAAGATGATGGAAGGAGGATTATCTATCAGCTCCAGCATCTCAAATCCATTGATCTTGGGCATCTGGATATCCAGGAAGATCAGGTCTGGCTGATGCTGTTGAATGGCTTTCACGCCTTCAAATCCATCGTTGCATTCATGCACTACACTGATGGCGGGAAACGCCTGTAGGTATTCTTTCACGATCATTCTTGCCAGGGGCTCATCATCTATCAATATTGCCTTGATCATAATTGGGGGATTTGAATGGTGGTTGTAAAGATATTGTTGGCGGATGCGGTGTTCAACAGGTCCTGTCTGCCGAATAGCAGGTAAAGCCTTCTGCGTGCGGAATGCAGGCCAAAGCCTGTTCCGGCCTGAGGTATAGAAGTGGCAGGGTCGAATGGATTTTGTACGGTGATCACCAGTTTGTTGCTCTCCTTGCCGGCATGTATGCTGATGGCCACTTCGCCGGTGGTATCGTACAGGCCAAATTTGATGGCATTCTCCACTACGGGCTGCAGGAGCATATGCGGGATCAGTAGCTCATCCGTTCCTTCATCCTGTGTGATCAGTGTTTGCAGGCGATGCCCGAACCGCACTTTTTCTATTTCGAGATAGAGCTGCAGGTGTTTGAGCTCATCGGCCAGGCTGATCCATTGTTGCTCTTCTTTCCTGAGGGTGCCGCGCAGGAAATCGGACAATTGCTGGATCATCTTTCTCGCTTCAGCGGGCTTGAAGCTCACGAGGGCACTGATGGAGTTGAGGCTATTGAACAGGAAATGCGGTTGCAGTTGTTGCCTCAGTTGATAGAGCTCTGCATCACGTGCCAGTTTCTCTGCATCGATCTTTCTTTTCTCATTGTCTTTCTGCTCCTGCAGTGTGTACCAAAGCTCGGATACCAGCGATACTCCGCCGAGTATCAGTAATGCGATGCTAAAGCGGACACCTTTGGAGTGCTCCAGTATTTCCATATACCGCAGATCTGTGCCCAGGGCCTCTTTCAGGATATAGTAGGAAATGCACATGGTGAGCGCGCTCATGGCACTGCAGATCAGCAGGAGATAGGGGAGCAGCCCTTTCCGGGGCCGGTAATAATGCAGGTTGGCGATGAGCAGGATGCCAAATACCAGCAACACGGAATTGTTGATGGAGGCATCGATACTGGCTTCATTCCAGGTAAGGCCCCATTCGTTCAGCACATAGGTATGCAGCAAGGTCCAGAGCAACCAGTTGCCCAGAACGATGAGCTTGTTCCGCTTTGATGCCAGAAGTGATGAGGCCATGAGGGACGATTAGAGAAGTTGAAGGATCTTATGCGTGATATTTTCTTTGATATGAGCTGCCTTGCGATGGATCAGTTCCGTGAGCTCCTCAGGGTTGTCCGTTTCCTGGATACGTGAATACAGTTCTGCTCCATCGATCAGGGCTGACAGTTGATAAAGCTCACTGATATTGATGAACTTCCATTGCACCAGTTTTTCTTTTTGGTTGAGAAAGATCTCCTGCTCCTGTTCTCCGATGGCAGTAGCCTTTTCAAAGGCACTGGTTTCATTCTCTGCAGCAATCAGCCTGAGCTGCTCATCAAACTGCGCATATTGATCTCCGTCAGCACCGCAGTGTATCCTGTAAACGATCTTCGCGAGGTACCAGTTCATAAAATGGATTTAACGGTAGAAATGATGTTTAGTAGCTTCTTACATCCAGGCCACCGAAAATGATGGTGCCGCGGATGATGAGTTTTTTGGTAGGGTCGGTTGGAACGGAGGTATTGCGTTTATCATCGATGCCCCCGAAAATGGCAACGGCTTCTGTGGTGCTTACCTCCCAGTGCGCGGGAACGATCAGTTTTACGCCGCCGAACAAATGGACCACTTCAATAACGATGGGGCCCTTGATGTCTGCGTTCAACAGGTTGATCTCCCCGCCTCCGAAGATGGTGACCACTTCTCCGCCGCGGAAGTCCTTATTGAAAACAGTTTTTTTGATGCCTCCGAAAACGGCGATCAGTTCCAGGCGTTGGTCTTCGGTAATGGGGCCATTATCTTCTGTGATGAGGCCGAATTGCTGGCCGTCGTTCCTTCTTTTGCTGGAGAACCAGTTACCCCTGGCGCCGTAAAGAACGATCAGTCCTACCACTATGAACACTGCAGGGAGAATGAACCGGTACACCTGGATATCCGGGAAAAGTTTGCCGAGAAGGAAGAAGGTACCTATGCCTGTGATCACCAGCCATGAGAAGTCTTTGAACCGGGTGGCCAATCCGATGGCGAGGCCGGTTATGATCAATCCTGTTTGCCAGGAGATCAGCCAGTAGGGGAGATCCACTCCAAGGGTATTGAGAAGGAGCATGGCGCCCACTGTCAACAGGATCAGCCCGGACCACGTATTCTTATTGTTCCTTCGTGGTTGCTGCTGATCCTGACCTGTAGCTGGCTCCTGCTGAATGCTGTCCATTTGCTTAATTTTCAACAAATCTACAGTTGGGGAGCCTTACCAGCAAGTGCTGGCCTGCTATTGCCGTATGGGTTCCGGTGAATGCCGGGAAAAGGTCGGTGAAAGATCCTTATTGTTTGCTCTGGGAGAGCTTGCTGCGGATACGGCTCAGTGTTTCCAGCGTCATGCCCAGGTAGGAGGCGATGAATTTGAGTGGAACACGGTTCAGCAACTGGCTCTTGGTAGCAATGAAATGTTTGTATTTGGAAGTGGCTTCGGTAAGTCTGGCGATGAATGCGCGCTCTTCGGCATCGCGATAATACTTTTCGTATATCTTACGGCCAACAATATTCGCTTCCGGGAAATTCTCGTAGAGATATTGAAGGTCGTTGTAATGAAGGCCTGTAAGCTCGCAATCTTCGATGGCCTGAACGTTCTCGGCCGTGATCTGTTGCAATTGGAAACTGGCGATGGCAGAAACGAATTCGCCTTCACCGGTGATCCAGGTGGTGATATCCTTGATACCATCTTTTACATAGCCGCGGAGAATTCCTTTTCGAACAAAGTAAAGGTGGGAGCAGACTTCGCCGGATGCAAACAAGAATTCGTTCTTGCGTATCCTATGGGCAAAGCTTTTCTGATTCACATACGCCTGTGCATCCGCGCTGATACTGTGTAATGCTTTCGCAACGGTCACAATGGGAGATTCAGGCATAGTGGGTCTTGACATCCACTGTTCGGCTGGCTGATTGTGTAAAGGCATACTACGATCTATAAATGTTTAGGTTGGGGGTTCACAAAAACATAGGTTCCTGATCAGGGATTACGGTAGTTCATCTAATCTTCCAGAGGACAGTGAGATACAAATTGACCCGAATGGGTATCTAAAGATAGCAAAAAGAATCACTTATAATGAAAGTTATTTGTGTAAATAAGTGATTTCCTTTATCGTATTAAACTAAACTGATCTCCATCAAAAATACCCAGATCACTTAGTTTGAGGTGCGGGATCACCAGCAGGGCCATAAAACTCAGTGTCATGTATGGAGCGGATAATGGAGTGCCCAGGCTCTTGGCCAGATGGTCCATCGCTGTGTATTTGGTGGCTACATTGAAGCCATCGTCAGCGCTCATCAGGCCTGCAATTCCGAGCGGAAGGAGGTGAGTTTCAAGGGTATTGTGATGAAAGCTGCTGTCCTTGAACCGGACTACACAACTGATACCGCCCTGGGTGGCGATAACGGCATTTACGGCCATACAGATGGCTTCATCATCTGTTCCCACGGCCACGATATTATGACTGTCGTGCGCTACCGAAGATCCGATAGCGCCGTTCTTCAATCCGAAATTTTTGATGAAGGCCCGGGCGGCCGGCACCCCGTGATCATACCTGTTCACCACCACAATCTTCAGCAGGTCGCGGTCCTGGTCTGCCACCATCATGCCATCCTTCACCGTGGGCGCCAGGTTCAGCCGGTTGGTGATCAGTTGTCCATCCAACGCTTCGATAACCGGAATGGTGGTCTCCCCATTGTAAGGCACCTGGAAATAGGAGATCCTTTTCGGTTCTGCATGGAAGTGATTGATGGGTTGAACGGGCTGTCGTTCAATCAATGTATGTCCATTCTCCGCTACCAGTCTTCCATCGATATAGGTCTGTAATACCTTGAAATGCTGCAGGTCTTTTACCAGTATGCAATCTGCCGGATCCCCTTCGCGAAGCAATCCTGCATTCAGTTTGTAATGTTTTACGGGATTGATGCAGGCCGCTTTCAGCACTTTGAAAACATCGATGCCTTTGGCAACGGCACGGGCACAAAGCTGATCGATATGGCCTTCTACCAGACTATCCGGATGCTTGTCGTCACTGCAGAACATCATCATCTCAGCATGTTCATGCATAAGATCGATCAGTGCTTCAAAATTCCTGGCGGCGCTGCCTTCGCGGATCAGCACTTTCATGCCCAGTGATAATTTCTCTTCCGCTTCTTCACGGGTGAAACATTCATGGTCTGTACTGATGCCCGCGCTGATATATTGACGGAGGGCCTCTCCACGCAGGCCCGGAGCATGACCATCCACCGGCTTTCCGAGGCGGTGTGCTGCCGCTATCTTTTCCATCACTTCCGGATCCTTGTGCAATACTCCCGGAAAGTTCATCATCTCGCTCAGGTATTTTATCGCCTCTTTTTGTAGTAATGCTTCTACTTCTTTTGCATTCAAAGTGGCGCCAGCCGTTTCAAAGCTGGTGGCAGGCACGCAGCTCGGAGCACCGAAATAGAATTTGAAAGGGACTGTTTGGCCATTTTCGATCATATAATCCACCCCCTGCATGCCGCAAACATTCGCGATCTCATGAGGATCACTCACCGTGGCAACAGTGCCATGCAGCACGGCCAACCTCGCAAACTCGGAGGGTACAAGCATGGAACTTTCAATATGTACATGACTGTCTATGAAGCCGGGAAGCAGGAATGGAGCTGTATTACCGGGCCAGGAAGATGCCAGTTGTTCATAACTGATCTCCCTGATGGAGGCGATCTTTCCCTGCTCTATCGCTACTTCGGCAGGATAGATCCGCTCCTGTTCAATGTCTACTAAATTTGCCTGTATCTTGTGGCTGGCCATAACAAATGATCTTGCTAATATAGTTAAAAATCACTCGGAGGGATACCCTTCCCCGCTCAATATTTAATAATCTGAACCTGAATCAGTAAGTTGCAATACCATAAATGCAGTTATAATTCATAACGAGTATGAATACACTAAAATATCGGTTATTGATTAGTTGTTTGATGCTGATGGTGGCAGCCTCAGCGCAGCAGGTGATCGTCAACAATGTAGGAAAAGATCCTTTCAATGGCAAGACTACCGAAGTGGTTTTTAAGGGAAAAGACGGACAATGGGTGTTTTCACCCTACAGCAACCTGGTGGTGAAAGCCAGTTACCGCCCTTCGGACTACAACCGGAATGAGCTGATGAGCAATGCCGTGATCGGAACGCCCCAGCCTACTGATACAAAAATTACCGCCGGTACTTCGCAGACGATCGAGTTCGCGAACGGCCTCAGTGTGGTGATCCAGCGCGACAAGCTCTATTTCCGGCAGGGCCGGGACGTGAAGGTGAAGAATGCCTCCTATTTTTCGCAGGACAATAACAGGGGCTTCCGGTTCTCCCTCAGCGAGGGAGAGAAATGGCTCGGTGGCGGTGAGCGCGCCCTTCCCATGGACCGCCGGGGATACAAATTCAATTTGTACAATAGCCCGGCATACGAATATGGGCTGGGCGCTGATAATCTCAATTTCTCAGTCCCTGTTCTCATCTCCTCCAACGGGTATGCCCTCTTCTTCGATAATCCATCCAAAGGGTACCTCGATATTGGCCTCACCGATAAAGCCACGCTGGAAGCGGGTTTTATGAGCGGCGAGCTGAATTTTTACGTAGTATTCGGAAAGAACCTGGATGAGATCATGCTCAATTTCAGTTCCCTGACCGGCAGGCAGCCACTGCCTCCCCGCTGGGCCCTGGGGAATTTTGTATCCAGGTTCGGGTATCACAGCGAGGCCCAGGCAAAGGATGTGGTGGCCAAAATGCAGGCCGCTCAGTTCCCCATGGATGGTCTCATCTTCGACCTGTTCTGGTTTGGCGATGATATCAAGGGAACACTGGGCAATTTCGATTGGGTGAATGCCACAAAATGGCCCGATCCTAAGAATATGCTCGCTCAATTCCGTCAACAGCATATCAAACCTGTTCTCATCACGGAGCCCTTCTTCCTGAAAGGTACCCGTAACTATGCGGCGGCAACGCCCTTCCTGGCCACCGATGCTGCCGGACAACCTTTCACGTACCAGGACCTGTATTTCGGGGAAGGGGGACTGATAGATATTTTCAGGAAGCCCGCCCGCGAGTTCATGTGGAAGCTGTATAAAAAACAGATCGACAACGGCGTCAGTGGCTGGTGGAGTGATCTGGGCGAACCGGAGAAGCATCCGAATACCATCATGCATAACCTGAAAGATCAGGGTATCAACAGGCCCGTGTCTGCCGATGAGGTACATAATCTGTACGGTCATCAGTGGAGTGCTATGCTCTATGAAAAATACCGCGATGATTATCCTGGCCAACGGCTCTTTCACCTCAACCGCGCTGGGTTTGCAGGCAGCCAACGATACAGCGTATTTCCCTGGACAGGCGATGTAGCCCGCAACTGGAGCGGCCTCAAGGCGCAATGGCCCGTGTTGATGGGCATGAGCCTGAGCGGCCTGCCCTATGTACATTCCGATGCAGGTGGCTTTGCCATGGCTGAAAAAGCGGACGCAGAGCTCTACACCAGGTGGCTGGAATTTGCCGCTTTCACGCCTGTTTTCCGTCCCCACGGAACGGCTCTGGAAGATTATGACAAAACAGTCAAGAGCATTCCCTCCGAGCCCGTATTCTGGGATGGTGCCGTACAGAGCGTCGTGAAAAAGTATATCCGTCTCCGTTATGAATTGTTACCCTACAATTATTCGCTGAGCTATGAGCAGGCGGTGATGGGCAAACCATTGATGCGCCCCTTGTACTATTACAGTTTCAGCGACCCCGAAACATTCAATGCCACTGATCAGTATCTGTGGGGCGACAATCTGCTGGTAGCACCGGTAATGACGGAAGGGGCCAGTTCCAGGAAAGTATACCTCCCGGAAGGGCAATGGTACCGTTTCTCAGATAATAAACTGCTGGAAGGGAAACAATGGATCGATCAAAATGCAGGGATCGATTACCTGCCGCTCTATGCAAAGGCCGGAAGTTTTATCCCGGTATGGCAAACCGATTCCGTGATCCGGAGCACCGAAGCATACGACTCCAAAAATATCAGTTTGGTATATTACCCATCCGCCACCACATCTACCTACACCTGGTACGATGATGATGGTGTAGAGCCACGGGCACTGGAACGTGCAGAATATGAACTGATCAGTTTCTCCGGGGCTACCTACGGGAACATGATCAGCATCGAGTTGAAAACCAATAACCCCGCGGCTTACAAGCGGAAGTTCCAGCGGCAGTTCACCTTCCTGATCCCGGGCGCAACTATCAGGGAAGTAACGATAAATGGCAAGCCCGGTAAGCTGGTGACGGCAAAGCCCATCACCAATGCCGAAGGGCCATTCACGGCAGCCACCATCGTTTTTGATGGCAAGCCAACTACAGTGGAGATCAGATTGTAATGGAAAAACACTTTATCTTCGCCCCCCAATCTGGCTGCTCTAACAATTAAAAATTTGCCATTATGCAAGCTTGGAAAGATTACCAGGAAAAGAACAAAGATCGTTTCCTCGAAGAACTCAAGGACCTGTTGCGCATCCCCAGTATCAGCGCCAACAGTGCGAATAAAGAAGATATGCGCAAATGCGCGGAAGCCGTGAAGCAACGTCTCCTGGAAGCAGGTGCAGACAAAGCGGAAGTGATGGAAACAGCCGGTCATCCGGTAGTGTACGGCGAGAAGGTCATCGATCCCTCCAAACCAACAGTGCTGGTGTATGGCCACTACGACGTGCAGCCTCCTGATCCCCTGGATCTCTGGCATAGCGGGCCTTTTGAGCCGGTGGTGAAAGATGGAAAGCTCTATGCGCGTGGCTCTGCGGACGACAAAGGCCAGGTGTATATGCACGTGAAGGCTTTGGAGACTATGACCAAAACAAATTCTCAACCCACCAATATCAAATTCCTCATCGAAGGGGAAGAAGAAGTGGGCTCTCCCAATCTCGAAAAATTTGTGGCCGATCATAAAGACCTGCTGAAATGCGATGTGATCCTGATCAGCGATAGCGCAATGCTCTCTCTCGATACTCCTTCCATGGATATCGGTATGCGCGGCCTGGCCTATATCCAGGTAGAGGTGACCGGTCCTAACCGCGATCTACACTCCGGTGTATACGGCGGTGCTGTGGCCAACCCCATCACCATGCTGGCGAAAATGATCGCAAGCTGCCACGATGAGAACAACCATATCACCATCCCCGGTTTCTATGATGATGTGCTCAACGTATCCGACGATGAAAGGAAGATGTTGGGACAAGCGCCTTACAATGAAGGAGAGTACAAAGCAGACCTGGGTGTGCAATCACTCTGGGGTGAGAAAGGGTTCACTACAAACGAGCGCACCGGCATCCGTCCTACACTGGAACTGAATGGTATCTGGGGCGGATATATCCAGGAAGGCGCCAAAACGGTTCTTCCGTCCAAAGCATATGCGAAGATCTCTGCCCGCCTGGTGCCCAACCAGAGCTCGGAGAAGATCACTGCCATGATGCTGGAACATTTCAAAAAGATCGCTCCTGCAGGTGTTACCGTTAAAGCGGAGAACCTCCATGGTGGCGAACCTTATATGACCCCAATCGGATCCAAAGGATACCAGGCGGCCAGCCAGGCTTACGAAACCACCTTCGGCAAAAAACCGATCCCTGTTCGTGGTGGTGGAAGCATTCCTATCTGCACCATCCTGGAAAGGGAACTGGGTGTGAAGATCGTCTTCATGGGCTTTGGACTGGACAGTGATAACCTGCACTCCCCCAATGAGAAATTCGATCTGGCCAATTTCTACAAGGGCATCGAAACAATCCCTTATTTCCACCAGTTCTACGCGCAGCAATAAGCCGTAACTTTGGAATATGGCTGAAAAAGAAAAATTAAGGATCGATAAATATTTATGGTCGATCCGTTTGTTCAAGACGCGCACCCTGGCTACTGAAGCCTGTGACGGAGGGAAAGTAAAGTGGAACGAGAACAATGTGAAGCCCTCCAAAGCCGTGAACATCGGAGAGATCTATGAAGTTAAAACAGCAGCCCGGAGATGGACCGTGAAGGTCACCGGGCTGCTTCATAACCGTGTTGCACACACGGAGGCTATCAAATTCTACGAAGACCTCACTCCGCCTGAAGAGCTGGAGCGCCTGCAATTCCAGGCCGCCAGCTTCCATACCGGCAAACGTCTCAGCAAGCAGGGCAGGCCTACCAAAAAGCAACGAAGGGACCTGGAAGGTTTTATGGGAGATGAAGAAGGGGAAGAATAGTTCAAAAGCCTCATCTGCCTTATCTTTGCGCCATGCGTATCGATATCATTTCTATTGTACCCGAATTACTGGAGAGCCCGCTGGGGCATTCTATCATGAAAAGAGCCCGGGATAAGGGCTTACTGGAGGTTCATGTTCATCATCTCCGCCAATGGGCGGTGAATGAATATGGACAGGTAGACGATTACCAGTATGGTGGTGGCGCAGGAATGGTAATGATGCCCGAGCCGCTGGCCAATGCCATCGAGACCCTGCAGAAAGACAGGGCATATGACGAGATCATCTATGTAACGCCCGATGGTCCCCGCTTTGACCAATCCACCGCCAATCAGCTCTCGCTCAAAGGCAATCTGATCATTATTTGCGGTCATTACAAGGGCATCGACGAACGGATCCGCCAGCATTTTGTAACGAAGGAGATCTCTATCGGAGATTATGTGTTGAGTGGAGGTGAACTGGCTGCTGCCGTGATCGTGGATGCTATCGGCCGACTGTTGCCGGGAGTGCTCAATGACGAGACTTCCGCCCTGATGGATTCTTTTCAAGATAACTTACTGGCCCCTCCCGTTTACACCAGGCCGGCGGAATTCCGCGGCTGGAAGGTGCCTGAGATCCTCATGAGCGGCGACCCCCTGAAGATTGCCGACTGGCGCTATGAACAAGCCGTTCAACGCACCAAAGAACGCAGGCCCGATCTGCACAGTGATCAGTAAGTTATCATTGTCAAATTGTTTGCATACAATTCCCGTTGATCAATACTCCGCTACAATGTAGATGAGCAGGTAAATAGCCAGGGTCATCAACAGGCTTACCAGAATTGTTTTCTTCATAAGGAACGGATTTAATGCTTTTAAGAATGCATGTACCGTGCCAATTGGGAGTTTATCCACATAGGAAATATACCGGGGAGATTACGAGGCAGTTTCCAATGAATGTTTCTTATCGCTCTGCAGATTCTTTAAATTCCATTGCACTCTCTCAACAAATGTATGTTGTCTTACCGTGCATTCAAACTTTTTGCAGATCCTGCAACTGAAATCCATGCAGCCATCTACATGCACTGCCATTTCGATACTATCCCCAAACTCGCGCCTGATAAGGTTTGTAAGTTCGTCCACTTCATCGTGCGCTTCGTTCACATTGAAATACCAGGGCACAGTAAGATGGCAATCGATATGTAATTGTCCTCCGTATTTGATCACACGGAGATTATGAAGATCTATCCAGTTGGTGCGGCGGTTGGCATTGAGCACTTCCACCATCTTTTCCAGCAATTCCTTATCCGCCTCATCCATGATGCCTGCCAGGGATTTGCGCAGGATGCCATAACCCGTGACCATGATGATGAGCGCCAGTACAATGGCCACCACACTATCCAGCCATACCAGTCCGGTGAATTTGATCAGCACCAACCCGACGATGATGCCCAATGTTGACCAGGTATCGGACTGCAAATGTTTACCGCTGGCGATCAACGCCAGTGAATTATTCTTCTTTCCTTTTTTGATGCTGATGCCACCAACAATGAAATTGATAAGTGCAGTAACGGCCACCAGGATGATACCGCTATCCAGTTTGGCCAATTCACGGGGATGGATAAAGCCGATCACAGATTCGTAAATGATGATCAACCCGGCTATCAATATCAGGGTGCCTTCCACAGCAGCAGATAAGAACTCCGCTTTGCCATGACCGTAAGGATGGTCCTCATCCCTGGGCTTGGCAGCCACAAACAAACTATATAATCCAATGAAACCGGCAATCACATTCACTGTGCTCTCCAGGGCATCGGTAAGGATGGCCACGGAGTGCGTAAGGAAGTACGCAACAATTTTCAGAAGGAACAGGATCACAGCAACAGTTACAACCCACCGTTGTGTGCGCAAATTTTCGGTACCGGTATCCAAAGCAAGCGATTTGCGTAAAAGTACAAAGATTATCTTTGTAGAAACAGCAACAGTGGATCTGATACCATCGATAGTAGAGGATTATGCGGCGAAATATACTTCTCCTGAAGAAGAGCTGCTGCATGCAATCAATGAGGCTACCTACGCAACCCATGCGCAGCCCCATATGCTGAGCGGACATGTGCAGGGTAAATTCCTGGAAATGGTGAGCCGGATGCTGCAGCCACGCCGTGTCCTCGAGATCGGCACTTTTACCGGATACAGCGCCCTTTGCCTTGCAAAAGGCTTGTTAAAAGACGGATTATTGCACACAATCGAGCTCAGAGAGGCCGATGGGGCTATATCCCAGGCAAATTTCAATAGGTCAAATGACCGTGATAAGATAATTTTGCACGTCGGGAATGCGTTACAGATCATACCCACCCTGAAGGAGACCTGGGACCTCGTGTTCATTGATGCCGATAAGGTTTCCTACATGGAGTATTTCAACCTGGTTTTGCCTGCTGTAAGGCCCGGTGGTGTGATATTGGCCGATAATGTCCTGTTCCATGGACAGGTACTGGAAGAGCCGGTAACAACAAAGAATGGCAAAGCCATGCAGGCCTTCAATGAAATGGTGCTGAAGGACGACAGGGTGGAGCAGGTATTGCTCACCATACGTGATGGCTTACTCATGATCCGTAAAAAATAAAAAGGAATGCTGAAACGCTTAATGATTGTTTTGCCCCTGCTGGCAACACTATGTGCAAAGGCTCAGAAGAGCGAAGACATTCTTAATTACATCAACACCTACAAGGAACTCGCCATTCAGGAAATGGTGAGAACCGGCGTC
>JAGIAP010000072.1 GCA_017744805.1 Chitinophagaceae bacterium | reverse complement strand
GCATTACACTTCCGATGGCGGAATAAACTGGTCGCAAAAGAATAATTCATCTGTCACTCCAGTCTACTCCCATAAGATGAGATTCATAAACGACAGTACCGGGTATGCATTGGGCGATTTGTTTTCAGTTTTAAAAACGACTGATTCGGGTAAAATTTGGGAGCCTTTACCGAGAGAAAATAATTTTTCTTATCTCGGTTACTCGCACAACGACCTCTATTTTATAAATAATGATCAGTTCTGGGCTGGCGGTAGTTCATTTATCGAATTAACCACAAATGGCGGAGGCACTCCTCTGCCAAAAGCATATTTCAATATCGATACTGCGGGGGTATCCGAAACAAAGGAGGTGCGGCTGGTCAATTTTTCTAAACCCAATTACCAATATAAATGGTACAGGAATGATACGCTGATCAGTACTTCTTACAACGCTACTTACAGCCACAATCCTGACAGGGAGCTGGATACTTTAAAACTGATTGTCAGTAATGGAGCTTATACCGATACAGCTACAAAAACCCAGTATTTTCTTGTGCCTTCACCCATTCCTGTTCCGGTGATCACTACTGTTAGCCCCGCCTCAGGAACTGCCGGCACAACTATCACCATAACAGGATTGAACTTCGACGACGCCACAGCAGTAAGTATCGGTGGTATACCAGTTGCTTCATTTAGTGTAGTTTCTTCAACAAGTATTACAGCTATCGTACCGGAAGGCGGAAATGGAGCTATCTCAGTTACCACTTCATATGGTACCACCACAAAAAACGTATTTACATTAACTGAACCCAAACAACCGGTAATAATATCCTTTTCACCTGCATCGGCGCCGGCCGGTTCGGTACTAACCATCAGTGGGAAAAACTTCAGTACAATACCTGCCGGAAACATTGTAAATGTAGGTGGTGTGAGAGCCACTGTACTAACTGCTACACCAACCAGATTGACAGTTACTGTTCCAACAGGAGCTGTATATAAACCCATAAGTGTAACGGTTAGTGGTTTAACCGGACTTTCCAATATCCCATTTGTAGTGGCGCTTGCACAAAGCGAAACTATTACTTCGAATACTTTTCCAGTTCGGGTAGATTCTGATGCCGATGGAGGAGCTTTTCACATAGCTTCGGCTGACCTGGATGGTGATGGCAAACCAGATATGGTAACAGGAAATTTTTCAGGACTGAATCGCATAGAGATTTACCGAAACACCAGCAGGATAGATTCGGTGTCGTTTGGTCCAAAAACGTTTGTAACACTGGCACAAGGTTACTCGAATGACAGACAGGTAGCGCTGGGTGACATAGATGGCGATGGTAAACCTGACTTGCTGGTATCGAACGATTATTTTGGCACAGGCTTCTATGTATTCAGAAATCTTAGTACTCCAGGGCAGATAAGTTTTGGACCGAAACTTTCGATTCCAGGAACTGAGACTACCCGCATCACGGTCAGGGACCTTAATAACGATGGCCTGTTAGACGTGATTGGAGTCGGATACAATAAAGCAGCAATATATCAAAACACAAGTTCAGGCAACACCATTTCATTTGAAGAGATAAAGCGAATCAACATTGGAAGCGACTTTGATCTCGGCCGCGTTGAAGCTGTTGATTTTGATGGTGATGGTAAAAACGATATTGTTGCGACTAACCGGTCTCAGTATGTTATGGTGTATAGAAATACGAGTATTGGTAGTTTGATCTATTTTTCGAATCCGGTTGCTATAAAGTTTTACACTGATGATGCCAATATTTTTGCAATAGGCGACCTTGATCTGGATGGAAGGCCTGATCTGACAGTGAGTGTGCCTAATGAAAACAATAACTCAGATAGCCTGTTCATTCTGAGAAATACCAGTTCTCCGGGATCAATATCTTTCAGCCAGTTGCGGGGTTTATCAGTTCCATACAGCGTACGAAAGATCATGATCAATGACCTGAATGGCGATGGCAAACCCGAAATCGTAAGCATCAGTCACGCTTATGCTCCTCAAATAAACATCCGCGAGAACCACTCAACACCAGGATCGATTGTATTTGGTCCGCCGGTAGTAGTAGAAGCTTCGAAAAACATCTATTACAATGGCGATCTGCTTGACTTGAATGGTGATGGGAAAACGGATATCGTTGAACTCAATGCACATCTTTCTGTTTTTCTCAACCAATCCGGACCTTCCGTCGTACTTATTTGTTCAGGTAGCATGACCAGTCTCAATAGCGACCTGGCTGGCAATACCTATCAATGGCAAATCAATACTGGCAGCGGCTTCAAGAATATCGTGAACGATGATACCACTAATAATGTAACTACAGCTTCACTGACGATAAGAAATATTCCACTGTCATGGAATAATTATCTTTTCCGTTGTATTGTTGATGGAAACAACAGCAAGGAAATCAAGATCCTGGTAGAGTCTTCTGCTCCACCTTCCACTGATATTTTCATCAGCGATACGGCACTTTGCGCCAACAGTCTCGCCACGTTTACTGCCACAGCTATCAATGGAGGCGATTCGCCTATATGGCAATGGCAGGTAAATGGGCAAAACGCGGGAATTAATATTAGTCAATTTTCTACTGCCAGCCTTAATAACAACGACTACGTGAATGTTATACTTACCAGCAATTCTTTTTGCAGGCGGAATGAAAAAGACACCAGCAATACGATTACAGTAACCGTTAGTCCGGTTCTAACACCACAGGTGTCTATCACAGCCGATAAATCAAGCATTTGCGAGGGAAGCGATGTCACCTTTACCGCAATACCTGTTAATGCGGAGTCCAATCCCGTTTATACCTGGTATCAAAATGACAAGTCTGTAATTACAGGCATCAATAATACTTACACGACTAACAGCTTGACAAGCACTGATTTCATCTCTGTACAAATGACAACCAGTCAAAAATGTGCCTTGCCCTTGAAAGTAAACAGCAATGAGCTTTCCATAGAAGTCAAGCCCAGCAACCCTCTGTCGGTTACTATAACCGCTTCTCCCGTTACTGCAGTTTGTTCTGGTTCTGATATCTATTTTGACGCTCAGGCCATGAATGCAGGCTCAACCGCAACATACCAGTGGCAAGTGAACGGGAACGATGTGAGTATGAGCTATCCGAGGTATGTTACAGATTCATTGAAAAACGGCGACCGGATTCAATTGATACTAACAGACAATACTACCTGTTCCAATATAACTAGTGTATCGAGCAATACTATCGTAATGCAGGAGATCAGAGACAAGGTAAATTCATCAATCACTATTAGCGGAAACACAACGGTAAACCCGGGGCAAACGATCAACTTGCAATCTCTTATCGTCAACGGTGGACCTTTACCTTCATATTTGTGGGAAGACAGTACGGCACAACATGGTTGGGCTGCAGTTAATTCCGGAACAGATGCTACTCTAACATACTTACCACCTGTAAATGCTGGAAAAATTCGCTGCCGGTTAATCAGCAATGCGAATTGTGTCAATACAGCTATCGTTTTCAGTAGTCCGCTGGAATACATAGTAAATATTCCAACAGCTATCGCACCAATACCTGCCAACAATTACAACCTTCGTGTTTCCCCCAATCCCGTGCATAACTTTCTAATTATTGATACGTTCAAAATATCCGATAATTGGCAAACAATAGAAATTATTGATGTGAACGGTAAGCAGGTTTTACTTCAAAACATACAGAATCAGAGCAGGGTTAGAGTTCAAACAGATGGCCTTTCCCAGGGAATGTTTATTGCAGTTTTACGCAGGAAAAACGGAGCAGGGGCTTATCTAAGATTCTTAAAAATGTAAAAAAGAAAGAAGTTAACATACTTCGAAAAGGTGATCAGGTTGACAGTATGCTCCCTGATCACCAGATCCCGCAGGATACCTTTTCTCCGATACCCCAATTCATACTCTTAAGTTGATGGGCATCAATTACAAAACGAAAGGGCAAATCGCACAGACTCTGGAGGAATACAATAGCGATTTAGAAAACGGTGACAGTGAAATTAAGCAGGGAAAATACACATCAGCGGAGCAATTGAAAAATGAGATAAAAAATGGTAGTGTTATGGAGCCAGAGCGCTAAAAATGCACTTCGCCAGGCTTTTGAACATATTGCTACAGATTCACACCAGGCCGCCCAGGCGGTAATTAATGAGATTGTCGACGCAACCCTCATTTTGGTTCAGCATCCTGAACGACATCACCTCGACAAATTCAAAAAGAACCATGATGGTAGCTGGTGGGCTTTCGGACTTCACCATTATTGAATTTCCTACAAGTTCACAGATAAGGACATTCGAATTGTACGCGTAAGGCATACAAGCAGGAACCCATTGGAATATTAATATTGCTTCTTTATGTTCAGTCTCTCCTAAATCACCATTTTATAATGCTATTTCAAGCCAGATAGGTAATCTTCAATTTCATGTACGTCAAGAGATTTGACAGAATCGATTATAGATTCGAGGCCCATGTATCCCCATCTGTTTATTCGTATGAGGCTAATTATTTCGGGAGAAAGTGGGTGTCCTAATCTTAAGGTAGCAATCCTGATTATCTCGTTCTGCATACCTTCCGTAACTCCATCCTGAGGGTATCTGTTATTGTGATCAGTCAAACTCATGGTGGTAAGGTTACCGAGTAAAAATAATCATTAATCAAGTACCGGGCGATTGATATCCGGATAGAGCATAAAAAAGCCCCGCAATCTGCGAGGCTTCTTTTGTGGGAGTTGACGGGTTCGAACCGCCGACCCTCTGCTTGTAAGGCAGATGCTCTGAACCAGCTGAGCTAAACTCCCTTTTTGATATCCCTTTGTTCGTTTGGGAGTGCAAAGATAGGGATTGGAATATTCCCACCAAATTTTTATCAAAAAAAAGGAAAGTTTTTTTCTCCAACGCCATCATTCTGAAGGGATCATGCAAACGCTTGCTCCATGAATGCATTCCGGGCCCCCCTTGCACCCTTCCCATATTTTAATAACTTTGCTCTACTATAAATCGTACTTATGGCATTTGATGGACCTACAAGGCCTTACCAGGAAGATGATACTGATTTACTCACCAGTGTAGAAGAACCCTGTAGCCTGATCGTGTGGAATGATGAAGTGAACACCTTCGAATGGGTGATCGAAACGCTGATGAGCGTTTGTGGTCATTCTGCAGAACAGGCTGAACAATGTGCCTATATCATTCACTTTCAGGGCAAGTACGCCGTCAAGAACGGTACATTCGATGAGCTCAAGCCTCAATGCGATGCCATCACAGAAAGAGAGATCGGCGCAACCATCGAGGTAGTGGCAGAATAACCCCCTGCCGGACATGCCCTTATTTGCACTGGACAATAAATTATATTTCCCGCCGGTTCAGCAAGCTGAGCCCGATGGCTTATTGGCCGTAGGTGGCGACCTGTCTTTGGCAAGACTGGAGCTTGCTTATCGTAGCGGCATCTTCCCCTGGTATGAAGGGCAATATATTCTGTGGTGGTGCCCCGATCCGCGATTTGTGATCTTCCCCGATGAGCTCCGCGTCAGCAAAAGCATGCAGCAACTACTCAGGAAGAATAGTTTCAAATTCACCATCAACAAAGCTTTCCGGGAAGTGATCAGCAATTGCCAGCAGATCAACCGGGAAGGCCAGGACGGTACCTGGATCACCACCGATGTTTTGAATGCTTATACTGCCTTTCATGAAGCAGGCTTTGCGCATAGTGCGGAAGCATGGAAAGACGGGGAGCTGGTAGGTGGCTGTTACGGTGTCAGGATGGGGAATGTATTCTTCGGAGAAAGCATGTTCAGTAAAGTGAGCAATGCCAGCAAATTCGCATTCATCAGTTATGTGCAGCAGTTGATCAGGGAAGGAGTGAAGCTGATCGATTGCCAGGTTTACACGGAACACCTCGAAAGCCTCGGTGCCCGCATGATCCCCCGCCCGGAATTTATTCAATTGCTACAAGCCAATGGAGTGTAGATCGTTCGGCAACATGGCCCGCCAGGTGGGCCAGTCGTGCGTCCATTCAGGCCCCCAGATACTCAGATCGTAACGGATGGATTTGCTTTGCAGGATCCCGGCGAGCTGCCTTGCCGCCTGCGGATCTTCATAAGCCCCGCTGCCCGAAAGGATATGGATATGGTCACTTTTCCGGATCTGCTCCAATATCGAATGATCATTGAGGTTAGGAAGATAGTGAACAGGGCTATTGAAATATACATCCTCGTCAAAATAACCCCTCGTGTATTCCGTTAATGCATAAACGCCGCTCATGGCGATGCAGCCATTGATGATATCGGGCCGCTTGAAAAAAAGATTGGCGCTATGCAATGCCCCGAAACTGGCGCCACAGGTGAGGATGGGCGTTTCAGCACTGGTCTCTTTCCGGATGAAAGGGATCACTTCGTCAAAAACATACTGATTCCATTGCTGATGACGAATGGCTTTCTGACGGGGATCCATACCCTGGTTCATCCAGCTTTCGTTATTGATGCTATCGATGGAGAATACTTTCACCAGGCCGGCATCTATTTGCGGAGCAAGGGCATCTATCAACTGGAACCTTTCATATTCCAGGTAATCAGCCGCTGCAGTAGGGATCAGCAGGAGAGCCGCACCATAAAAGCCATAAACGGCTATCGGCATGTTCTTGTTGAGCGCCGGGCTATGCCAGGCGGTGAGTTTTCGCTCCATAGTCAAGTTTCGATTGCTTATTGAAAATAATGAAAAATCAGCATCGCCAAATGATATGAGTACATGGGAATCTGAATAATATTTTTTATTGTTGTGAACAGGTATGAAAAAAGAAAAGGATAAAGCGAATGCCGGTGTCAAGGAAATTGCCCGGAGGGCGAAAGTGTCTATCGCTACGGTGGACCGTGTAATCCACAACAGGCCTGGTGTTTCGGAGAAAACAAAGGAGCTCATCAACTCCATTATCCGCGAGTTGAACTATCAACCCAATGTGCTGGCGCAAAGATTGGCGCTCGCTTCCAGGGGAATATTGCGGTTAGCCGTATTGCTTCCTGCGATATCCGAAGAGACAGAGTTCTGGCAGGCACCGCTCGACGGCGTTACCCAGGCCGAAAATGAGATCCGTCAATACAATGTGCATGTAGAAAGATTCCTCTTCGACCAGAACGACCCGCTATCATTTGCCAGGCAGGTGAAGAAGATCGAACAGCAGAAACCCGATGGGTTGTTGTTCACACCTACCTTTCCCGAAGAATCGGTGAAGCTGATCCGGTCCTGCGAAAAAGCGGATATGCCTTATGTGCTCATCAATGCAGACATCCCTGGTGTGGAGCGCAGGAGCTATATCGGTCCTGAGCTCTTTCACTCTGGCTACCTGGCGGGGCAGTTGGTGAATTATTGTACCAACCCCGGCGAGCCTGTGCTGTTGGTGAATATCGCTAAAGAGATCGCCGGTAACCACGCGATCCTGAGGAAGGACGAGGGTTTCAGGGCTTTCTTTGAAGAGCATGATAAAGATCGCCTCATCATTCAACTGCATACTACCCAAACCGATTATGCTTCCGTTAGCCAGAAGCTCAACAGGGTCTTTCAGAAGGAGCATCGGCCCCGGGCCATTTATGTTACCAATTCCCGTGTGTCGCTGGTGGCGAAATGGCTGGATAGTAAAAAGATAAAAGATGTATTGTTGCTGGGCTACGATTTCCTCCGGGAGAATGTGGAGTACCTCGAGAAGGGGGCCATCGATTTCCTCATTTGTGAAAAACCCCATGAGCAGGGGTACAAGGGTATGATGAGCCTGTTCCAGAAATTAGTCTACAATGTGGAACAGGAAAAAACTTTGCTGATGCCTATCGACATCATTACCAGGGAGAACTACCGTTTTTACCATAATTAGTTCCACTTAGCCATAAAAAAAAAATTAAGTTCCGCTTGTGCAAAATTGAAAAATGTCATATGTTCGTGTACGTACCCGTAAATTGATGTAATTTATCCGCCCAGGCAATATGAGAACCGTCGGGCTTTTTTTAGAAAGCTTATCGGGTACGTACACGACGATAATTCTGACGATATTGATATAAAGTCAGGTTGTTCAAACGGTAGCAACTTTTCGTAAAGGCATGGCGCTAATGATCTCAGGTAATCTGTACTCCAATGGTCAAGGCTTTTTGTTTCAGAGTACGGCAGCTTAACCCAAACCAACCTGAACGAATCCGTTTGGACAACCAGATTAGATGATCCCTCTCTGCGTTTTAGTAAGTACCGCCTGCGTTCAACCGCAGGCAAGATCTTAAGATAGAACTGTATTCATAAATGTATTTTCCCAGGTTTCGATGATCAGGGGCTGAGACTAGGCAGCCCCCTTGATCCTCTTTCTTTGTACATAACCCGTTCACCGATGCGCTTGTTCAGGATCTACCCGCTATTGACAGCTCTGCTCCTTTCTATCTGCTCCTTGCAGGCGCAGGTATGGGAGATCACCCGCTTCGGGGCTAAAGGCGATGGCGTCATAGACAATACTGCCTTCATTCAACAGGCAGTGGATAGCTGCCATCTCCACGGCGGTAAAGTAGTGATCCCTCCCGGTAAATTCCTCAGCGGCACTATCATCCTGAAAAGTTTTGTGATCCTGCATATCTCAGCAGGCGCTATATTGATGGCGCATACTGATCTACGTAAGTACCCTACACTTTCTGCCGGCATTCCCTTTTATGGGGAAGACTGGGCCCAACAAGCATTGCTGTTTGCCTCCAATGCCGAACAGATCACCCTGGAAGGGACAGGTGTCATCGATGGCCAGGGCGCTTCATTCCCGGTAATCACAGACAAGAAACCAGACAGGTACAGGAACCGCCCATACCTGATCTGGATGGCAGGATGCAGGCACATAAGCGTAACCGGTATCACCTTGCAAAATTCAGCTTTCTGGATGCAGCATTTCCTCGGCTGTGAATACCTCCGGCTCGATGGCCTCAATATCTGGAACCATTCCAACCGCAATAACGATATGATGGATATCGATGGCTGCCGCTATGTGACCATCAGCAATATCACAGGTGATTCCGATGACGATGGCATAACGCTCAAAAGTACCTCCCCGCTGCCTGCTGAACATATCACTATCACCAATTGCATATTGAGCAGTCATTGCAATGCCTTGAAATTCGGAACGGAGTCCACAGGCGGTTTCCGCAATGTGACCATCAGCAATTGCATTATCAAACCATCCCGAAAAACCACTACCATTTACGGAAAACCGGCCGGTATCAGTGGCGTTTCCCTGGAGGTAGTGGACGGTGGTCTGATGCAAAATATTTCCATCAGTGATCTCGTGATCGAAGGGGTGGAAGTGCCGCTCTTTGTGCGGTTAGGTAACCGTGGCCGCAAATTCAGGGACACCGCAGCTACGCCACCGGTGGGGGCCATTCAGAATGTTCATTTTTCCAATATTACCGCTACCGGGGCAGGTGAAACGGGTTGTTCCATTGTTGGTATTCCCGGTTCACCGGTGAATGGTCTAACCTTGAGCAATATCCGCATCTCGATGTGCGGTGGCGGAACTACTGCAGACGCCTTGCAATGGCCCGAAGAAAAAGAAAAGGATTACCCGGAAGGCACGATGTTTGGTAAATTGCCGGCAGCAGGATTTTTTATCAGGCATGCTGCGGGTATTACTATCAGCGGGTTGAGCGTCACTACCAGCCAGGCCGACCAACGATCCATGCTGGTGCTGGATGATGTGCAGGATTGGCGGATCGAAGCGGTATATGGCATGCAACCCGTCGGACAACCGTTGATAAATATCATATCTGGCAGGAATGGCGTAGTGAACAACAATCTGATGGCAATTGGCGCAAAAGAATTTATCGGTATCTCCAAAGAGGCGAAGAATATAACGTATATTAGTAACCGAAAATAACTGCTTTGGAACGGCTTCGAAACTTTCTGTTGATCTGTTTGCTCTTGTTGGCGGGCAACCGGTGTTTGGCCGGTCTGCCCGTATTGCCATTACCGCAGGTGTACACGGTAACTGACAAGGGGTTTGCTTATCAAGGCAGTCTGGTTTTTCGCAGCCATACCCTGGAACCACAGGTCCTGGGCCGATTGCAGGAACGGTGGAATGAGTTTGCTTCCGAACTTCCGGCAAGTACCGTAGCTGCTCCCTGCCACCTGCTATTGCTGGGCCGGGATCCGGCAGAAGAGGCAAAGCTGGGGATCCGGTTACTGGCTTTTCGTCAATCCATCGGATCAGAAGGTTATCTGCTGGTCATGAATGATAGTACCCAATTGATTGCGGCCAACACTGAAACAGGTCTTTTCTACGGATTGCAAACACTACGGCAGCTCACGCGTGCCAATTTTCCCAGCTCTGTTGAAATAGCCGACTGGCCTGAGTTTTCCACCCGTGTAGTAATGGATGATATCAGCCGGGGCCCCATCTCTACCATCGATCATATCAAGTACCAGATCCGGCGTTTGGCCGAGATCAAGATCAACTACCTTACGTTCTACATAGAACATGTGGTCAAAACAGTATCCCATCCGGATATTGCACCAACCGATGGGCATCTCACCATTGCGGATATCCGTGAGCTCTCTGCTTTCGCTTCGAATTATCATATACAATTGATCGGAAGTTTTCAGTCATTCGGTCACTTTGAGAAGATCCTTGCATTACCTGCCTACCGTTCCCTGGGCGCCACTTCCAATCTTATCGATCCGGACAACCCTGCTGCACAACAATTCCTGACCGATGTGATCGGTGAGCTATGCGATGCTTTCTCCGCTCCCTGGTTCAATGTGAATTGTGATGAGACCTTTGATCTCGGGCAGGGCAGCACCAAAGCAGCGGTAGACAAAATGGGCATCGCTGCTTATTATGCCAGGCATATCCGCTTCCTCGATGGCATCTTGCAAAAGCATCAAAAGAAGATGATGCTTTGGGGTGATTTTGCTATCCAGCACGAAGAGGTATTGGATATGCTTCCCAAGGATCTTACCTGGCTTACCTGGGAATACGGTATACCGGCTTCTTTCGATAAATGGACCCAACCATTCAGCAAAAGAGGATTGTCCTTCATGGTTTGTCCGGGTATCCTCAACTCGAATCGTCTTTTCCCCGATCATGAAATGGCGGTGAAGAATATTACCGCTTTTGCCAAAGCAGGGAAGGAGAGCGGCGCCCGAGGCGTATTCACAACGGTATGGGATGATGGTGGTTCAGCATTCTTTTCTTCGGTATGGTACAGCATATACAAAGCGGCAGAGAAGAGCTGGAACTTGAAGGAAGGAACAGATGATAGTTTCGATAAACGATATTGTATCGTTGCTTACGGAGATGAACAAGCGAAATATACTAAAGCACTGCATGCTTTACTGCAACTGCGCAAACTGCCGCTTACCTGGAATATGAACGATCAGATTTGGTACCAGGCATCCTTGCCGAAAGAAGGACGTTCCCTGCTATTGTCGAATGCCGGTGCTGATGCCGTAGAGCTTATCCTGGATACAGCAACTACTGCTACCCAAACGACAGCAAAAAGGAACCCGCGCGATCAGGCGGCTTTAAGCCTGGCTACCGTTCAATACAAAATGCAAATGGATTGGCGAACAGGGATCCCTGTTTTCAGTGAGGGGATCCAAATGATAAAAGAAAGTGATCCTCCGGAGCGTGCCGGAATGTTGAAAGAGCTCGATGCAGAAAAATGGTTCTCTCTGCAACAGTCCATTGCATCGACTGTCCGGGGTCTTTATAACAACCTTTGGCAATTCGAGAATCAATCTTACTGGCTCGATATAGCATTGCAGCCCATGGATGAAAGAACGAAAGCGACAGACTACCTGATACAGGAGGTCAGGCATTTGGGAAAATTAGCTGAAGATCAACTACCCATTCCTGATAGTATCGCTTCCCGGCTGAAAGTATTCGAAACTCCCCTTCAATATTTTCAGAACTGGCTATTCTGTGGTCCTTTCAAGGGGCAGGGTAATAATCCGCCTTCCTTTCTTTACTTTCCGGATGATAAGATCAATGCAATCCCCAAACCAGGAGATCAATTCAGTTACAAGGGAACTGGATTTCGTTGGAAGAAATTTGCTTCGCCTACAGGCGGCATCACATACCTGGAAGATCAATGGCCGGCCGGCCTGAGCAGCAGTGATTGGGTGTATGCATTGGCAAGCCTGAGCCTGGATAGCAGCAGGGAGCTTTCTGCGTTCATAATAGCAGGGAAGGAGGTGCAGGTTTTCTGCAATGGTAAGCTTATAGCAAAAGAACCAGTTCCTGATCTCCTTTCAATATTGAAGGGCCCGGAATTCCGTATGCGCCTTCCATTGAATAAAGGGATCAATTATCTTGTTATCAAATTGCCAGGCAATTTACCCAATAAGGCCTTTGCTTTCCGGTTAGACCCCTCCGTTACCCTGGTGAACCACAAACACAAATATTACCTGGATCCAAATATCAGTGCCCATGACGCAGAGTAATTTCAGGAAGAACACCATTTGCCTTTTTTCGGCTCTGTTACTGATAAAGAGCATACAGGCGCAACCGAAAAAAGACGACGTACTGGCTGCCATCCGTAGCTGTGCCACATATATAGCAGACGTGATCCTCGACTCCGCAGGACGATCACGCTGCGATTACAATCTGACAGAAGGGAAATGGTTTGATTATGAAGTGCCCTGGCATACCGGCCAGGCCGTGTATAGCCTGCTGGCCGCCTATAAGCTCACTAACGATCCTGCCTACCTGAAGGCGGCCCGCCGTGGCGGTGATTACTGGATCTCGATGGAGATCAAAGATCATCCCGTACTGACAGGCATGGTTGCTGCCAGTCATGGGGATTTCATCGGTGGGGAGAACTATGTCTTTGCCACTGTTTCCGATGGCACCCCCGGCATCTTCGAGCTGAGCCGCGTCACCAAGGATTCACGCTATGCCCGCGTGGCAACCAATGCGGCCTCCTGGATGCTCAGGCATATGTACTACCCGGAAAAAGGCGTCTGCTATGATGTGATAGATGCCAAAACAGGAGCGGTGATGAAAGAGAATTCCCCATTCTGGCAAACTAAGGATACCCAAACCCTCAACGATGTATCCCGCCCCAATACGGAAGGCTGGCTCTTCAAAGATGCATGGGAATTTTCGGGGGAGAAAAAATTCAGGGATGCATTCCTGTTGCTCTGCAATAGCCTGGTGGAAAAACAGGGGCCGGAAGGATTATGGATGGATTATATGCCCAATTTCAAAGCGGAGCATTCCTTCCATCCCCGGTTCAATCTCTGGTATGCCGAATCCTTGCTGGAGGCCTACGATATGACGAAAGAGAAGAAGTACCTGGAGGCGGCTGCTAAGGTAGCGCGTGTGCATGCCAGGGCTCAGGAGAAAGATGGCACCCAGTACTATGAGCAGTTCATCGATGGCCGGGAGCCCGACCGCGGCTCCATCTGTGGGTCCACCGTTGCCTTTTCCGGCATCATCTGGATCAGGCTGGTAAAGGCCGGCTATAAAGAATTTGAAGAGAATATCCAGCGATCCGCCAACTGGATCTTGAAGAACCGGTATGCTACGGACCATCCCGATCCCAATCTCCGCGGCGGTGTGATCGAAACCAGGGCGAGGAACAAGAAGGGAAAGATCTGGATCGTGAACAGGGATGTCGCCACCAGTTTTGGAGTGAGATTCCTCGTTGACTACCTCCATTACCAATACAAATGACCACTAACGATATAGAATAGCCGAAATAACCAAGCATTAAACCCATCCATTATGAACCGATTGATCAAGTTCCGTTTATTTCTGAAACCTGAGATCTTACCCATATTCCTTTGCAGTGTATTCCTGTTGCTGGTAGCGCCGGTACATGCGCAGAGCACAGGCTCCATCAGCGGGAGAGTAGCTGACAAGGACGGATTGGCCCTGCCAGGCGCTTCCGTACATATCAAGGGTACCACCATTACGGTGGGCACTTCACAGACTGGTACGTATTCCATCCTCAATCTCGCACCGGGCGCCTATACGGTGGTTACCAGTTATATGGGTTTTGAAACGAACGAGACTTCAGTGACACTTAAACCAGGCGAAAAATATAATCTCGATATCATATTGCAAACCGGCAAGACCGGCCTGAGAACTGTGCTGGTTACGGCATCCCGCGAAGGGCAGGCGAAAGCGCTTAACCAGCAACGTATGGCGGACAATATCAAGCAGGTGATCTCCGCCGACCTGATGGGCCGCTTTCCGGATCTGAACGTGGCCGAGGCATTGCAACGCCTTCCGGGCGTTACCATCAGCAGGAATAAGGGCGAAGGCGCTACCATCCAGCTTCGTGGCACACCCGGTGGCTTCACCAATATCAATGTGAATGGTGAACAGGTGATGGGCACCCAGGAAACGGGAGAAAGGAATGCCTCGCTCGATGGTGTTTCACTGGATGTGCTCAATTCCATGGAAGTGACCAAAACGCTCACACCGGATATGGATGGCGATGCCATTGCCGGGGCCGTGAATATGAGAACACCGGTGGCAGGATCGGGAAAACAAAAACTAAAACTGGAACTGGCAGGCAATTACAATGGTATGAGCCAGAAAGCGGGCCATGTAGCCAATCTCAGTTATGGTACGCGTTTGGTGAAGACAACTGATAACCCCAATGGCCGGCTCGGCATGCTGGTGACGGGCTCTACCTATCGTACCAAAAACAGTTATGATGCACTCAATGCGGAGGTATGGCAGGCAAAGGATTTCAACGATGGCAACGGCCTCACGTATTTCCCTACCGATATCCGCCTGGTGAAATATATTGGCGAGCGCAAGCGGGAAGGGCTTTCCGGAACAGTCGACTATGTGTTCAGTCCCTCGGCTTCCATCGTGGCCAACGCCATGTATAACCACCTGGAAGATGTCACCGAGCGCTATCGTAAACGTACACGGATGCAAACCAGTAATACCATCCGGGTGGCAGGTGCACCTTACAAGACCACCAGGGGAAGGTCATACAATGAATACCGCGACCAGGATGAAGAGACCACCAATCTCAATTTCAGTCTAACCGGCGAATTCGCCATCGGCAAACTGAAGATCGATGCCGGTGGATTCTACAACCGGTCCAAATATATCAGTGAGGCCAACGCCTACAATTTTCAAACCGGCAATATCCCTTTGGAGATCACCGATATCTCTTCCGACTATCCGGAAATGGGTGGCTCCAACTGGAAAACAGATGGATCGCTTTTCAATTACAACACCGTGGAGATCGATAATGCTACCATCCGTGGCAATAACCTGGTGGGCCGTCTCAACTTCACCATCCCTTATTCCATCGGTGGCAATACTGCGCAGATCAAATTCGGCGGGAAATACAAGCGCATGCACAATGAGCGTTTCCGCCCCGCTAACGCTGGCCTGTATGCGTACGCCGGTGCATCAGCGGATGGCAAGCTCAGCAAGTTCTCCGGAGACCCCAGCCTGGATGACGAATTCCTCGATGGACATTACCAATTCGGATTGGGAGTGAATGCGGCGGCCACCCGCGACTTCTTCAATAAATTCCGATACACTCCTACGTTCACCTTCAATATCAATGGGCAAAGGCTCAGCATCGATCCATTCTATTACGACGCTGTTGAACAGGTGGCTTCCGGTTATATGATGAACCGTATCCAGTTCAAAAAATTCCTGTTACTGGCCGGTGTGAGAGCGGAATATACAGACGTGAATTACGACGGCAATATCGTAGAACAAGATGTGAACGAAGCATGGGTAAAGACCACGCCCGTGAATGCTGGTAACCACTATATCAAGATACTGCCGAACCTCCAGGCCAAATATGATATCGATAAAACTACCCTGATCCGCGGCGCCATTACTTTCGGTTACTCACGCCCAACGTTCACAGACCTTGTTCCCGGCCGCGTGATCAATAATCTTGGTCAGACTATCACTGATGGCAACCCCAGCCTGGATCCTGCATTCTCCACCAACCTGGACCTGATGGCTGAGAAATACCTCAACAATCTAGGTATCCTGTCGGCGGGTGTATTCTACAAGAGTATCGACAAGTTCCAATACAAAAGTGTAATGCAACTGAAAGGGGATGAGTTCCCCGGCGCCACCTCTTACGTAGACTGGCAATGGTTCCGCACTTTAAATGGCGACAAAGCCTCGGTATTCGGCCTGGAGCTGAATGCACAGGCCAATCTCACCTTTCTGCCGGGCATTCTCAAAGGATTCTCCATCATGGCCAACTATACTTATACCAAGTCTAACGCCGATGCTCAATTGAGGAAAGGCCTTCGATTACCTGGCCAGGCATCCAGTTGCGCCAACGGGTCATTGTCGTTCAACTACAAGAAGTTCACCATCCAGGGCAATGTCAACTACAACGGCTCCTACACATTGGCGCTGGGTGCGGAAGATGCTACCGATATCATCCGCGACAGCCGTGTGCAGCTCGATGCCAATGCCTCCTATATGTTCAGCAACAACTTTACTATCTATACCGAAGTGGTGAATCTCACCAATGCACCGCAAAGAACCTACTTCGGAGCAGAGAACCGGATCTATGGCAAACAGTATTATTCCACCTGGGGACGACTGGGTGTGAAACTGAGACTATAATTGAGAACACAGAAAATCAACCCTACAATGAGAGAGACCAGGGCAGACAGCCTACATGTTTACATTTATGAGAATAGAACAGCAATGGGCTCCGCAGCCGCAACCATGGCCGCGGACAGGATCCGGCAGTTGCTGCAGCAAAAGGAAGTCATCAATATTGTTTTTGCTGCAGCACCTTCCCAGAACGAGTTCCTGGCCGCATTGCTGCAGGAGGCCGTGGAGTGGGAGCGCATCAATGCATTCCATATGGATGAATACCTCGGTATGCCCCCCGATGCGCCACAACAGTTCGGTCTTTTTCTCAAAGAAAGGATCTTCAGCAAAGTGAAAATCAGGGAAGTTCATTACCTCAACGGACAAACGAATAACCCTGAAGACGAATGTGCCCGCTACCGGGCACTGCTGGAGCTTCATCCTACGGACATTGTATTTATGGGGATCGGGGAGAATACCCATCTCGCCTTCAATGACCCGCATGTGGCCGATTTCAGCGATCCACACCTGGTGAAAGTGGTGGACCTGGATGATGCCTGCCGTCAGCAACAGGTGAATGATGGCGCCTTTTCCATCGCTTCGGAAGTGCCTTCCTATGCCTTTACCCTTACCATCCCGGCCCTAATGCGCGCCGGTTACCTGTTCTGTATGGTGCCGGGAAAGAACAAGGCGGCAGCGGTGAGACATACACTGAAGGATATGATCACGGAGCAATATCCCAGCACCATCTTGCGGACGCACCCCAATGCCATACTTTTCCTGGATGAAGACAGTTCAGCAGCACTATAAAAAAAATGGGCTATCTTTCTGTTTCGTCACCCAACGAAAAACCTTACTCCCATGCAACCTTATCAGAAAACAACCCAATACCGTTGGTTCATCTGTATCCTGTTGTTCTTTGCCACCACCATCAATTACCTCGACCGCCAGGTGCTTGGCCTCCTGAAGCCCGTTCTGGAAAAGGAGTTCGACTGGTCGGAAATGGAATACAGTTATATCGTGATGGCTTTCACCGCCACTTATGCGATCGGGCTGGTAGTATTTGGGTCTTTCATCGATAAGATCGGTACGAAGTTGGGCTATACGATCTCTGTGACCATCTGGAGTATCGCGGCCATGCTGCATGCTACGGTCCGTAGCAGTTTTGGTTTCGGCGCCGCCCGTGCGGCACTGGGCATCGGCGAATCAGGCAATTTCCCTGCTGCTATCAAAACGGTAGCGGAATGGTTCCCCAAAAAAGAAAGGGCCTTAGCCACCGGCATACTGGATTCCGGATCCAATATCGGCGCCTGCGTAGCGCCGATATTGGTCCCGGCCATCCTCGGCTGGTACGGCTGGCAGGAAGCCTTCCTCATCACCGGCGCCCTCGGATTCATTTGGCTGATCCTCTGGCGTATCTTCTATGATGTACCTGCCCGCCAGAAACGCATCTCCCAATCCGAGCTGGACCTGATCAACAGCGACCAGCAGCAGGAAGCGGAAGAGCCCAAGCTCCGCTGGGTACAACTCTTTCAACTCCGCCAGACCTGGGCCTTTATCGCCGGCAAATTCTTCACCGACCCCATCTGGTATTTTTTCATGTACTGGCTGCCCTCATATTTCAGCAGCACTTTCCACCTCGACCTCAAAAAGCCCAGTCTTCCGCTGGTGATCGTCTATTCTGCCACCACCCTCGGCGCCATCGGAGGCGGATGGCTATCGTCCATGCTGATCAAGAAGGGCTGGATGGTAGGCCGTTCAAGGAAGCTGGCCCTCCTTATCTCGGCTTTCCTCGTATTGCCGATCATCGCTGCCCGTTATACGGACAGTATGTGGACCGTAGTGATCCTCATCAGTATCGCGGTAGCAGGCAATGCTGCCTGGAG